>DASXCR010000245.1:0-17388 GCA_036491075.1 Solirubrobacteraceae bacterium
CGCTGCGCCTGGCCGACGGTCTCATAGCTCGGGTACCTGCCGCCGACCTTGATCCGCGCGAGCTCGGACTGGACCGCCGCGAAGCGCCTCTCGATGTTCGAGACGAGCGCCGCGTTCTTGTCGCGCAGCGCCGGGGCGAGCAGCCCGAACGCCGTCTGCGCGCCGTTCACGTTGGCCTCGAAGTCCGACAGGTCGGTGTGCGAGTAGCGATCCTCCTCACCGGTGATCTTCGACTTGGAGACCTCGTCGAGCAGGCTCGTCGCGCCGTTGGCGAGCTGGTCAGGCTGGTAGGTCTCCTTCTTCACGAGCGTGTAGAGGTGCTGGACGTCGGCGACGAGCCCGGTGGCGTACGAGGCCATCCCCTTCGTCGTGTCCTTCTGCCACAGCGTCTGCTCGATGCGGTGAAAGCCCGTCCACCTGTCGCCCTCGGCGACGTCGTTGACGCGCGCGTCGATCTTCGGATCGAGGTTCCCGAAGCTCTCGGCGACCGGCTCGATCGCCTCGTAGGGGAAGCGCGCCGCGGCGAACAGCGACTTCGCCTTCGCGGTGTCGCCGGCCTTCACCGCCGCGGCGAACACCGCCACGCGCTTGCGCAGCAGCGCGGCCTGCGTCTTGACGTACGACCGGTAGCCCGTGACCGCGGCGGTCAGGCGCTTGTCCGAGCTCGCGGCGACCTTGCTGCCGCCGACCGTCAGGTCGCCGGTGGCCGTCGTCTGGCCGCCGGGGCACGACAGCGTGTAGTTGCCCGGCTGCAGCGTGAGCGTGAAGTCGCCCTTCAGGCCGGGGGCGAGGTTCTCCTTCTCGCCGAGGATCGTCGAGCCGTCGAGCAGCTCGAACTCGCTGACGCGCGCCGTGCCGCCGTTGGTCACTTCGAATGTCGTGGGCCCGGCGTCGAGCTTCATCTTCGCCGGGTCACAGCCCGCATCGGTGAGCTTCATCGCGACCTGCTTCGCGCCGGCCACCGTCTTGTCGGCGTTGCCGCAGGCGGCGAGCAGCACGCCGGCGACGAGGACGAGCAGCACGGCGGTCGTCGCGGACTGCATCGAGCCGCGCCGCATGCGGGCGCGCAGCGCGTCGGGCAGCAGCAGGAAGAGCAGCATCGGGACGGCGTAGACGACGTAGCCGACCACCTCCGCGACCACCGGCAACGGCTGCAGGCCGAGCATCCCGGTCAGCAGCGAGGCGGTCCACGTGCCCGGCACGACGAGCCACTGCAGGTCGAACGCCTGCTGCTGGCCGACCGTCAGCCAGCCGGCCTCGTGCGCGGTGTGCAGCGCGCTCGCGACGAGCCCGGCCGCGACGAAGACGAGCACGACGCCGGTGATGCGGAAGAAGCGCGCGAGGTTGAGCTTCACGCCGCCGCGGTAGATCGCGGTGCCGATGCAGACCGCGACGAGGATGCCGAGCAGAGCGCCGATGCCGGCGCTCGTGGGACTGTCGGAGTTCTGGAAGACGGCGAGCAGGAAGACGACGGTCTCGAGGCCCTCGCGGATGACGGCGAAGAACGCCATGCCGACGAGCGCGCCGGTCGTACCGGAGGCGAGTGCCCCGGCGGCGCTCGCACGCAGATCCTTGCTGATCGTGCGCGCGTGCTTGCGCATCCAGAGGATCATGAACGTGACCGCGCCGACGGCGAACGTGGCGATGATCGTCTCCAGGCCCTCCTGCTGGCGCTGCGGAAGGTCCTGGTTGAGGATCTCGAGCGCGACGCCGGCCGCCACGCAGATGCCGATCGCGGCGACCACGCCGATCCACATGAACTTCAGCGCACCGCGACCGCGCGGATCCTGGCGCAGGAACGCGGCGATGATGCCCACGATGAGTGCGGCTTCGACGCCCTCTCGCAGGCCGATCACGAATGTCGGCAGCACCGTTTCCTCCGCTTTAGGTTGCCCTACTTAGGTCATCCTACTTAGGCCGCCCAAAACGTACCACCCCGGTCGGGATGGCGCACAGGAGAACCGTCGGCAGCCCGACCTGCGGGCTGGCGGCACCCGGCCCGCCGCTACGGCGTGAACCGGTCCTGCGCGATCCCGACCCGACGCGAGAACGGGCTGTCGAAGACGCCCGACGCGTTGAACCGCCGGTGCACCGCGAGCCAGTCCTCCCAGCGCGGGTACATCGAGGCGACGAGGCCGTGGCTGCCGGTCAGCGCGTTGACCTGGCCCCAGTGCGGACGACCGCCGAGGTCGTAGAGCGCCTCCTCGTAGGCGCCGAGCATCTCGTACCCGCCGTCGTTGCCGCTGAGCTGGATGAGCTCCATCATCATCGTGTCGCGGCCGTGCATCATCGAGGCGAACGCCGGCGAGGCCTTCACGAAGCGCAGCGCGATCGGCGAGCTCTGGTAGACGTCCCCGAGGCTGCGGCGGCGCTCGGCGACCGCGAAGACGCGCTCGACGGCCTCGATGTGGCGGCCGTCCATCGGGACGCCGACCTCGGCCGAGTACGCGGGCACGAGGTTCGCGTTGCCGATGTTGAAGACCTTGAAGCTGACCTCGTCGTACTCGTCCTTGACGAGCGCGGTCATCGCGGTCTCGATCATGAACGGCGCGAGGCTCGGCTTCAGGCGCAGGATCAGGTTCAGCAGCCGCGGCGTGATCGGCAGCGTCGCGGCGAGCTCGACGAGCCAGTTGCGCGTGCGCTTGTCCAGCGGCCGGTTGCGCGGGTCGGCCGTTCGGTTGCGCGTCGTGACGAGGCACGCGTACGCGTGCTTGCGCCGGTACGGGCTGAAGACGAGCTCGTAGTGGTCGTTGTCGCGCAGCACCGCGCCGTCGCGCAGATCCGCCTTGACCTTCGCCCACGGGTGCAGCTCGCGCACCTCGCGCAGGTGGTACCTGGCCTCGACCTCGAGCAGGGCGGTGCAGACGATTCCCATGCAGCCGATGCCGACGCTGACGGCGCGAAAGACGTCGTCGTCCTGGATCAGCGAGCGCGCCGGGCCGTGGTGCGCCGCGTAGGCGACGGGATCGGTCGGGCCGTCCGCACGCTCGACGCGCACGACGGCGCCGCCGGACACGACCATGTCGAGCGAGTGCGCGAAGTCGTTGAGCGGGCCGTAGCGCATGCCGGATCCGTGCGTGGACGTCGAGATCACGCCGGCGACCGTCTGGTGGTCGTAGCCGCCCATCTGCGACAGCCCGAGCCCCTCGCGATCGAGGTACGCGTTGAGCTCCTTCAGGCGGATGCCGGCCTCGGCGCGCACGAGCGTGCGCCCCTGCCACTTGGCGCGCAGGAAGTCCGGCTCCGGCGCGGGCGCGCGCGACAGCCGGTTCGTGCGCATGAGGAAGCCATCGGTCAGCGCGACGTCCGACCACGAGTGGCCCGAGCCGACCGCGCGGGCGCAGACCCCCGCCTGCTCGGCGGCGCGGACGATCGCGACGACCTCGTCGATCGTCTGCGGGGCGTAGATCCGCAGCGGATCGATCGACTGGTTGCCGAGATGGTTGCGCCAGGTCTTGCGGACCTGAAACGACGGCGCGGTCATGACGGTGCGTACTCGGCGGCGAGGCGCTCGGCGCCGCGCTCGGCGAGCGCGGCGATCGTCTTCGAGGGATTGACCCCGAGCGCGGTCGGCACGATCGAGCCGTCGAGCACGTAGAGCCCGTCGTAGCCGTGGACCTTGCCGTACTCGTCGACGACCCCGGTCCGCGGGTCGTCGGACATCGGGCAGCCGCCGAGCGGGTGCACGGTGATGAACTTGCCCAGCGGGCCGGCATCCAGTGCGAAGAACGAGCCCGCCCCGGCCGCCTGCGCGAGCTCCCCGGCGATCCGGCGCATGCGCTCGAACAGCGCCGCGCTCGCGTCCTTGCTCCAGCGGATGTCGAAGCACCCGAAGAGCGGCGTCAGCCGCATGCGGCCGTCCGCCGCGTCGCGGCCGAGGTTCAGGAACACGAGCGTGTCGGCGATCGGCGTGCGGTCCTTCAGCGTCATGTTGCGATGCGTGACGTGGCGATCGGAGAGCCCGACCTTCGCCGCGACGTTCTTCGCGTGCAGCGCGACGCGGCCGAGGCCCGTGATCGCGCGAACCCCGCGGACGATCTGCAGCAGGCCGCCGAAGCTCGTGGGCAGCCCGCCGTCGGCGACCATCAGCTGCTGCTCGGCGTCGAGGTCGATGCGGCTGGTCATCGTCGGTCCGAAGTCCGCGCGCGCGCCGGCGACCGCGGGCTCCTGCGGATCGATCGCCAGCGCGAGAGCGTCGCCGTTGCCGCTGAAGCGCGTCCCGAGCGCGGGCGATAGGCGCGCCAGCCGGCGGCGGTTGCGCAACAGCAGCCGCGACGAGCCGAGCGTTCCCGCGGCGAGCACGAGCAGCGGCGCCGTCACCTCGCCGTCGATGCGGTACTGCAGGTCGCGGAAGCCGACCCGCCACGGGCCGCCGTCGTGCGGCGGCGCGTCGATCGTGTGCACCTCGTGCAGCGGGAAGACCTCGGCGCCGTGCTGCTCGGCACGGGCGACGTACGTGATGTCGACGGTGTTGCGGGCGTTGCGCGGACAGCCGATGTCACAGCGCCCGAGGTTCTCGCAGCCCTGCTGGAACGCGCCGCTGAACGGGTGGAGGCGGTCCTCGCCGAAGTGCACGGCGATCGGCAGCCGCTCGGATGCGTAGCCGGCGCGCGCGGCCATCGCGTCGAACGCGCGGACCTTCGGCAGCGCCGGATCGGCGGGCGTCTCGCGCGGCTGCAGGGCCGCCTCGGTGCGGTCGTAGTAGGGGCGCAGGACCCTGGCGTCGATCCCGGCGGGCCAGGCCGGGTCGTCGAAGACGTCGTCCGGCGCGCGCAGCTGGACGTTCGCGTAGACCAGCGACCCGCCGCCGACGCCGGCGCCGGTCAGGACCGCGACGTCGCGCATGATCCGCAGATCGAAGAAGCCGCCGGGGTTCAGGCGCGGGTGCCAGAACATCCGCGGCGCCTGCGCCGGGCGATCGGGGAAGTCGCCGGGGCCAAAGCGCCGGCCGCGCTCGAGCACGCACACGCGCAGGCCCCGCTCCGCCAGGCGGCAGGCCGTGATGCCTCCGCCGAACCCGGAGCCGACGACCACCGCGTCGTAGGCGGACTCCATCGGCCAACACTAACCGCGCGGATCCGGCCGCGAGCGACACTCGTCACACAGCGTGCCGTGCGCAAGGCACCGCCGATGCCGGGCCCTCAGGGCGCCGTCGCGTACGGTCTCGCCGATGGCCGCATCGAGCCTGCGCGACTACCTCGACAACCGCGGTCGTATCGTGCCTGCGACCGCACGCCCGCCGGCGGACCCGCGAGCGGCGCGCTTTCACCGCAGCATGCCCGGCTACGAGCCGAGCCCGCTTGCCGAGGCGACCGGCGTCGCACGCCAGCTCGGCCTGAAGCGGCTCGTCGTGAAGCTGGAGGTGCAGCGCTTCGGCCTGCCCTCGTTCAAGATCCTCGGCGCCTCGTGGGCGATCTGCCGGGCGCTGAGTAGCCGCGCGGGACGCGACGCGCCGGCCGCGACGTTCGCCGAGCTGCGCGAGCTCGCGGCGGCGCAGCGCGACGTGACGCTCGTCGCCGCGACCGACGGAAACCACGGCCGCGCGGTCGCGCGGATGGCTCGCCTTCTCGGCCTCGGAGCGCGGATCCTCGTGCCCGAGCACACCGCAGCGCCGCGGATCGACGCGATCGCCGGGGAGGGGGCCGACGTCGAGGTCGTGCGCGGCAGCTACGACGACGCCGTCCTGCGGTCGGCCGCGGCCGCCGGCGAGCGCCGGCTGGTGATCTCCGACACGTCGTGGCCCGGATACGAGGAGGTCCCCGGCTGGATCGCCGACGGCTACGCGACGATCTTCGACGAGCTCGAAGAGCAGCTGCCGGTCGTGCCGCCGCTCGTCGCCGTGCAGATCGGGGTGGGCGCGCTCGCGTCCGCCGTCGTGCGCGCGCTCGGGGCGGCGGAGTGGGTCCTCGTCGGCGTCGAGCCCGCCGATGCCGCGTGCACGCTCGCCGCGGTCCGCGCCGGCGAGCCGGTCCTCGTCGCGGGTCCGCAGCGCTCCGTCATGGCGGGGCTGAACTGCGGCCTGGTCTCGCGGCTCGCGCTGCCCGACATGGCGCAGGGGATCTCCGCCTTCTGCGCGATCGACGACCGCGCGGCCGAGCGCGCCGTGCGCATGCTGCTGTCCGACGGCCTGGCATGCGGGGAGACCGGAGCGTCGGGTGTCGCGGGCCTGCTCGCGCTGCGCGAGCAGTGGCCGAACGCGACGTGGGAGCGGCTCGGGTTGGCGGCCCGTCCGTCGGCGCTCGCGATCTGCACGGAGGCGCCGACCGACCCCGCGTCGTTTGCGAGGATCGCCGGCTCGGGCTGAGCGCCCGCCCGCGCCGGCCTCAGGGCGCGACGGCCGCGCGCGCCGCGGGCAGGTCCGCGACGAGCAGCGCCGAACCGCCGGCGAGCGCGGCGGCGATGAGGACCGCGGGCCAGGTGCCGACGGTGTGGCCGATGACGTGCGAGCCGGCGAACGCGACGAGGTACACGCCGATCAATGCGGCCATGCGGCCGGTCCCGACGCGCCGGCGCCAGCGCAGCGCGCACCAGCCGGCTCCGAGGGCGAGCACGACGCCGCCGAGCGGCCGCACGCCGGACGCGTCGGCAACGGCGAAGCCGACGATCAGCGAGCCCGACGCGACCGGCCAGGTCATCGGGTACGCGGCGGCGCGATCGATCGCGGTCGCCATCAGGGCGCGACCATCCGCTTGAACGCCACGAAGCAGACGGCGGCGACGATCGCGGCGAGGAGCGGGATGCCGGCGCCGAAGCTCGTGAACAGCACGAGCAGGAAGCCGACGACGGCGACGGCGCTCGCGACGCCTCCTACGAGCAGCAGCTGGTACGCGCGCTTCTCCCGCACACGGCGGGGAGTTCGGCTGGGACGCTTGGCGAGATCGGACATGATGTGGTCTCCTGGGGGCGGTCTGCGCACACCGTACCGGGGTGCGCCCGTGGCGCGCCCGTCACGCGGCGTCGGGCGGCCCATGCAGCGACGCCTTCGACGTGCTCGGCGTTGCGCTGGGACGATCGATGCGAGATCGTGGCGATCTCGCACCGGCGTCCGTGACGCCCGCCGCCTGTCCTCAACGAAAGGATTCCATTGCGCCTCGTTGCTCTCGCGCCCGTGGTCGTCGCAGGCCTCGCGCTCGCGTCGTGCGGCTCGTCGAAGAACGACAGCAAGAACAAGCCCGCGCCGGTGCCGCCGAAGGTGTCGGTCACCGCGACGGACTACGCGTTCACGCCGCGCATCCTGCGCGCGAAGGCCGGCATGGTGCGCATCGAGCTCAAGAACCGGGGCAAGGTTCGCCACGAGCTCGTGATCATCAAGACGAGCAAGTCGCCGGGGGCGCTGAAGGTCACCAAGGACCGCGTGAGCGAGAAGAACTCGGTCGGCGAGATCGGCGAGACGCAGGCCGGCGCGACGACGACGACCACGTTCGACCTCAAGAAGGGGACCTACGTCTTCGTCTGCAACATCAAGGGCCACTACGCCGACGGGATGCGCGGCAGGCTCTCGGTGCACTGACCTGGCGCGTCCGATGACGGCGGCACCCGCGAACCTGCTGCTGGTCGGTCACATCGCGGCGCCGCAGGCCTCACGGGTGCTTCACGGCGCTGGGTCGGGTCTCCCAAGCCTCGCAATCGGGGCGCCCGGATTCGAACCGGGGACCTCACCGACCCGAACGGTGCGCGCTACCAGGCTGCGCCACGCCCCGATGCACGCCAATCATCTCATGCCGAGCCCGCGACCGCCCTGTAGTAGCGCACGGCGAGCCCGGTTATGAGCGTCTGCAGCGCGGATTCGAGGGTCACGTCCTGCCCGTCGGCCCAGCGCTGCACGCCCGTGTCCTCGATCCGCTGGGCCTGACGCACGACATCGTCCATGAGATCGGGATGGCGATCGGCGAAGTAGGCCCCGAGCGCGTACAGCGCCGTATCGGTGAACGGCTCGAGCTCGCGGTCCCCGGCGGCGTCGCTCAATGCGAGCCCGTGGTCGCGGCATGCAGCGTCCGGCCCAGCGCGGACAGGCCCGTGTCGCCGGGCGGCGTCGACGTCCCCTGCTGCGCCGTCTCACCGCTGCTCTGCGAGTCGCTCGTCGCCCCGCCAGCGGACTCCGATGTGGCCGTCGTCGTGGATGCGTCGTCTGGCGAAGCGCCTCCCCCGGTGTCGGAACCCCCGCCGCCTCCTGCGCCGACGATCGATCCGACGACAGACAGCGGGCTGGCCGCCGGCGGCGACGGCTGCGAGCTCGCGCCATGGTCGGCGTCTCCGGCGATCGTGTCGAGCAGCTGGCTGACCGGGTCCTGCCCCCTGGCCGGCTGGGCACCGTCCGCGGACGCGCCGGCGCGCGACGGCGCCACGGACCCATCGGCGGCGGACCCGTCACCGGCCGGCGAGTCGGTCGGCGCGCCGTGCGTCGACGCAGACGCGGTCACCGTCGTCGGCGAGCGCCCGACGGTCGCGCTGGTGGTCGCTTCGCCCGCGTGGGCGGTGCGCAGCGCGGCAGGCGGCGTCCGGTCGCCGCGGTGGCGCACCGAGAGCGCGGAGCCGGCGGACGTGGCGACCCCGCCGAGAGCCCGCACACGCAGCAGATCCGTCGACCGGTGATGTGCCAGCCCGACGATCCCCGGCGCACGCGCGACGCGATGCCCCGGGCCCTGCGGTCCGTGGACCGCGGCGCCGGCGCCGATGCTCGCGACGGCAACGGTCGCCGCGGTCGCCGCCGCCTTCGACCAGCCTGACACCGTGGTCGGATCGACGTTGCCGAGCACGCTCGGAGACCACGAGATGGGCGGCGAGCCGTGATTGCCGAGCAGCTGCCCAGCCTCGTCGGCGCCGAAGCGCCGCCGCATGAACGCGGGTACCGGCAGCGACGCCGCGATCTTGGCCACCGACGAAGGTGGCCCCAGTCCGACGTCGGCGAGGTGGGCGTAGCGCCGGCAGGGCTGGCAGTGCGAGAGGTGGCGTGTCACGCGGCGGCGGTCGCGCAGGCCGACGTCGCGGCCGGCGCGCGCGTCGACGACGGCGCGCACGCGCAGGCAGCGCTCCCCGCTCGCGATCTCCTCGTACTCCTCGCTGAGACGGCGGCGCGCCCGGAACAGCGTGCTCTCGACCGCCGCACGGCTCATGCCCAGCCGCTCGCCGATCTCGCGATAGGAGAGGCCGTCGAACTCGCGCATGACGAGGATCTCGTGGTGGGTCTCCGACAGCCCGCCGAACGCGCCGCACAGATCGGCTATCGCGAGCTTCGCGTCGACGACGGCGTCGGCGGCCGACCCGGGGGCGACCATCCGCACGTGATCGGCGGGCCCGAGCGCGTCACCGGCCTCGAAGGAGACCTCGCGCACGTTGCGCGTGCGACGGAAGGCGTCGATGCAGGCGTTCTTGGCGATCTCGTAGATCCACGGCCGGAAGGCGATCTCGCGGTCGGTCTCGCGCATGCGCCGTAGCGCGGAGATGAAGACCTCCTGGGTGACGTCCTCGGCGCGCCCGTGGTCACGCAGCATCCCGCGCACGAAGGCCGCGACGCGAGCCTGATAGCGCTCGAACAGCACCTCGAACGCCCGATCGTCGCCGGCCCTCACGGCGGCGACGAGTGCGAGATCATCCGTGCTCTTGTCAGCGAGTCTCGCGACGGCGGTCACGGCCGACATGACATCCCCAATCAGTGGCGTTATCGCCGCGGTCGCATCATGCTCCCGGGGCAGCTCCGACGGCGCCGAACTGTAGCGTTCGCCTCAGTGCTTGCCAACCTCCTGGGGTACCTAGACAATCTCTTGACACCGGCCGCGTTCAGCGACTACGGGCCGAACGGATTGCAGGTCCCCGGGCCCGATCGGATCGAGACGGTCGTGACCGGCGTCTCGGCCGGCGCCGAGCTCTTCCGGCGGGCCGCGGAGGCGGGCGCGGACCTCGTGATCGTCCACCACGGGATCTTCTGGTCGGGCGCGCCGCTCGCCCTCACTGCGCCCGCGAAGCGACGCCTGCAGCTGCTGTTCGAGCACGACATGGCGCTCGCCGCCTACCACCTGCCGCTGGACGCCCACCCCGAGGTCGGCAACAACGCCCTGCTCGCCGACGGCCTCGGCTGCGTCTCGCACGAGCCGTTCGCGCTGCACAAGGGGATGGCGATCGGCGTCTCGGGGCGCTTCGCCGGGGACGGCATCTCCCCGAGCGACCTCGTCGCCCGCACGCGGGAGCTGACCGGCCGCGAGCCGCTCGCGTTGTTGTCGGGCCCCGAGCGCATCCGCAGCATCGGGATCGTCTCTGGCGCGGGCGCGGACTACCTCGGCGACGCGGTCCGCGAAGGCCATGACGCCTTCCTCACCGGCGAGCCGGCGGAGCGCGTCATGAACCAGGCGGCCGAGGACGCGATCCACTTCGTCGCGGCCGGCCACTACGCGACCGAGACCTTCGGCGTGCGCCGCATCGGCGACCTGCTCGCGGAGCGCTTCGGGGTCCGCCATCTCTTCGTCGACATCCCGAATCCGATTTGAGCCCGTCCACCGCGGGTGGTACAACGGATGCACACGACATAGGAGGGTTTCTGCCGATGCCCAATCACCTCACCCCCACGGAACTGGCGCGCGAATCGGGTCTGGAGCGCCGGGACGTGATCTCCAAGTGCATGGAGATGGGGGTACCGATCTTCCAGGGCAGGATTGACAAGACACTCTTTCTGACGAGCCTCGACGCCGCACGGGAGCCTGAGAAGGTCAAGCTGTAGCGAGAATCCGGCCGTACGCGCCCGCGCACCGCGGGCGCGCGCCGGTCTCGCCATCGCCGCCGCGTAGCTCGCCAGCCGCGCCAGAGGACGTTCGCCTCCCGGCGGGAGCACGCCAGCCGCCCGCTGGCCTGCCTCCGGGCGCAAAGCGCCGCCGGCCCGCGGTCAGCGCTCGGCCTCCTCTGCCTCCTCCTCGGCGACCTGCCCCAGCAGCGCGCCGGTCGTCTGCCCGAGGATCTTGCGCCACGCGCGCGTCCGGCCCTGCTCGGCCTCGAAGTGCTTCATCACGTGGCGCACGCGCGTCGCGGAGATCTCGAGGCCGTGGCGCTTGCAGATCTCCAGGAAGCGTGGATAGCCGAAGGCGAGCTGCGTCGTCACCGACTGGAAGCCGTGGCGGGCGATCGCGACGCGCGACGTGTAGTTCATGATCGGCGTCTGGAACATGAGCTCGTCGTCGGGCTCGGGCTCGATCAGCACGATGTCGACCCCGGGATAGCGCTGCTCCCACTGGCGCGCCATCTCGTGCAGGCGCTGGTAGGCGACCATCTTGAACGCCTGGTAGCCGACCTGGGGGAAGCCCATGTCGCTGACGTGACGGGTGCGCGAGCCCGTCAGCGTGCGGATCTTCGTCTTGAAGTCGTTGACGTAGGGCACGAGCGGGTTGACGACGACGATGAACCTCGCGCCCGCGTTGACCGCGATGTCGAGGTTCGTCGTCGAGACGATGCCGCCGTCGACGAGCTCGCGCTCGCGCACCTTGACCGGCGCGTAGACCATCGGCAGCGCCGTCGACGCGCGGACGGCGGTCGAGATCGGGACGTCGTCCCAGCCCGGCGATCCGAAGACGACCCGCTCGCAGGTGTCGAGGTCGGTGGCCGTGATGTACAGCTCCCCGGCGATGTCGCGGAAGTCGTCGCTGCGGTCGGGGTGGTCGAGCACGGTGCGCAGGTAGCGCTCCGTCCCGGCGCTCGTGTACGCCCCGGCGGGCAGTCCGTCGGCCAGCCCCAGCAGGAGGTCCATCGCCGAGGTCTGCCCGAGGTTCGAGACGACGTCGGCGGCGAGCTGCGCGGCGCGGATCGGCAGCGTGACGGCGCTCTTGGCGAAGCCGGCGACGTTCGGCCGCAGCAGGTTGCCGAGCTCGAAGTCCGGGAAGTCGGTCGTCTGCCGGCCGTCGACGCCGCGGATCATCTCCTCCGGGGGCACGCCGTTGGCCGTCAGCGCGGCCACGAACGCGCCGGCGCTGGTCCCGACGAAGACGTCGAAGTCGTTGACGGTGCGGTTGACCGTCAGCAGGTCGAGCGCGCGCAGGGCCCCGATCTCGTAGACGCCGCCCGTGAAGCCGCCGCCGCCGAGCACGAGCGCCGTCTTCGAGCGCTTCGGCCTGCGTGACTTCGGGCGCCGGCCCTTGGCTGGCTGAGGCTCGAGCTTGACGACCTTTCCCATGGCGGGAGTCTATGGCCGTCACACCGGGCCCATGGCCGTCCGATCGGGTGGCGCCCGAGCATGGCGCGCGCGCGGCGTGGCGCATCGTCGCGGTCGGCGTGCTGTTGTAACCGGCCGTGAGCCACCCTCTGCGACGGCTTCTCGTGACGCTGCCGGCGATCGTCGCCGTGCTCGCCGGCGCGGCCCCGGCGAACGCCTACGACGAGGCCGACCTCAGCGCCAGCCTGACGCGCCAGATGGCCCGCGCCACCGCGGCCTCCGGCCTGTACGTCGAGGATCTCGACTCCGGCCGCCGGCTGTTCGCGCAGCGCGCCGACAGCGCCCGCCTGCCGGCCTCCGTCGAGAAGCTCTACACGACCGCGACGACCCTGCTGCGCCTGGGCCCGAACACGACCCTCGCGACGAGCGCCGTCAGCAGCGCAGCGCTCGATTCCGGCGGCGTCCTGCACGGCAACCTCGTGCTCGTCGGCGATGGCGACCCGTTCTTCGGCAATGCCGCCGCGGCGCGTCTCGCGCGTGCCGTGCGGGCGGCCGGCGTCAAGCGCATCGACGGCGCCGTCGTGGGCGACGAGAGCGAGTTCGACAGCCTGCGCTCCGGCTGCTGCACGGGCTATGACCCCGACCTCGGCGGCGTCCTGAGCGCGCTCGCCTACGACCGCGGGATCTTCGGCGGGCGCGCTCAGGTGCGCGCCGCGCCCTATGCCGCCGCCCGCTTCGCAGCGCTGCTCGACGCGGCGGGCGTGCGCAGCGCGGGCAAGCCGCGCGCTGGCAGCGCGCCGATCGGGGCCGGGACGCTCGCGGCCGAGCCCTCGCCGGACGTCCGCGACCTCATCCGCCTCACGAACGTCCCGTCGAACAACTTCGCCGCCGAGATGCTGCTGAAGACGCTCGGCGCGCGCTACGGCGCGCGCGGCTCGACGCTCGGCGGGGCCGCGGTCGTGCGGACCACGCTCGACGACATCGGCGTGCGCCCGCACGTCGTGGACGGGTCCGGCCTGTCGCGCAAGGATCACACGACCCCGCACGACGTCGTGCGGCTGCTGGCGCGCATGGACGAGCCGGACGTCGACGGCGTGTTCCGCGCGTCGCTCGCGGTGGCGGGCGTGACCGGCACCGTCAAGGCGCGCATGCGCGGGACCGCCGCCTACCGGCGCTGCCGCGTCAAGACCGGGACGCTGCACGACGTCAGCGGTCTCGCGGGCTACTGCCGGACCGTGAGCGGGCGCGACATCGCGTTCGCGGTCCTCATGAACCACGTCTCGGACTTCAACGGCGCACACGCGATCCAGGACCGCATCGCGGCGGCGATCGCCCAGCTCGGCGGCGCTCCCGCCGTGACCGCACCGACGACCACGTCACCCACCGCGCCGACGACGACCACGCCCGCGACCGCGACGTCGTCCCCCACGGGCGGCGCCGGCCCGCAGTAGTCCCCGCGCTCAGGCCAGCAGCGCGAGCAGCCCGGCCTCGTCGAGCACGGCGACGCCGAGCCGCTCGGCCTTCTCGAGCTTCGAGCCCGGCGTCGCACCGGCCACGACGTAGTCGGTCTTCTTCGAGACGCTCGACGTCACGCGTCCCCCCGCCGCCTCGATGCGCTCGGTCGCCTGCTCGCGGGTGAGGTCGGGCAGCGTGCCGGTGATCACGAACGTCTTGGTGGCCAGCGGGCCCTCGCCCGGAGGCGGCCCCTCCTCCTGCATGCGCACGCCTACGGCGCGCAGGTCGGCGATCAGCGCCCTCATCTGCTCGTCCGCGAGCTGCTCGGCGATCCGCAGCGCCATCTTCGGCCCGACACCGGGCGTCTGCTCGATCTCCTCGGCGCTCGCGGCGAGCAGCGCGTCGATCGTGCGAAAGCGCTGCGCGAGGTTGCGTCCTGTGACGAAGCCGACCTCCTCGAGACCGATCGCGAACAGCACCCGTCCGAAGGGGCGCTCGCGCGACCGCGCGACGTTCTGGACGATCCGGCTCGCCGAGATCTCGCCGTAGCCCTCGAGCTCGAGCAGCTGCTCGGGCTTCAGGCGGTAGTAGTCCGCCGCGGTCGTGACCAGGCCGGCCTGCTGCAGCTGGTGGACCTGCTTCTCGCCGAGCCCGTCGATGTCCATCGCGCCGCGCGAGACGTAGTGCTTGAGCAGCTGCCACTGGCGTCCCGGGCAGACCCGGTTCGGGCACATCGTGAACACGCCCTCCTCGGGCTTGACGGTCGGCGTGTCGCACGAGGGGCAGCGCGCCGGCGGCAGCGGGGGATCGGCGCGGCCCGCGCGCTCGACGGCGTGCGGCGCCGGCGAGAGCACCTGCGGGATCACGTCGCCCGCGCGCAGCACGATCACCTCGTCGCCGATGCGCAGATCCTTGCGGGCGAGGTCCTCCTCGTTGTGCAGCGTCGCGAGCTTCACCGTCACGCCGCCGACGTGGACCGGCTCGAGCACCGCGAACGGATGTAGGTCGCCGAACTTGCCGACGTTCCACATGATGTCCTTCAGCACGGTGACCTTCGTCGTCGGCGGGAACTTCCAGGCGATCGCCCAGCGCGGATCGCGCCCCACGACGCCGAGTCGGCGCTGCAGCTCGAGGTCGGAGACCTTCACGACGACGCCGTCGATCTCGAAGTCCAGCCCACCGCGACGCTCCTGCCAGGCCAGGCACTGCCGGACGACCTCGTCCTCGGTCTCCAGCAGCCGGATGTCCTGGTTGACGCGGAAGTCGTGCTCGCGCAACCATGTCAGCGACTCCCAGTGCGATCCGAAGCGCAGGCCCTCGAGGCGCCCGATGCCGTAGGCCCACATCGACAGCGGCCGCTCGCGGGCGAGCTTGGGGTCGAGCTGGCGGATCGTGCCGGCGGCCGCGTTGCGGGGGTTCATGAACGTCGAGAGCCCCGCCTCTGCGCGGCGCTCGTTGAGCCCCGCGAAGTCCTTCAGCGCCATGTAGATCTCGCCGCGGACCTCGAGCACGTCCGGCGCGTCCGCGATGCGCAGCGGGATCGTCGGGATCGTGCGCAGGTTGTGCGTGACATCCTCGCCGACCTCGCCGTTGCCGCGGGTCGCGCCGCGGACGAGCACGCCGTCCTCGTAGAGCAGCGAGATCGCGAGTCCGTCGATCTTCGGCTCGGCGACGAACTGGAAGGCCGGTTCCTCGATGCCCTCGCGCGCGAGGTGGGTGCGCATCCGCGTGACCCACGCGCGCAGCTCCTCCTCCGAGCGCGCGTTGGCAAGCGACAGCATCGGGATCTCGTGGCGCACCTTCGGTAGCGACGAGACCGGCTCGCCGCCGATGCGCTGCGTCGGCGAATCGGGCGTGACGAGCTGCGGGTGCGCCGCCTCCAGCGCGCGCAGCTCGTCGAGCAGGGCGTCGTACTCGTCGTCGCCGATGCTCGGGTCGTCGAGGACGTAGTAGCGACGGCCGTGCTCGTGCAGCTCCGTGCGGAGCTGCCCGGCGCGGCGGCGATCGGCGTCGGCGTCGGACACGGGCGATCGGTGCGCTAGGGAAGGTCGTTGACGATCGGCCGAAGCAGCCGCGCCAGGTCGTGGGTGACGAGCGCGTCCATCCCGGCGACGTCCGTGAGGTCGAAGTGCAGCGGCGTCACCGCGATGGCGCCGTCGCCGATCGCCGCGAAGTCCGTCCCCGCCTCCTCGTGGAAGCCGGGATCGGGCCCGTAGATCCAGTACTGCGCGCGATCGTCGCCGGACGCGGTGAGCCTGAGCTCGTCGCGGTAGATGCGCTTGCCGAGGCGCGCGATCTCCACGCCCCGCGCCTCGCCGGCCGGGCAGTTGACGTTCAGCAGGGTGCCCGCAGGCAGCGGCACGTCCTCGATCTCCTCGACGAGCCGTGCCACGAACTGCGCGCCGCGCTCGAACGCGAACGTGTGCTCGGGACGGAAGTCCGTCGTTCCGGAGTCCGCCTGCTGGGAGACCGCGATCGCCGGCAGCCCGAGCAGGATCCCCTCGAACGCCGCCGCGACGGTGCCCGAGTAGGTGATGTCGTCGCCGAGGTTCGTGCCATGGTTGATCCCCGAGACGATGAGCTCGGCACGGAATCCCTCGACGAGCCCGAGCGTCGCGAGCCGCACGCAGTCCACCGGCGTGCCATCCGTCGCGTAGCCGTGCGTGCCGTCGCCGAAGTCGACCTCCTTCACCCACAGCGGCCGGCGCGTCGTGATCGAGCGCGCGGTCGCCGAGCGGTTGGCGTCCGGCGCGATCACGACGAGCTCGAGGCCCGGCACGCGCAACAGCGCCCGGCGCAGCTGTTGCAGTCCTTCGGCCTCGATGCCGTCGTCGTTGGTCAGCAGGACCTTCATGCGCCACCGATCGTAGAGCCTGGGCCCGATCGCTCCGCGGTGCGGCTCAGCCGTATGCGACCGAGACGAGCGCCAGCCCGTGCGGTGGCGCCGTGACCCCCGCGTCCCTGCGCGGGCGCCCCTCGAGCAGGCCGCGGAAGTCGTCGAGCGTGCGCCGTGCGGTCGCGACCTCGAGCATCGTCCCGACGAGCACGCGGTTCATGTGGCGCATGAACGAGTCCGCCGTGATCCAGAACTCGAGCAGGTCGCCGTCCGCGCGCCACTGCGCGCTTGCGACATCGCGCTGAAAGCGCGTGTGGTAGGTCTCCTTCGGGGTGAAGGCGGTGAAGTCGTGCCTGCCCGGCAGCGCCTGCGCGCAGGCCTGCAGTGCGTCGCGATCGAGGTCCCAGCCGTGCCAGTACGCGCGCTGCCCCCACCAGACCGAGCGTGCGCGGCGATGCAGGACGCGGTAGCAGTAGGTCCGCGAGCGGGCGTCGCGACGCGCGTCGAAGCCGTCGGCCGCGGGGTTGCAGTCGAGCACCGCCACGTCGTCGGGCAGCAGCGCGTTGAGGCGCAGCGGGTCGACCGCCTCGTGCTCGTAGGAGCAGACCTGCCCCCACGCGTGCACGCCGGCATCCGTGCGTCCGGCGACCGTCACCGCGAGGTCGTCCTCGCGCAGGACCGTCCGCAGGACGCGCTCGACCTCCGCCTGCACGGTGCGCTGCCCAGGCTGTCGCGCCCAGCCGGCGAACGCCGTCCCGTCGTACTCCAGCAGCATCCGGCTCGTCATCGGGCTATCGGCCCCTCACAGCTTTCGCGGGCGGGACCTCGCTCAGTCGGCGAACGGGCCGTCAACGACGGATAGCTCTGCCATCCGCCTGCGGGCCATCCGGCTCATCTACCGGCGCGAAGCAGCAAGCGCTTCCTTGAAGAAACGCTCGAAGCCGTGTTGTGTCGTGTCGAAGTAGCT
>DASXCR010000246.1:0-6631 GCA_036491075.1 Solirubrobacteraceae bacterium
TCGCCGGCAGCGGCGCGAGCGTCGTGCGACCGTCCGCGTCCGTGCCCATGTCGTACTGCGTGAAGACGAGGTTCCAGTACTCCAGGAAGCGCTCGTTCTCGCCGCCGGGCAGGTCGTCGGCCTTGCCCCACTCCACGCCGCGGTCGAGGTACAGCTCGCTGCACGGCCCGCAGGGGCCCGTCGGCCCGCCCTGCCAGAAGTTCTCCGAGCGCGGGCACTCGACGATCCGCTCGCGCGGCACGCCGACGGACTCCCACGCGGTGATCGCCTCCTCGTCGGGGCCGAGCCCGAGCTCCTCGTCGCCCTCGAAGACCGTGATCCAGATGTCCTGCGCCGCGAAGCCGAAGCCGTGCAGCGAGAGCTCCCACGCCATCTCGACCGCCTGCTGCTTGAAGTAGTCGCCGATCGAGAAGTTGCCGAGCATCTCGAAGAACGTCAGGTGGCGCGCGGTGTTGCCGACGTTGTCGATGTCCGTCGTGCGAAAGCACTTCTGCACGGTCGTCAGGCGCGGGTGCGGCGGCTGCTCCTCGCCACGGAAGAACGGCACGAGCGGGTGCATCCCGGCCGTCGTCAGCAGCACCGACGGGTCGTAGGCCGACGGCACGAGCGACGCCGACGGCAGCCGCTTGTGGTCGCGGCCTTCGAAGTAGCGCAGGAACGTCTCGCGGATCTCGTCGGTGCTCGCGGGCATCGCCGCCGAGGGTACCTTCACGCCGCGATCGTGGCGCATCCCACGATCGCGTCTCCCGCCAGGAAGACCGCAGTCTGGCCAGGCGCCGCGCCGTCGAACGGCTCGTCGAGGTGGACGGCGTCGCCCTCCAGGCGACAGCCGACGGCGGGCGAGCGGTAGCGCAGGCGGACGGCGTCCGGCGTCGCGCCGTGCATGCGCAGCCCGCGCACGCGCACCGTCCGCGTCGCGAGCTCGGCGCGCGGGCCGACCGTGACGGTGTTGGCGCGGGCATCGGTCGCGAGCACGTAGAGCGGCTCGAGCGAGCCGCCGCCGAGGCCGCGGCGCTGGCCGACCGTGAAGCCGTGATGGCCGTCGTGACGGCCGACGACGGCGCCCGCGCGATCGACGATGTCGCCCGGCCGCTCGCGCATGCCCCCGTGGCGGGCGAGGAAGCTCGCGCGGCCCGTCCCGGCGAGGAAGCAGAGGTCCTGCGAGTCGGGCTTGTTCGCGACGTCGAGCCCGGCGCGCACCGCGAGCGCGCGCACCTGCGGCTTCGTGAGCTCGCCCAGCGGGAAGCGCAACCGCTCGAGCGCCGTCCGCGAGAGCGCGGCGAGCATGTACGTCTGGTCCTTGGCCGGGTCGGCGGCGAGGCGCAGCAGCCCCTCGGGCGTGCGGCGCGCGTAGTGACCGGTCGTCAGCGTGGCGGCCCCGAGGCTTGCGGCGAACGCGAGCATCGCGTCGAGGCGGACGTGGCCGTTGCAGCGCACGCACGGGTTCGGCGTCTGCCCGGCGGCGTGCTCGGAGAGCCACGGCGCCACCACACCGGCACGGAACTCGTCGCGCAGGTCGAGCGTGAAGTGCGCGACCCCGAGGCCGTGCGCGACGCGGCGCGCGCCGCGGACGGCGGCCGCCGAGCAGCACGACCGCTCGCCGTCGTTCTCGGGGTCGGCCCACAGCTCGAGCGTCACGGCGACGACCTCGCAGCCCGGCTCATCCGCGCTCAGCAGTGCCGCGACGGCGCTGTCGACGCCTCCGGACATCGCGACGAGCGTGCGGCCGGGCCGCGCGCCGAGCCGGCCGTCCGCGCGCGCCGCAGCGCCGAGCGCGCGATGCAGCGCGTCGGACGCGAGGTCGGCCGCGTGCAGCTTGCCGGCGCTGAGGCCCCCGAGCTCCTCGGCGATCCGCGGCGCGCCGATGCGAGCGGCTTGGAGCAACCCGGCGCCCTCGGCGAGCTCGACGGCCGCGCTGGCAGCGGCGATCGTCGCGCCGCAGCCCGACGCCTCGAAGGCGGCGGCGCGAACGCGCTCGCCCTCGACGGTCACCGACAGGCGCACGAGATCGCCGCAGGCCGCACCGCCGGCGGCGCCGTGGTGAGCGCGGGGAAGCTCGCGGCCGCGACCGCGGGGGTGGCGCAGATGGTCTTCGAAACGCTCGTCGGGCATCGCCGGACGAGTCTAGATCGGGCGGTCGCGCACGGCGCGATGCAGGCGTTGCGCCGCCGCCGCGACGACCCCTATCGTGGATTGGCGCAGCGTTCCAGGGATGCGCCGAGTCAGGAGCCCAAGCGACATGGAGGCACACAGCTCGAAGCACCGCGGTGCCGTACGTGGGCGGCGCGGCACCGTCGCCGTGATGGCGCTGGTC
Organism: Solirubrobacteraceae bacterium; assembly: GCA_036491075.1. Classification (GTDB taxonomy): domain Bacteria; phylum Actinomycetota; class Thermoleophilia; order Solirubrobacterales; family Solirubrobacteraceae; genus CADCVQ01. Next base: position 2,315 of record DASXCR010000246.1, read on the forward strand.
GCCCTGATCGCGGTCATCGCCGTGATCCTGGACCACTCGGGGCCGGCGGGCTCGCAGACCAACGCCGCCACCGCCGCGCCCGATCCCGGCAACCCGCCGTCGCCGACCGGCCTGCGCGCCGCGCTCGACCGCGACGACGACGCGGTCGACAAGGTGCTCGCCTACGCGCCCTACATCGCCCAGGGGCGCGCCGCGAGCAAGGAGGTGGCGCTGACCTTCGACGACGGCCCGAGCGCGGGCACGCCCAAGCTGCTCGCGTTCCTGAAGGCCCACCACGTGCCGGCGACGTTCTTCCTCGTCGGCAAGGCGATCGACCAGCACACCGACACCGTCCGCGAGGAGGCGCAGGCCGGCTTCTCGCTCGGCACGCACACCGAGAGCCACGCGGCGCTGGCGTCGCTGACGCGCTCGGCGCAGGATCGCGAGATCCTCACCGCGGCGGATCGCATCACCCGCATCAGCCGCCACGCGGTGCGCCTCTTCCGCCCACCCTACGGCTCGTTCGACGCGCACACGATGAGCATCCTGCACGCCGAGCGGATCCTGATGGTGCTGTGGAGCGTCGACACGAAGGACTACGAGGCGACGAGCTCGAGGTCGATCGTCAAGGCCGCGCTGGACGGCGCGAGCGCCGGGCGGATCCTGCTGTTCCACGACGGACCGGGACCGCGCCCGTTCACGCTCGCGGCGCTGCGCACGATCGTGCCGAAGCTGCGCGCGCGCGGCTATCGCCTGGTCAGCGTGCCCGAGCTGCTGCGCAAGGACCCGCCGCCGCGACACGAGCCGGCGCCCACGAACCTCGCCGGCGGCTGAGGCCCGCGCCGGACCGTGCGACCGCGGCGGCTACTGGCCGGCGGCGTCGCCGGCGGCCTGCAGCTGACGGTTGGCCTGGTCCGACAGCCCGGAGACCGCCCGCGCCTTCTGGATCGCCTGTACGGGTGCGAGCGGGGTGTTGCGCACGGCGACCGGATGCGGTCGGGGCATCGCCACGATCAGCGCGAGCAGGACGACCGCCGCGGCGACGGCGATCAGCAGGGGACGCTTGAACTCAGCCATGCCGTGGGTCTCGGCAGCGGCGCGCCGTGCGCTGAGATCGCGACCGCCCGCCTCGTACGAACGTCCGCCGGACGCGCCGCGCGGGTGTGGCGATCGTCCACCTGGGGTGCCCGTGAACGCGGCGGCGCGCGTGTCACGGTGTGCGCATGCTCAACTCACGCTCACGCACCGCGCTCACCGCCGCCGCCACGATCGCGACGATCGCCGCGGCCGCGCTCGCTCCGGTGGCGGGCGCGACCGGCCCGGCCCATGCCGGGCAGACGGTCAAGCTCACCGCCAAGCACGCCTACATCGAGAACAAGCGGCCGGGCTGCTGCTTCGTCGGCACGGTCTCACGCGGCGACCACTTCAAGATCGACCATGTCTCGACCGTCTCGCACGGCAGCGCCAAGGGCCGCTGGTTTCACGGCGTCGCCACGGTCCACGGCGACAAGCGCGACCCGACGTTCACGATCACCGGCTGGATGAAGGCGTCCGACTTCCGCTAGGGCGAAGCCCGGCGGCGAGTGGCGCCGGCGCTCGAAGCGGTCGGCCGTTACGCCGACTTCGCCGGCGCGACGGTGAGCCGCAGGCCCAGCTCGCGCAGCTGCCCGTCGTCGACCCCCGCCGGCGCACCCGTCAGCGGATCGGAACCGCTCGCCGTCTTCGGGAACGCGATCACGTCGCGGATCGAGTCGCGGCCCGCGAGCAGCGCGACGATGCGGTCGATGCCGAATGCGATCCCGCCGTGCGGCGGCGCGCCGTAGCGCAGCGCCTCGAGCAGGAAGCCGAAGCGCCGCTGCGCCTCGGCCCCGTCCATGCCGATGATCTCGAAGACGCGGCTCTGCACGGCGGCGTCGTGGTTTCTGATCGAGCCGCCGCCGAGCTCCCAGCCGTCGACGACGAGGTCGTAGGCGCGCGAGCGCAGCGATCCTGGGTCGGAGAGGTCGCCGGTCGGCGCGGTGAACGGGTGGTGCAGCGCGTCCCAGCGGTCCTCGGAGTCGTTGTAGGCGAACATCGGGAAGTCGACGACCCACAGCACGTCGTGGCGGCCGTCGGGCACGAGGTCCCAGCGCTCGGCGAGGTCCAGGCGCAGCGCGCCGAGCGCGTTCGCGGCCGTGTCGGCCGTGTCGGCGACCGCGAGCAGCAGGTCACCCGGCTGGGCATCCAGCGCCGCGGTCACGGCGGCGATCTCCTGCGCCGAGAGGAACTTCGCGATCGGCGAGCGCCAGCCGCCGTCGTCCTGCACGAACCCCCACACGAGGCCGCCCGCGCCGTGGCGCTTGGCGACGTCGGTCAGCACGTCGAGCTCCGAGCGCGGCACCTCGCGCTTGCCCGCGTTGATCGCCCGCACGACGCCGCCCGAGCCGAGCACGTTGGCGAAGACCTTGAAGTCCGACGAGCGCAGCGCGTCGGAGACGTCCGTGATCTCGAGGCCGAAGCGCGTGTCGGGCCGATCGGAGCCGTAGCGCAGCAGCGCCTCGTCGTAGTCCATCCGCCGGTAGGGCGGCGGTGGGACGTCGAGGTCGACGAGCGCGAAGACGCGCTGCATCATGCGCTCGTTGACGTCGATGACGTCGTCCTCCGCGACGAACGACATCTCGAGGTCGAGTTGGGTGAACTCGGGCTGGCGGTCGGCGCGCAGGTCCTCGTCGCGAAAGCAGCGCGCGATCTGGAAGTAGCGCTCGTAGCCGCCGACCATCAGCAGCTGCTTGAACAGCTGCGGCGACTGCGGCAGGGCGTAGAAGTTGCCCGGCGCGTTGCGGGCCGGCACGAGGAAGTCGCGCGCGCCCTCGGGCGTCGAGCGCGTGAGGATCGGCGTCTCGATCTCGAGGAAGTCCTCGGCGATCAGCGCGGAGCGGATCGTCCGCACGACCTCGTGGCGCAGAACGAGCGCCTCGACCATGTGCCGGCGGCGCAGGTCCAGCGTGCGATGGCGCAGGCGCAGCGTCTCGTCGAGCTCGATCTCCTCGTCGATCGGAAACGGCGGCGTCAGCGACTCGGCGAGCACCTGCATGTCGGTCGCGCGCAGCTCGATCTCGCCGGTCGGAAGCTCGGGGTTGACGTTGCGCGCCTCGCGCAGGATGACCTCGCCGCCGACGCTGACGACGTACTCGCCGCGTAGCCTCTCGGCCGCGGCGAACAGCTCGGCGCCGTGCTCGGGATGGAAGACGAGCTGCAGGATCCCGGAGCGGTCGCGCAGGTCGATGAAGATCAGGCCGCCGTGGTCGCGGCGGCGATGCACCCAGCCCGACACGCGCGCCGGCGCCCCGGCGTTCGCGGCGCCGAGGTCGCCGCACCACGCGTCGCGGTACGCGTTGGCACGCGGCGCGCGCTTCACGACATCCCCCGCGCGCGCAGGATCCGCGCCACGATCTCGCCCGTCTGTACGTCGTTCTGCTCTCCGGCCTGCATGTCCTTGAGTACCGCCCCCGTGTCGCTGACGAGCGCAACGTACCGGGCGCCGATCCGGTCGGCCTGCTTGAGCTGCCCCTTGCGCGAACGCCCCGCGAGCTCGAGCTGCGCGGTGAGGCGCGCGTCGCGCGCCTGTGCGGCGACCGCGAACGCCGCCGCGCGCTGCGCCGGCGCGTCGAACGCGACGTAGAGATCGACGGGCGGAGCGGCGACCTGCACGTCCGGCGAGGCGAGCAGGATCCGCTCGATGCCGGCTGCCCAGCCGCAGCCCGGCGTCGCCGGCCCGCCGAGCTGCTCGACGAGGCCGTCGTAGCGCCCGCCGCCCGCGACGCCGCTCTGCGCGCCGAGCTTGTCGGAGGTGAACTCGAACACCGTGCGCGTGTAGTAGTCCATACCGCGCACGAGCTTGGCGTCGACCTCGTAGGCCACGCCCGCGCGGTCCAGCAGGTCGCAGACGGCGGCGAAGTGCTCGACGTCGGCGTCGTCGAGGTGGTCGAGCAGCCGCGGCGCCTGCGCCATGACCGCCTGCGTGGCGCGGTCGCTCGAGTCGAAGGCGCGCAGCGGGTTGAGGTCGATGCGCGCGCGGACCTCGCCGGACAGGCCGTCCTCGTGCTCGCGCAGGTACGCCTGCAGCCGCTCGCGATAGGCGGTACGGGCCTGAAGCGTGCCGAGGCTGCCGAGACGCAGGCGCACGTCGCCGACCTCGAGCTCGTGCAGCAGCGTCGCGAGCAGCAGGATCGACTCGGCGTCGACGGCCGGATCGTCGGAGCCCAGCGCCTCGGCGCCGACCTGCCAGAACTGGCGGTAGCGCCCGGCCTGCGGCTTCTCCTTGCGAAAGAAGCTCGACAGGTACCAGAGCTTCACGGG
>DASXCR010000247.1:0-4205 GCA_036491075.1 Solirubrobacteraceae bacterium
GCGCAGCGTCGCGATCGTCGAGCGCGACCTCGTCGGCGGCGAGTGCAGCTTCTACGCGTGCATGCCGTCCAAGGCGCTGCTGCGCCCGGGCGAGCTGCTCGACGAGGTGGCCCGCGTGCCCGGCGCCGCCGAGGCGCTCGATGGCGGCGGCGTCCACGTCGCCGAGGCGCTCGCGCGCCGCGACGAGGTCGTCCACGACCGCGACGACTCCGCGCAGCTGCCGTGGCTGCAGGAGCGCGGCGTCACGATCGTGCGCGGCAGCGCTCGCTTCGAGGGCGAGCGCCGCGTGCGCGTCGGCGACCTCGTGCTGGAGGCGCGCGAGGCCGTCGTCGTCGCGACCGGCAGCGGCGCCTTCCTGCCGCCGATCCCCGGACTCGCCGAGGTACGGCCGTGGACGAACCGCGAGGTTACGACGACGAGCGACGTCCCGCGGCGGCTCGTCGTGCTCGGCGGCGGCGTGGTCGGCGTCGAGATGGCCCAGGCGTGGCGCTCGCTCGGCTCTGAGGTCGCGGTGATCGAGGGCGGCCCGCGGATCCTCGCGCGCGAGGAGGCGTTCGCGAGCGAGCAGGTGGCGGCGGCGCTCGCCGAGCGCGGGGTCGAGCTGCACACCGGCCGCCAGGCGACCCGCGCGCGGCGCGACGACGACGGCACGATCACGGTGCAGCTGGGCGGCCCCGACGGCGGCGGCTCGGTCAGCGGAGATCGCCTGCTCGTCGCGGTCGGCCGCCGTCCGAACACGACGGACCTCGGCCTGGAGACGATCGGCCTCGAGCCCGGCCGCTCGATCGCGGTGGACGACGCCCTGCGCGTCGACGGCCACGACTGGCTCTATGCGATCGGCGACGTCAACGGGCGCGTGCTGCTCACGCACATGGGCAAGTACCAGGGGCGGATCGCGGCCGACAACATCCTCGGCGCCGGCGACGAGCGGGTCGAGGTCGACGGCCTGCGCTCGCCGCGCGTGATCTTCACCGACCCGCAGGTCGCGGCGGTCGGGCACACGCTGGCCTCCGCGCTGGACGCCGGCATCGCGGCCGAGGCGATCGACCTCCCGACGTCGGGCACGGCGGGCGGGAGCTTCGTCGGCCGGGGCGCGCCCGGCACGAGCCGCTTCGTCGTCGACCGGTCGGGCGGCGTGCTCGTCGGCGCGACGTTCGTCGGTCCCGAGGTGTCCGACTTCCTGCAGGCGGCGACGATCGCGATCGTCGCCGCGGTCCCGATCGCGCGCCTCGTGCACGCGGTCGCGCCGTTCCCGGCGCGCAGCGAGATCTGGCTGAAGTTCCTCGAGGCCTACGAGTCGTAGGTCTGCTGGCCGGTCGCGAGTGGCCGCCGCCGGCTTCTCGCCTCGGCCTCCGGCGCCTGCGCCTGCTTGTCCCAGCGAAACAGCTCGGGCACGCCGCGCTCGGCGAACGGGACCTCGATCGTGTCGAAGTCGGCGGGGATCTCGGTGTTCGCGAACGTCTGACACGCCTCGTCGCCGACGTGCCCACCGAAGTAGCGCGAGGAGAGATGCGTGAGCGCGAGCAGACCGACCCCGGCCTCGGCCGCGGTCCGCGCCGCCTGGTGCGCGGTGCTGTGGCCGGTCAGCGCGGCGCGGTCGGCGTCCTCCTCGAGGAAGGTCGCCTCGTGCACGAGCACGTCGGCACGATCCGCCGCACCGAGGACCGCGTCGGTCGGGGCGGTGTCGCCGCTGACGACGACCTTGCGGCCGCGCCGAGCCGCGCCGACGACCTGCTCCGGATGCACGCCGCCGACGACCTCGCCGCGCTGCAGGCGGCCGAAGTCCGGGCCCGGCGCCACGCCGAGCTGCTCGGCCAGCTTCGCGTCGAAGCGCCCGGGGCGGGCGTCCTCGACGAACGCGTACCCGTAGGCGACGCCGCGGTGGCGCACGGCGAACGGGACGATCTCGAGATCGTCGCGGCGCACGGCCTCGCCCGTCTCGAGCTCGCGCAGCGTCAGGCCGTAGCGCGGACGTCCGTAGACCGCGCGCATGCGCTCGAGCAGCGCGATCATGCCCGGCGGGCCGTGGACGGTCAGCGGCCGCTCGCGGTCGCGCAGCTCGAAGGACTTCAGCATCCCGGGCAGGCCGAGCCAGTGGTCGGCGTGCATGTGCGTGATGAAGATGTCGGTGAGGTCGGTGAGCCCGACGGAGCGGATGAGCTGGCGCTGGGTCCCCTCGCCGCAGTCGACGAGGATCCGCTGGGCGCCGCGGCGGATCAGCAGTGCCGGCAGGCCGCGGCGCGCCGAGGGCACCGAGCCGGCCGTGCCGGCGAAGAACAGCGAGAGGTCCATCGGTTGGCGAGGGTACCGGGGAGCGCTACGTTCCCAGCACCCCGATACGTCGCGCCGATCGTCACGAGGAGGATCACCCCATGCTGAAGGACTTCCGAGCGTTCATCCTGCGCGGGAACCTGGTCGACCTGGCGGTCGCGGTCGTGGTCGGGACGGCGTTCGGCACCGTCGTGACCGCACTCGTCAAGGATCTCGTAACGCCGCTGATCGCAGCGATCGGCGGTCAGCCCGACTTCTCCGGCCTGAGGTTCCGGCTCAACGGCAGCGAGTTCCTCTACGGCGAGTTCATCAACGCGCTGATCGCGTTCCTCATCATCGCGGCGGTCGTCTTCTTCCTCGTGATCAAGCCCGTCAACGCGCTGATGGCGCGGCGCAAGGTCGACACGCCGTCCGACGCGACGACGCACGCCTGTCCGCAGTGCCTGAGCGACATCCCGCTGGCGGCCACCCGCTGTGCCTTCTGCACGTCAGTCGTCGAGCCGACCGCCGCCGGCTCGGCCTGACGCACGCCGGCGTGTAACCCGTGCCGCGCTGCGGTGTCTTGTCGACCAACGGTCAACAAGTCTCACCGAGAGGAGCGCGGCGATGGATGCGCTGAAGCGCCAGGGCAGGTCGGCAGGTCGTTGGGCGTGGCGGCACTTCCGGCTCGTAGCCGGCCTGGCCCTGCTCGTCGGCCTCGTGCTGACGGTCGCATCGCAGCGTGCGGCGATCGCCGCGATGGACTGGTCGATCGACCCGTGGACGCTCGCCGGATCGGCCGGCCTGCTCGCCGTCGCTCCGCTGCTGCAGGCGCTCACGCTGCGCGTCGCGCTGCGCCGCCTCGGCGCGACCGCACCGTCGATCGGGACGCTGCGCGTCTGGGGACGCTCCTTCCTGCTGCGCTACGAGCCGACCGGCGTCATGGGCTTCGCCTACCGCGTGCGCCGCCGCGACGTCATCGGCGCGACGACGCCGCAGGCGCTCACGGCCGCCGGCTACGAGCAGCTCGCGGCGGTCGCCGCGGGTGCGATCGCGGCCGTCGCCGGCTTCGTGCTCGCCGGCGTGAGTCCCCCGCTCGCCGCCGTCGTGGTGCTGGCGATCGTCGGCTCCGCCGCGCTCGCCCTGCGCCCCGCCTGGCTCGGCGACCGGCTGGCGCGCTGGGCCGCGCGGCGTGGCGTCGCCGTCGCCGGTCCGCTGCGCCAGCGCACGCTCGCGCTGATGATCGCGATCGACCTCGCCGGCTGGGCGACGACCGCCGCGGGCGTCGCGCTGCTCGCCTCCGGGCTGCTCGGCCCGGACGCGCCCCGCGGCTTCGTCCTGCTCGGGGCGTTCGCGCTGTCCTGGGTCGCCGGCGTGCTGCTGCCGCTGCTGCCCGCGGGGATCGGCCCGCGCGACGCGGTGCTCGCGGTGGGGCTGGCCGGCGTGACCGGCGCGGGCGCCGCCGCGGCGCTCGCGATCGCCCTGCGGGTCGTGTCGCTGGCCGCCGAGCTGCTCGCCGTCGCGGTCGCCGAGCTCGCCGCGCTCGTGCTCGTGCGCCGCGAGCGCTCGGCACTGCCGCCCGTCGCCCCGACGCGCCGCGCACGCGATGATCGAGCGGACCGCGACCTACCGCGACCCATCGCCACCACGATCGTCGTGGTGCCGACCTACGACGAGCGCGAGTCGCTGCCGCTGTTCGTCGAGCGCTTCGCCGCGGCCACGACCGGCTTCGAGCTGCTGATCGTCGACGACAGCTCGCCGGACGGGACCGGCGAGCTCGCCGATGCGCTCGCCGCGCGGCGCCCGTGGATGCACGTCCTGCACCGCGCGGAGAAGGACGGCCTCGGGATGGCATACCGCGCGGGCTTGCGCTGGTGCCTGGAGCGCGGCTACGACGCGATCGGCCAGATGGACTGCGACCTCTCGCACCCGCCGGAGAAGCTCGCCGAGATGCG
>DASXCR010000248.1:0-8639 GCA_036491075.1 Solirubrobacteraceae bacterium
CGGGATGTTCACGAGGAAGATCCAGTGCCAGTCCAGCACGTCGGTCAGGACGCCGCCGAGCAGCACGCCGATGCTGCCGCCGCCGGCGGAGACGAAGCCGATCACGCCCATCGCCTTGGCGCGCTCCTGCGGCTCGGTGAAGAGCGTCATGATCAGCGACAGCGCGACGACCGCCACGATCGCGCCGCCGACACCCTGCACGGCACGCGCGCCGACGAGGAACTCCTGCGATCCGGCCAGGCCGCACGCGAGCGACGCGCACGTGAACAGCGTGACGCCGATCACAAACAGCCGGCGATGGCCGAAGAGGTCGCCGAGCCGGCCGCCGAGCAGCAGGAAGCCGCCGAACGTCAGCAGGTAGGCGTTGACGACCCATGCAAGCGTCGTCTCGGAGAAGCCGAGGTCCGTGCGAATCGACGGCAGCGCGACGTTCACGATCGTCGTGTCGAGGACGATCATGACGTCGCCCAGGCACAGGACGATCAGTGCGAGCCAGCGGGTGCGGTTGTCCATGGTCGTGGTCATCGTGTGTGCTCCTCGGTCGCGACGTTCGGATGGTTCGTGGTGGTTCAGACCGCGGCGCCGCCGAGAACTCATCGCCGGCGCCGACCGATGAGTTCCGTGCTCGCCGGCCGTCTGTGCAACTGATGGCCGCGTCAGCGCCACAGACGATCGACTTCGCGATCACCGGGTCGATCGAGCGCTCCGACCTGCCCGGTCTGTGCGATCGCATCTGCGCGATCCTCGTGCTCCAGCGTCCCACGACCGCGTTCTGCAACGTCAGTGGAGTCGAACCCGATGCCGTCTGCGTCGACGCGCTCGCCCGCCTGCAGCTCGCCGCCAGGCGCCACGGGTGCACGGTGCGCCTGCGCCACGCGTCGGCCGAGCTGCTGGCGCTCGTGGCCTTCATGGGCTTGACGGACGTCCTGGCGGACTGACCGCGCGCGGCCTGCCGAGTCGCGCCCCGTCCACCAGCCGCAGCGGAGCGGGTGCGACCCGCACGAACGTCCGTCGCCACGTCGCGCGACGTGCGGCGCCGTCGGACGCAGCGCGTGCGCGAAGATCGCGCCGTGAGCGAGCACGGCAAGCGCGTCACCTTCGTCGAGCTGTACCTCGACCTCGTCTTCGTGCTCGCGGTCGGGCAGCTCGCGCATCTCGTCGTCGACGACCCCAGGATGCACAGCGCCTGGGTCGCGCTCGGGCTGTTCTTCGTGCTCTGGTGGACCTGGGTCGGCTTCGCCGTGCTCTACAGCCGCCACGGCGACGACGAGCCGCGCCGGCGGCTGCTGGTCCTCGCCGGCAGCGTGCCGGCGGGCGTGGCGGCGGTCGCGATCGGGCCGGCGGCGACCGGGCACGTCACGGTGTTCGCGCTGAGCCTCGCCGCCACGCGGGTCGTCCTCGCCAGCGCGCACGCCGTCGGCGGCACGCGCAAGGATCTGCTGCGCACGCGGATCACGCGGGCGTGCCTGATCTCGGCGGTGCTGTTCGTCGTGTCGATCTGGGTGCCGGAGCCCTTCCGCTACGCGCTGTGGGCGATCGCGATCTTCCTCGAGTCACGCGAGATGCTGGCCGAGGACCGCGAGGCCAACCAACGGCTGCGCCGCGAGCACGACCTCGCGGCGCTCGCGCCCACCGACCCTGGTGAGGCGCTCGACGCGCATCACTTCTCCGAGCGCTTCGGCCTGTTCGTGATCATCCTGCTCGGCGAGGTCGTCGTGCAGGCGGGCCAGGCCTCGGTCGACGGCCATGTGGCGACGACCGGCGGCTGGGGTGCGCTCGTCGCCGCGATGCTGCTCGCCGCGGGGCTGTGGTGGCTGTACTTCGACTCCGCGGCGCGCATCAACCTCAAGGTGCTCGACCTGTCGGGCGGCTCGCCGACGATGGCGAAGGCGATCTTCGCCGTCGGCCACATGCTGCCGGCGTTCGCGCTGCTGCTCACCGCGGCGGGCGTCGGCCTGCTGCTCGGCCGCGACCCGCCGCGCCTGGCGTACGTGCTGGCCTGCGTCGGGATCGGGATCTACCTCGGCGGGACGCGGGTCTTCATGGCGGCGAAGGGGCGGGGCGCCCACCTCGTGCGGATCGTCGTGCTCGTCGCGACGTTCCAGCTCGGGCGGCTGCGGCCGGAGCTCTCGCCCCACGAGTACCTGTGGCTGCTCGCGGCGTGGGTCGCGATGTGCGCGGCGCTGACGACCCGTGGCTCGGATGCGGCGGCCGACGACGCGGCGCTGGCGCGCTACACGCGTGGCCGCTGAGGCTCTACCGCGAGGACCCCGGCGCGGCGGTCGCGCACCCGCGGCGTCGGCGGGGTCAGCGCCGCTACGCGTCGAGCCGCGGTGGCAGCCCGAACAGCGGGAAGACGCGGTCGGTGTCGAGGAAGAACGTGAACTCCGCCACGCGGCCGTCCTCGATCTCGAGCACCTGCAGCGCCCACGGCTCGTAGCCGTTGCCGTCGGGGGCGGGCTTGTACTGGGCGAACGCGGGCGCGCCGTTGGCGGCGCGCGTCGGGATCACGCGCGAGCCGCGGCAGCCCGCGCCGTGGCCGACCCAGAACGCGAGGATGTCCTCGCGGCCGCGCATCCAGAACTCGTACGGCGGCATCGACTGCTGCGCGTCATCGTGGATGAGCGAGGTCAGCGCGTCCATGTCGTAGTCCTCGAACGCCTTGACGTAGCGCTCGAGCATCGCCTCGTCCGCCGCGGCGACGTTCGGCGACGTGCCGGCGACGCTGACGTCGCTTGACTCGAGCGTCGCGCGCGCCCGTTGCAGCGCGCTGTTGACCGACGCGACGCTGCTGTCGAGCAGCTCGGCGACCTCCGCCGCCTTCCAGCGCAGGACCTCGCACAGGATCAGCACGGCGCGCTGGCGTGGCGGCAGATGCTGCAACGCGGCGACGAACGCGAGGCGGATCGTCTCGCGCGCCATCGCGACCTCGGCGGGATCGCCGTCGGCGGGTACGGCGACGCTGTCGGGGATCGGCTCGACCCAGGTGACCTCCGGCAGCCCGCCGTCGAGCGGGCTCTCGGGGTCGCGCGACGGGCCGAGGTCCATCGGGCGCGCGCGGCGCTTGCGCCCGTCGAGCATGTCGAAGCAGACGTTCGTCGCGATCCGGTACAGCCACGAGCGCAGCGCGGCGCGGCCCTCGAAGCGGTCGTAGCTCTTCCACGCACGGACCATCGTGTCCTGCACCGCGTCTTCGGCCTCGAACGGCGAGCCGAGCATCCGGTAGCAGTGCGCGGTCAGCTCGATGCGATGGCGCTCGAGCCGGAGCTCGAGATCCGCCGGCCCGGTCGCTGCGCCGATCGACGATCCCTTCACGAGACGCATCCTAGGGGGCGTCGCCCGCCCTCCGGGAGGGACGTCGCAAACTGCGCTGCTCGTCATCGAGAACCCGTTCCTTCGGCGTCGACGGTCGTCATCCGAACCTTCAGACCGCGCCGGGCGCCGGAACTCATCGGTGGGCGCGATCGCCGGTCTGGCCCCGGCGGGGCGCTATCTCAGCGCCGCGCCGGTCCGCTGGCCGTTCTGGTTCCAGTACACGCGATGTCCGCGTGACAGCAGCCCGTCGATCGGCCCGCTCGCGGACTTCGCCAGCACGCGGGAGCCGTCCGCGTCATGACTGCTGGAACGTGGCCTCGCGAGGAGGGTGTGCGCCTGGACGAGCGTTCGACGGCTACCGCGCGACGACCGTCACGTGAAACGGCGTGCGGTACTCCTCGACGACCTGAAACCCGGTCAGCGTCAGCATCGTGCGCAGCGCCGACGGGGAGATGCCCCAGTACCACGGGCCGAAGCCCTGGCCCGGGCCGGTCGCGGGCTCGGAGTTGGGGTGCTCGTCGCGGCCCGGCGCGATCACGCACGTGTTGCGCCGGCCGGGCGTCTCGGCGACGGTCTCGGTCGCGAGCAGCAGCGTGTGGCCCGTGATCTCGCGCAGGCGCTCGAGGGTCAGCAGCGGATGCGGCGCGTGGTAGAGCACGCCGGAGCACCAGACGACGTCCTGCGATCCGATCTCGGCAATCGTGGCCGGCTCGTGCAGGTCGCCCGCGACGAAGCGCATCTTCGACCCGCGGCGCGCGCGCTCGGCCTCGAAGCGCTCGGTCGGCGCCATCACGTCGACGCCGGTCACCGACGACGCGCCGGCGTCCTCCGCCGCGAAGCACAGCGCGCCGTGGACCGTCCACATGCAGCCGACGTCGACGAACGAGCGTCCGGCGACGTGGCGCGCGATCAGCTCCTCGCGCGGCGGCGTGGCCTTGGCGATCCGCGCGCGCAGCCGGCCCGCAGCGCTGAGGGCCCGACCGAGCAGTGGTCGGCCTACAGCGCGCCGCCGGCGACGGGCGGCGCCGTCGGGTCCGGAGCCTCGCCACCGGCGCCGATGCCCTCGCGTGCGAGGTACTCCTCGGCCAGCAGCGGGTTGTCGCGGGCGCGCTCGACGACCTTCAGCAGGTCCGACATCGACGAGACCTCCTCGACCTGCTCCTTGATGAACCACTGCACGAACTGCTCGCTCGTGTAGTCGCCCTCCTCGCGGGCGATCGCCGCGAGGCCGTTGATCTGGTCGCTGACGCGGCGCTCCTGCGCGAGCGCGAGCGCGACCGGCGCGACGACGTCGTCGAAGTCGTTGCGCGGCGCCTCGACGCCCGGAATCGGCGCCTCGACGCCCGCGTCCAGCAGGTACTGCACCATCATCAGCGCGTGATTGCGCTCCTCCAGCGCCTGCTGGTAGAAGAACGCGGCGAGGCGCGGCAGCGTGTCGTCGTCGTAGTAGGCGGCGATCGCGAGGTACTGCTGCGCGGCGGCGAACTCGTGTCCGATCTGCTCGTTGAGGCGGTCGACGAAGGCTGTGGCTGGCATGGCGCCGGACTTTACCTCGGCTATCGGCTTGACCGCCGGGCAAATCTCGTTAGGCTCGCCTAATGAAGTCTGAGTTCAGGCCGAAGAAGGGCTGCTGCAAGAGCAACCCGCGCTGCAAGCGCTGCCCGGTCGTGGCGAAGCGGCTCGTCGTCCGGGGCCTCGCCCGGCGTCGCAAGAACGGGCTCGTCGTGATCTCGCCGCTCGCGACGAAGAAGCAGCTCAAGGCCGCGCGCTCGCGATCCTGACGCGCCCGCGCTAGCCTCAACCGCAGATGGCCACCTGCCTCGTCACCGGTGGCGCAGGGTTCCTCGGCTCGCATCTGTGCGACGAGCTCCTGCGCCGCGAGCACAGCGTCATCTGCGTCGACAACCTCGAGACGGGCTCGCTGAAGAACATCGAGCACATCCGCTCGCCGCACTTCGAGTTCCTCATGAAGGACATCGTCGAGCCGTACTTCGTCGAGCGCGCGATCGACTTCGTCTACCACCTCGCCTCGCCCGCGTCGCCGATCGACTACCTGCGCCTGCCGCTGCACACGCTGAAGGTCGGCTCGTACGGCACGCATCACACGCTCGGGCTCGCCAAGAAGCATCGCGCGCGCTTCCTGCTCGCGTCCACGAGCGAGGTCTACGGCGATCCCCAGGTGCATCCCCAGCAGGAGACCTACTGGGGGCACGTCAACCCGATCGGGCCACGCGGCGTCTACGACGAGGCCAAGCGCTACGCCGAGGCGCTGACGATGGCCTACCACCGCCAGCAGGGCGTCGACACCGCGATCATCCGGATCTTCAACACGTACGGCGCACGGATGCGGCCCTACGACGGCCGCGCGATCCCGACGTTCATGCGCCAGGCGCTGCAGAACCGCCCGATCACCGTCTTCGGCGACGGCAGCCAGACGCGCTCGTTCTGCTTCGTCGACGACCTCATCCGCGGCATGATCGCGCTCGCGGAGTCCGGCCAGGTCGGGCCGATCAACGTCGGCAACCCGAACGAGTTCACGCTGCTGCAGCTCGCCGAGACCGTCATCGAGGTGACGGGATCGAGCTCGGAGATCGTCTTCGAGGCGCTGCCGACCGACGATCCGCAGGTGCGCCAGCCGGACATCTCGCTCGCACGCGAGCTGCTGGGCTGGGAGCCCGAGGTCGAGCTGCGCGACGGCCTGCTGCGCACGATCCAGCAATCCGGGACCGACGTGCTCGTCGGGGCGGGCGGGAGTTGACCCTGTCGCCGCGGGCGGGGGAGCACACGCAGACGACGACGCAGGGTCCGCACGGCGGCGCCAGTGGGTGCAACCCGCCGGAACATCTGCCATCGTGACGCGTTAGGAGCAGGGAGATGCCCACGACGCAGCAGCCACTGGAAGGCACGGGGAAGGGGCCGGAGATCGTGTCCGCGCCGGGCTTCGCACTGTCCGATCGCGACGTGCGACGCAAGCGCCCGCCGGCCCTGTCGTTCCTGCTCAAGCTCGACACCGCGCGCAAGCTGCTGCGCCTCGTCGCGCTGCTGACGATCGACTACTTCGGCGTCTACATGGCGATCCTCACGGCGCTGTGGCTGAAGGCGGGCCTGACGGCCGGCGACTGGGCGCCGCGCCATCAGGACAAGCTCGTCGGCGACCTGTTCCCGTTCGCGCTGCTCGTGACGATCCTGCTGTTCGCGCGCTCGGGCCTGTACGCGTCGCGCGGCGAGCGTCCCGGGATGACGCGGATCGTCTCCTCGCTGTTTCAGGTCGCGGTCGTGGCGCTCGTGTTCGCGGTCGCGAGCAACAGCCACCAGTTCAGCTCGTACTACATCTTCTACGGCTCGCTGTTCTTCGCCGTCATCTACATCTCGCTGCTGCGCCTCAGCTACGAGAAGTTCACGGGCGCGCTGCTGCGCCTCGCGGGCTACCAGCGCCGCGCCGTGCTGGTCGGCAGCGGCCAGCACATCGAGGCGGTCGGCCACGCGCTGCGCGACGCGGTGCAGTCGACGGTCCGCGTCATGGGCTTCATCTCGCTCACGCCGCGACCCAACAACGGCCTCGTGTCGCTCGGCACGCTCGACGAGCTCGCGGCGGTCATCGACCGCCACCGCATCGACGAGGTCATCATCGCCGACCCCGACTTCCCGCAGCAGCAGGCAGTCGAGCTCGTCGACGTCTGCCACAACCAGGGCGTGCGCGTGCGAATCGCGCCGTCGACGATGGAGCTGCTCGTGCATCGCGCGGAGTTCGTGCCCGGCGAGGCGGTGCCGCTGTTCGAGCTCAAGCCCCCGGTCTTCGAGGGCTTCGACTTCTTCGTCAAGCGCACGTTCGACATCTGCGGCTCGTCGCTGCTGCTCATCATGATGAGCCCGGTGCTCGCCGCCGCCGCGCTCGCGGTGCGCTTCAGCTCGCGCGGCCCGGTCGTCTACCGGTCGATGCGTCCCGGCATCGGCGGCCACCCGTTCGCGTGCCTGAAGTTCCGCACCATGTACCGCGACGCCGACCAGCGCCAAGCCGACCTCGAGTCGCTCAACGAGGCGACGGGGGCGCTGTTCAAGATGCGCGACGACCCGCGCATGACGCCCGTCGGTCGCTTCCTGCGCAAGTACTCGATCGACGAGCTGCCGCAGCTGTTCAACGTCCTGCGCGGCGAGATGTCGCTCGTGGGGCCGCGGCCGCTGCCCGAGCGCGACTTCCAGATGCTCGAGGAGTGGCACAAGAAGCGCTACCTCGTCACGCCCGGGATCACGGGGCTGTGGCAGGTCTCGGGGCGCTCGGAGCTGGACTTCGACGATCTCGTGCGGCTGGACTTCCTCTATCTGGAGCGCTGGTCGGTGTTCCTCGACCTCAGCATCCTCGTCAAGACCGTGCCGGCGGTGTTCACCCGGCGAGGGGCGTTCTGACGCGCGGGCGTGGGGCGCCGGCGTGAACGGCCGCAGGTGGGCCGTCGTGGCGGTGCTCTTGCTGGTGGTCGTCGCGGCAGCCACGCTCGCGCGCCAGGGTCGCAACGCCAAGCCGCTGCCGGGCCAGACGCTGCGTGCCCTGGGCACGCAGCACGGCATCCTCGTCGGGACCGCGGTGCGCGGCGACGTGCTGAAGGGCAACCGCGCCTATCGCCAGCTCGTCGCGCAGCAGTTCTCGACGGTGACGCCGGAGAACGAGATGAAGTGGTATGCGACCGAGCCCTCGCGGGGGAAGTTCGACTTCGGCCCGGGCGACGCGATCGTCGCGGCGGCGCAGGGCGCGGGCCAGGCGATCCGCGGCCACACGCTCGTCTGGTACTCGCAGCTGCCGCCGTGGGTCAACGGCCTCGACCGCGCGGACCTCGCGGCGGCGATGCGCGAGCACATCCAGCGGATGGTCGGCCACTACGCGGGGCGCGTCGGCGTGTGGGACGTCGTCAACGAGGCGATCACCGACGGCGGCGCGCTGCGCCGCTCGGTCTTCCTGCGCCGGCTGGGGCCGGGCTACATCGCGACGGCGTTCCGGCTCGCGCACGCGGCCGATCCGAAGGCGAAGCTCTACATCAACGAGATCGGCGCGGAGAGCATCGGCCCGAAGTCCGACCGGCTGCTGGCGGTCGTGCGCGGGCTGAAGGCCGCGGGCGTCCCGATCGACGGCGTCGGCTTCCAGATGCACTCGAACCTCAAGGGCGTGCCTTCCGATTTCGTCGCGAACGCCCAGCGGTTCAAGGCGCTGGGGTTGGACGTCGCGATCACCGAGGCGGACGTCGGACTGAAGCTGCCGGTCACGCCGGCGCAGCTGACGGCGCAGGCGGCCGTCTACACGACGATCGTGCGCGACTGCCTGAAGGTGCGGTGCG
>DASXCR010000249.1:0-12336 GCA_036491075.1 Solirubrobacteraceae bacterium
GTCGGCGGCGCCGCGGGCGAGGGCCGCGGCGAGGCGCAGCAGGTCGTGGGCCTTGTGCGCGGAGACCAGCTCGCGCGGGTGCTCGTGCGCGGCGCCGCGCAGCAGCTCGTGCGCGCGCGCCAGGAGGTGGTCGTGCTCGGCGCCGTGGCTCGTGAGCGGGGAGCGCTCGAACGCGCGCTCGAGCATCTCGATCGCCTCCGCGATGTACTCGAGCGGGGTCAGCCACAGACCGCCTTCGCCGGGCTTGGCGGAGTTGGGGGTGTTGACGATCTCCCACAGCAGTGGCTGGCCCTCGATCCACTCGACGTAGGCTCCGGCGTTCGCGGGCTCGAACGCCTCGTCGAACGTCGCGAGCGGCGCGTCCGGCGGTCGGTCGAGCTCGGCGTAGACCTCCCGCATCTGGCGGAACGCGTTGTCGTAGAAGCCGAACCAGTTGTGCAGGCCGTGCTCGAGGATGCGCGGGACGTCGGGCGGGGTCGGGCGGCCCGTCGCGCCCTTGCCGCCCAGCCGCCAGCCGAGCTGGTAGATCGTGACGTCGAGGTCCCTGCTCGCCGGGTTCCTGGGGTCCGTCAGCTGCAGCGCGGCGGTCAGCGCCGCCTGCCCGCCGCCGAGGATCGCGACCTTGCGCCGGGTCGTCGGGTCGCCGCCCGCGTTCTCGATGCTCGTCATCCTGCCTCCGTTCGGGTGGTCACGGCTCGGCTGTGCGCCGGCATGCCGAGCTCGCGCAGCAGCCGGGCGGCGGTGCTGCGGTGGTGCTCGCCGGCGAGCGTCCCGGCCGGCAGGTGGTCGCCGAGGGCGGCGTGCGCGAGCGCGAGCTCGTAGCGCATGTCGAGCTTCGCGGCGCACGCGCGGCAGCGCCGCCACGCGCGCAGCGCCCGCTCGCGGCGACCGCGCCGCAGCTCGTACTCGCCCTCGTAGAGCCAGCGCGCGGGCCCTCCGATGGCGAACGTCCGCTCGTAGGCGCGCAGGTTGCGACACGCCTCGCGCGCGCGGCGCCGCGCGTGGCCGCGCGCCGCGCGCGATCGGGCGGCGTCCCAGCCCGCGAGGGCGAGCTCGGCCAGGGCGGCGTACCCGTCGAGCACGGGATGGCCGGTGGGTCGCCGTCCGAGGTGTCGCACGAGCTCCCAGGCGCTGTCCTCCTCGCGCCGCGCCTCGGCGTCCTGGCCGCAGCGCAGGTGCGCGAGGGCGGACAGCGCGCGGATGTTGACCGAGGTCATGTCGAGCGTCCCGGTCGTCGCAAGCCCGGCGGCGAGCCCCAGCCGCGCCAGCGCTTCGCGCGGGTGGCCGCGACGCAGCGCGATCGTCCCGATCCACGCGTGCGCCCACGTGATTCCGAGCGAGGACTCCTGCGGCTCGACGGTGTCCAGCAGCGCGAGCATCCCGGCCTGAGCCGCGTCGGGACGGCCGAACAGGTGGTCGGCGATCGCGCAGATGCCGAGCGCGTCGCGCAGCCGCGGCTTGTGCCCCAGGGCGCGGAAGCCCGCGACGGCGAGCGGATAGTCGCCCGCGAAGAGGTCGTAGGGACCCTTGCTCGAGCGGTACATGCAGCGCTGGTGGACGGTGATCGCGAGCGCGAACTCGTCGTTCACGCGCGCCGCCGTGCGCTGCGCGAGCTCGCCGTAGTGCTCGGCGGGGCGGTGCAGCCCGATCATGCCCGCGATGATGCCGATCGCGCCGTAGCACTCGGCGAGCTCGGGCGAGGGACCGAGCGACTCGGCGAGATTCAGCGAGCGCAGCGCGACGTAGCTCGAGCGAAGCGTGTCGCTGGAGAGGTAGTAGACCTCGGCCATGATGCGCTGCGCCTCGACGGCGAGCCGCAGCCGCGCGACCTCTGAGGCCGGCGCGCGGCGCGGCAGCCGTCCGGGCAGCGCACGGTGTGCGCACTGGCGCAGCAGCTCGCCCAGCGCCGCCGCGACGATCCGCGCCGCGCCCGGACCGACGGGGCGGTCGACCGCCGCGATCGCCTGCTCGGCGCGCAGGTGGCAGCGCTCGAGGTCGCCGAGCCGGTAGCAGGACTCCGCGATCTGCCACTGCCAGCGTGCGCGGTCCAGCGGATCGCCACCGCCGCCGGAGAGCTCGAGCGCGCGCTCGAGCATGTCGACGCACTCGCGGAAGGCACCGGCGCGAAACGCGGCGTCGCCGCCGCGGGCGAAGTGCGGCGCGGCGTGCTCGGGCGCCTCAGCGCGCTCCCAGTGGTGCGCGAGGGTCGCGTGCGTCGCGCGCTGCGGCGCGTCGGCGGCGGTCTGCTCGAGGAACTCCGCCGCGCGCCGGTGCAGGTCGCGACGCTGCGCGTACAGCAGCTGCTCGTAGACGACGTCGCGGATGAGCGCGTGGCGGAACGCCAGCTCGCCCTCCGTGGCGGATGCGGTGCCGCCAAGCAGATCGAGCTCCTCAAGCACGGCGAGCTGGTCGTCCACGTCGTCGCCGCCGAGCTCGCGTAGGACGGCGCCGCCGAACGTGGTGCCGAGGACGCTGCCGATCTTGAGGACGGCCTGTGCCCGCGCCGGGAGGCGATCGATGCGGCTGGCGATCACCGCCTCGACGCTGTCGGGCGACTCGAGCTCGCCGACGGTCGCGCGCTGCACGCTACGGGGGTCGTCGTCGAGCAGGCCGCGGTCGCGCAGCGCGAGCGCGAGCTCGCGGGTGAAGAGCGGGTTGCCGCCGGCCTTGGACTCGATCAGCGTCGCGACCCGCGCCGGAAGCGCGATGCCGACGGCGCGCGCCGCGAGGTCGCGGACCTCGGCGCTGCGCAGCGGTCCGATCGGGATGCGCTCGCAGCCCGCGGTCGCGACGAGCCGCTCGAGCTCGGCGCGCGCGGACTCGGCCACCGGCCGCGTGGTCAGCACGAGCAGCAGGCGGCCGGGCAGCGTGGCGATCCGCGTCGCGAGCGCGAGCGAGGCGGAGTCCAGCCAGTGCGCGTCCTCGATGACGACGAGCGTCGGCGCGGATCCGGCGATCGCGGCGAGGGTGCGGGCGAGCAGGTCGCGGGTCGCCTCGGCGCGGGCCTCGCCCGACAGGTCGGCGGTCGCGGGGCCGTCGGGCAGGGGGACCGGCGCGACGACGGAGAACAGCGGCGCGAGATCCGCGGCCGCGTCCTCCTCGCCGAGCACCGCGGCGAGGCGCTCGAGCACGAGCTCGCGGCGCTGCTCCGCGCCGCCGGGCAGCGCGCCGAGTCCGAGCGCGGCACCGAAGACCGTGCGCCAGCCGTGGTACGGCGCACCGCGTTCGATCGGGTCGCCGGCGCCGGCATGCACCGCGATCGCCTCGTCGCGGGCGCGCTCGGAGAGGTGGCGCACGAGCCGCGACTTGCCGATGCCCGGCTCGCCCTCGAGGACGACGACCCCGCCGGTGCCCGCGCGCACGGCGCGCAGCAGCGCGTCGATGCGTCCGCGCTCGTCGACGCGGTCGACGAGGCCCGGAGCCACCGCCGGTGTCGCCGTGGTACTGCGGCGCGGGCCGCCGAGCTCGCGCAACGCGACCGCGGCGCTGTGTCCCTTGACGCGGATCGCCGGCAGCTCGCGCAGATCGTAGTCGTCGGCCAGCAGCCGCGCGAGCGGCTCCTCGACGAGGATCGACCGGTCGCGCGCCTGCTGCATGAGGCGGGCGGCGAGGTTGGCCTTGGACCCCTGCAGGCCGAAGACGCGTCGCGTCGCGCCGCCGTAGGTTCCGGCGTACATGCGACCGCGGGCGAGCCCGATGCCGGCCGGCCGCACGCCGCCCGCGCCGGGGGGTGGCGTGCGCACCGTGAGCGCCGCCGCCGCGGCACGCAGCGGGTCGTTGTCGTGCGCGACGGGCGCGCCGAACCCGGCGCACAGGTAGCTGCCCTTGCCGTCGACGGCGATGTTGAACAAGAGCCCGCCGAGGCCTTCGATCGCGTCCTGCGCGAAGCGGACGTACGCGTCGAGGCGCGCGCCGGCCTGCGGCGACTCGTAGTCGATGCCCGCGAAGCGCACGAACAGCGTGACGACCGAGCGCAGTTCGCCATGCCCGCCGCGCTCGTCGCCGGCGTCGAGCAGCCGCTCGTGGACGGAGCCGGGAACCCAGGGCCGTGCCTGGCCGTCGTCGAGGTCCGGCGGCGCCGCGGCGTCGACGCGCGGCGCCACGTGGACGGCGACGACCGTGGCGCAGCGATCCGGCCCGCTGCCGCGCAGGCCGGAGATCTCGACGCGATCGTCCAATCGCCTGGCGGTCTCGGCATCGACGAGGACGTCCCCGCCTCCGGCGTGGCGAGCGATCGCCGACATGCGATCGATCGCGGATCCGGCGACGACCTCGAACACGCGGATTGCGGGGTCGCCCACCGCGAGGCGCCGAAACGCGCCGGTCGAGACGGCGACGCCGATCTGCGCGCCGACCCCCTCGGCACGCAGCACGGTGGTCGCCGCCTGCATGCGCAGCGCGCAGTCCAGCGCGCGCGTCCCGTCGTCGTCGTGGAAGCAGCAGGAGACGGAGTCGCCCGCGAATTCGACGACGCTGCCTCCGACGCGGTCGACCTCGGCGATGAGCACGCCGTAGACGCGGTCCAGCAACCCCGCGACCTCCTCGGCTCCGCGGCGCGCGCCGTACCTGCGCGCGTACGCCTCGGTGAGCGGTGTGAAGCCCGACACGTCGGCGACCAGCACGGCGCCGTCGCAGTGCTCGCGCCGGGCTTCGCCGCGCGCCATCGCGTCGCGCACGTCCGCGGGGACGAACGCCCCAAGCCCCTGCCGCATCTCCGCCGGGCCAACCCCCACCCGCCCATCATCGCGTGCCGCCGCATGTGTGTGACGAATATCTTGCGGTTGTCTCGGTGAACACCGGCGACGGCATATTAATCGGAAATCCGGTGTGGCAGTGGTGGCGGCAGTGTCAGCGCAGCAGGTCCCCGATGACCTCCACGACGTCGCCGCGCTCGCCGGCGCGCGCGGCGCGCGCGACGAGCCGCGCGGGCACGGGCGGGCGCACGATGCCCCGCGCGAGTGCCGTCGCGTGCGCGTCGAGCGCGGCGACCGCGCGCGCCCGCGGCGCGCCCCGCAACGTCGACAGGAGCGTCGCGCTGCGCCAGGAGTGGTCGCGCGCGAGGCGCATGCTGAAGTTGATGATCACGTCGTCGGGACGGCTGCCGAGGCGGTTGATCCAGCACAGCAGGGGAGACGCCAGCGCGAGGTCGGCGCTGACGCAGTCGACGAGCGAGCCGAGCAGCGCGTTCATGCGATTGAAGTCGCCGTGGAAGGCGTTGATCTCCTCGGGGTCGAGCGCATCGGCGACGGCGATCGCCAGGTCGAGGTTGATGTGGGCGTTCATCCCGAGCAGCAGATGCTGCACGATGCACAGACGATCGCTCGCCGTGGCGTCGAACGCGACGTTCCACGTGGCGGTCGTGGGAAGACCGCTGCGGTGGTCGTCGAAGGCGTCGAGATAGCGTGCGAAGAACGTCTCGTGGACCCGCAGCAGCAGGTCGGTGTGCACGAAGTCGCCGCGCTCGCAGGCGAGCTCGATCGCGGCGCCGACGTGGGTGTAGAGGGCGGCGAAGTAGCCGGCGCGCGAGCCGCGCGTGCGACTCCACTCGATCATCTCGTGCAGGTCGCCGGAGACGATCTCGGCGATCGACGGGGCTGGTGGTGAAAGGGTCAGCAACTGGCTCACGGGGTCCCTCCGGGAGGCTTCGAGATCGCTCTTGTGGTGAGGTCGGCCGGAGCCTCCGCGACGGTGGTTACACCGCGGTTACAGACGTGTGCCGTCGCCCGCCCGGGAGGCGGGCAGCGGGAGTACCCTCGGCTCGACGATGCGCTTCGCGGTCCGGACATCCGTCAGGCCTGCCCCGGAGGAGGTGTATCCGGTCTTCGGCGACGCGCGGTTCGTGGAGTCGGTCGCCCCGCGTCTCATGCGCCTGGAGGTGGTGAAGATCGGGCTCGACGTCGGCGACGCGATCGAGATCCGCATGCTCCGCCGGATCCGCTGGGTCAGCGAGGTCGTGTCGCAGGAGCGCGCCGAGGACGCGATCTGGTTCGTCGACCGCAGCGCGGACGTCAAGCCCTGGCCGCTGCGGCGCTGGGAGCATCACCACGGCTTCGTGCGCGGCGCCGACGGCGGGACCGTGATCGTCGACGCGCCCCGCTTCGAGGTCCGCCCGCGCGTGATCGCACCCCTCGCCTACCCGCTGCTGTATCTCTCGTTTCGTCTTCGGCGCGGCGCCTATCGCCGTCGCTTCGGGCGCGCGTGAGCCGCGGCGCAGACGTGTAGAAGTACACACGCGCGTCGTGACGGAATGCGTGGCGCCGCCGGCGATCGCCGCCGTACTGTGGCGGCATGCACTCAGACCGCGACCTCGTGACACTCCCGTTCACCACGCTGCACGGCGTCGACGGGCCCGCTCCCGGCGCGATCGAGCTGCGCGTGCTCGGCGACGTCACTGTGATCGGCGCCCAGGGGACCTTCGCGCCCGGGCGCGCCCGGCCGGGCGCGCTGCTCGCGCTGCTCGCGATCCACGCCGGCGAGTGCGTCCCGGTCGATCGCCTGGTCGACGAGCTCTGGCCCGGCCACGAGTCGTCGCAGGGCGCCAAGCGGGTGCAGGTCAACGTCCTGCGGCTGCGGCGCGCGTTGGAGCGCGTCGTGCCGGGCCTCGACGGCGCCGCCGTGGTGCGCACGCGCTCGCGCGGCTACGCGCTGCAGGTCGATCCCGAGAGCCTCGACGCCGTGCGCTTCGCGCGGCTCGTGTCACGCGGCCGGGGCGAGCTCGACGCCGGCGACGCGGCGCGCGCCGCCGGCACGCTGCGCGCGGCGCTCGCGCTGTGGCGCGGCGATCCGTATGCCGGCTACGGCTACGAGTGCTTCGCGGCGGCCGAGATCCGCAGGCTCGAGGAGCTCCGCGCATGCGCGCTGGAGGGGTGGGCCGAGGCCCAGCTCGAGCTCGGGGCCCACGCGACGATCGCCGCCGAGCTCGAGCGCCTCGTCGCGCGCCACCCGCTGCGCGAGCACCTGCACGCCCTGCTGATGGTCGCCCTCTACCGCTGCCGGCGCCAGGGCGAGGCGTTGGCCGCCTACCAGGTGGCCCGCAGCCTGCTCGTCGACGGCCTCGGCATCGAGCCCGGCTCGGAGCTGCGCGGCCTCCAACGCGCGATTCTCGCCCAGAGCCCGACGCTCGAGCTCGCCGGACGCGAGGTCACGCTCGGGCTGCGCGCCGTCGCCTGATCAGGCGGCATAGCCGCGCAGCGCCTCGACGTCGCGGATCACGACGCGGCGGCGCTGCGTGTCGACCCAACCGAGCTCGCGCAGCAGCCGCATCGCCTTCGCGACGGCCTCGCGCGAGGACGCGGTCCACGCGGCGAGCTCCTCCTGCGACAGCGCCAGCGTGACGGCGATGCCGTCCTCGCAGGGCTCGCCGAAGCGCTCGCCGAGCTCGAGCAGCCGGCGCGCGAGGCGTCCGACGACATCGTGGCCGGCAAACTCGACGCGGGCCTCGTCGGCGGTCTGCAGACGCTCGATGAGCATCAGCACGAGGTTCATCGCGGCGGGGGCATGGGAGTCGAGGAAGCCACGGAACTCGGCGGCGCCGACCGCGAGCGTCTGCACCGGCTCGAGCGCGCGCACCGCCGAGGAGCGTGCTCCGCCCGAGATCGCGCCGATCTCCCCGACGATGTCCCCGGGTCCGCGGAAGGCGAGGATCACGTCCCTGCCGGCGGCGGTCGTCGAGGTGACCTTGACCCGCCCGGCGAGCAGGACGCTGACGCCGCCGGCGTCGTCGCCCTGGTGGAAGATCGCGTCGCCTGCGTCGTAGCGCCGCACGCGCCCGAGAGCCCGCAGATCACGCGCATCGTCCTCGGACAGTGCCGCCAGAAAGGGGCCGGGAGCACGGCCTGCGCTCACGAGCGTCAGGCTACGGCGTCGCGGCGCCCGCGTCGCTCTTCGTGCTGGCGCACTGCTTGAAGCCGAACGCCCTGGCGAGGCGGCGTGCCCGCGCGACGACGTCCTTCTGCGTCAGCGAGAGCGACTTGAAGCGGTCCGCGTCGTTGCCCTCGGCGGCGATCGCGAGGCGGCGCACGAGCTCGGCCTGCTGGTCGTAGGTCTCGCGGATGCGCTCGATCGCGACCGCGTCGGCGACCGGAGGGGCGACGCCGTCGAAGGTGCGGGCGTTGGCGGCGATCGGCGCGTAGCCGCGGCGCAGGATCGGGGCCAGCCGGCGCAGCAACTGCGCGTTGCTCGTCGTGCCCGCCGCGGCCCGCGCGAGCTGCTCGTTGAGCGTCCTCGTGCGCGCGTTGGACGCCGTGCAGACGCCGTCGGCCTTCGCGATGTACTGGGCGTGGGTGAGCGGCTTGTCGGACTTCGAGCCCGAGCCGCCGCATGCCGTCAGGGCGAGCGCCAGCGCGGTGAGCAGCGACCCGGCGACGAGGTGTCTTGACGCGCGAGCCATCGTCCTCGGGAATCTAGCCGCTGCCGCGATGTGGCGGGACGATCTCGTGTGCGGACGCAGGCGGCGGGGCGGGCTGTTCGTATCCCGGGACCCGATAGCGGCGTCCGTCGCGCAGGGTCCAGGTGACCGCGTCGGGGCGGCGGGTCGGGGGCAGGGCGACGACGTAGCCGTAGAAGTTGTCGTGGACGGCGAACGAGCGCGTCGAGGGCCCGTAGCGGACGGTCGCGGTTGCGACGGCGTCGGGGACGATCTCGTACACGACCGAGCTGCGGGCCTGGCGACCACGTCCACTGCTGCCGTCGATCCCATACCGGCGCAGGCCGATCGGGCCGATGCCACAGCCGCCGCTGGCGCCCTGGATCATCACGCACAGCTGGGCCTTCCTCGGCGCATGGCGCAGCGAGCAGCCGGCGCGTGGTTGCGGCCCGACGACGACCGCCAGGTAGTAGCGCTGCTGCGCGACGGATCCGACGTAGCGCACCGTTCTCGAGACCAGCGTCTGTCCGAACGGGTGGCTCTCGAGCAGGCGCCCGTGCGCGGGGAGGTCGGTCGGGCGCTGCGGTCGCCGCAGGACGGCGAGCTGCGCGAGGACGTGCGGGTCGATGCGGGCTCGCGCGCGCGCCTGCGCCGGCGTCTGCGGTGCCGTTGCGCAGGAGCCGGACGTCGACCCCGGCGGCGTGGCCGAGACGGTCGCGACGCCGAGCGGCGGCGGCTGCGCGACGTCCGGGTGCCAGACGCCGGTGACGCGCGACACGGCCGGCGTCGCGACCCCGAGCGCGAGCACGCCGAGGATCGCGAGGTTGCGCCGCCGGCGCCACCAGCGCGCCGGCCGGGCGACGGCCTGGGCGCGGGCCTCGGCCGCGCCGCGCAGCTGCTGCTCGAGCCCGTCGAAGTAGCCGGTCACGCGCGTTTCCCCAGCCGTCCGCGCAATGCCTGCAGTCCGCGTGCCACGCGCTGGCGCACGACCAGCTCGGAGCACTGCATCCGCTCGGCGATCTCGCCGTAGGGGCGATCCTCGACGACGCGCGCCACGACCGCGTCGCGCTGCGCCGGCGCGAGCGCGCGCAGGGCGTCGTCCAGCGCCGGCTCCAGCGCAGCCATCTCGGTGACGTATGCGACGTCGTCGTCGTCGATCGGCAGCGGGGTGAGCGCGAGCCGGCGGCGGGCGCGGGCCTCGACGATGCCGTGGCGGCGGCTGTCGGCGAGCTTGTGTCCCGCGATGGCGTACAGCCAGGAAAGCGCCGATCCCTTGTCGGGCCGGTAGCGCGGGGCGGCGAGCAGCGCCGCGCAGAACGTCTCCGCCGCGAGGTCGGCGGTCACCTCGGGATCGCCGGTGCGGCGTAGGAACCAACCGAGGATCGCGGGCAGGTGCTGGCGATAGAAGGCGACGAACGCGTCCGGGTCGCCGGCGGCGAAGCGCTCGAGCAGGCGGTCGGCGTCGCGGCGCATCGCTTCCATGGTGCTCTTCTTCGCGCGAGCGCCGTGCGTTGTGACCGGGGGGCGGCGGCTTGCGCCGCTGCCCCGATCCTCGATCGTCCGGGCGGCTACAGCTTCAGCGCCTGGCTGCGACCGCTCACGGTGCCGCCGCGTCCACCGTCACCCGCAGCGTGCACCTGCTGCTGCAGATCTGCGCCGGCCAGCGCGACACCGTCGTGCACGCGCTGCGCGAGCTCATGCGCACGTGCACGGGAGCTTCGAGCTGCGCTGGACCATCGACGGCTTCCAGAGCGCGCCGCGCGGCCCTGCCCCGCGCAGCTCGCGGGGAGCCTGGCCGCTGTAGTCGAAGCCGTTGTTGTCGGGTCGCAGCGAGAGCGCGCTGATCGTGATGCCGCTGTCCTCGTCACCGCGGACGAAGCCGACTACGATGCCGTCGAGGTCCATCAGCGGCGGGAGCCCGAGCGCCCCGTCGGTCAGCGGGACCGGTCGGCCGTTCTCGTAGATGCTGCACACGCGACGATCCCGTCGTGATGCAGGTCATAGACCGCGGCGCGCGAGTCACGCAGAATCACCCGACTGTGCCTGGGCGGACGTCCGCTGTGCGTCGGGCGCGCGGCATTCGGCGCGGAGACCGTGTCCGTCACAGCCCTCGGCGTGGCGCGAACGGTCGCCGTGGGACCGTGCTGCTGGGCGGTGGCTCGGTCGACTCGAACGGTCCCGCAGCCTGCGAGCAGCATCGCTGCCAACGCAGCTCGAAGTCCCTGTTCGATGCGCTTCGCGATGACCACAGAACGCGCTAGGGCATGGGAGAGCTGTGTCGGCGACCTGCCCGAACCCACGTGAGGGTGTCTCCGCTACGACGCAGTGAGCGCGGGTCCATCCACGGGCCCGCATCCAGCTTGCTAGGTGGGCGATGCTGTGGATCCTCAGCCGTAGAAGCCCCTTTCGCCTTCGAGCTCGCTGCGCTCGCCGCTCGCGCGACGTGTGTCGATCCTGCGCCGGCGCAAGCTCCGGCGATCGCACACAAGGAACATCGATGAGGGTCCGTCGCGATCCTTGGGTGCGCGTCGATCTCGGCACCGAGCCGCGGTTGGGTGACCCCGCGTGGGGTGTTGGGATCGAGGTAACCCGAGCGGCGGCTTGCGTTCACCCGGGGCGAGTTGGCGGGCGCGCTACTCGCCGCGATGTGCGTCCGACGCCCGCGTCACCGGGACGCGGACGGCGTAGCGCGACGGCTTCGTGGCGACGGTCGGGTTGGAGATCGCGCCGAGGCGATCGATGAGCTTGACCCACTGCGACGGCTTCAGCGTCGCGGCGATCTGGGCGCCGGCCGCGCTGCCCGGCGTGTACTCCGGCGCGAAGCCGACGTGGATGTGGTCGGCGTGGTCCGGTAGCGCGAGCGTGTTGGGCGCGTCGGGATAGGTCATCAGGCTGATGATCTGGTGGGGCTCCATCGTGCCCTGCAGCGTCAGCAGGCGGCGGATCGTCATGTCCGTGATCGAGCCCGCGCCCTGGTGGCCGAGGATCGGGATCCCGTTGATCTTCGCGATGTCGACCGCGCTGCCGTCGGAGTGCTCGGAGACGTTGCCGTCGGTCGCGTAGTAGCTGTGCCCGCAGCGCAGCGACGTGACGGTCGGATCGAGCCCGTTCGCCGCGAGGAACTCGAGCGTGGCGAGGACGCGGCGGTCGATCGCGCCGGCCTCGATGTCCCGGCGTCCGCACGAGTAGATGTCGATGCGCGGGTTGGCAAGCACGCGTGCGGCGAGCTGCTCCTTGCTCATCAGCAGGATCTGGCCGATCGACGCGTCCTGCGCGCCGGCGCCGACTCCCGCGAGGGCGTTCGTCCCGCGCGCCCGGTAGATCGCCGTCGCCTCGAGCAGCTTCCAGCCGTCGAGGATCGGCTTCGGATCGATTCGCGGCGCGCCGCGGCCCGCCGGGCGGATCTCGAAGTGCAGGTGCGGCGACTCGCTCTTGGTCACGACGCCGATGCGACCGAGGATCGTGCCGGCGATGACGCGGCGCCCCTTGACGAGCGGCTTCAGCGCGATGTCCTTCGGGTCGAGGTCCGAGCCGCCGGCGACGTAGGACTTCAGCGTCTCGCCCGCGGCGAGGTCGGACTGCTGCTCGGCGAGCTGCTGCGCGCCGCCGTTGGCGCGCGCGTTGGCGCGGGCGGGGTGGGCGAAGAGGCGCACCTTCGTCGTGGCGGCGGCCGCGGCCGCGCCGGCCGTCGCGCCGGCCGTGCTCGCGGGAGCGGCGCCCGTCAGCTTGGGACGCTCGTGGGTCGGCTTGCCGGCGGTCGCCGCGATCGTCGGCGTCGGATCGGCCTTCGGCAGGGCCAGCTCGCGCGCGATCGACGCCGTACTCTGGGTGCCCGCCTTCGGCACCGGGACGCGCTCGGCGATCTTCTTCAGGTGCGCGTACGTGTAGGTGTTGCCGTACGCGTCGGCGAGGCGGACGAAGCGGCCGAGGCGCTTGGTGGTGCCGACCGAGATGATCGTGCCGTCCTGCAC
>DASXCR010000250.1:0-3759 GCA_036491075.1 Solirubrobacteraceae bacterium
GGCGGTCATCGTCTGGGCCGACGATGCGTCCCGCGGTCGACGTGCTCGCAGCCGCGGACGGTGTCGTGGGAGTCGACGACGGCGGTGTCGTCGCCGGGGCCGCAGTCGACGACGTCGGGTGCGCCGTCGAGGGCGTCGAGGATGGGTGACGTCGTCGCCGAGCACGAGCTCGCAGTTGCGCAGGCGGTCGGCGTGGCGCTCGGTCATGTAGCCGGTGACCGGGTAGGGCGCCGGTCCGAGCCCGCGCAGTCGACATCGTCGTCTCCCGGCCCGCCGTCGAGCAGCACGTCGTTGCCATACCCGGCGACGATCGCGTCCGCGCCCGCGCCGCCACGCACGACGTCGTCGCCGTCGCCCGCGTCCAGCAGGTCCGCGCCGGGGCCGCCGTCGAGGAGGTCGTCGCCCGTCCCACCGGTCAGCCAGTCCGCGCCCGACCCGCCCGCGAGGCGGTCGTCACCCGATCCGCCGACCAGGCGGTCCGCGCCGCCCAGCCCGAACAGCCGATCCTGCGCCGAGCCACCGAACAGGCGATCCGCCCCCGTGCCGCCGCGCAGCACGTCGTCGCCGCGGCCGCCGTGGACGACCCGAGCGGCGGCCGGGGCGACCACGACGAGCAGCAGCAGACAGGCGAGGACGAGCGGCAACCGAGCCATCCCCCACGCCATCGGCACCCGCGCTGCGACACATGAGCGCGCGGGCTCGATCGAGGCTCGTCATGCGCGAACACGGCCCGCGGCCCGACCGCTTAACGGCGAAGGCCCGCGGGGAGAGGCGCGGACCTTCGCGAGGGGAGGAGTGCAGACACGACCCGTATCGGCCGGCTGCCGTGCGAACTTGAGCCCGATCTCACGGGTCCGGCGCGCGGCGCGGCGCGGCGTTCAGGCCGAGGCCGCGGCGCCGCGCAGCCGCTCGAGCAGCTCGACCTGACCCTTGACGACCTTCGTCGCCGCGGTCTGAAGGTCAAACCACGCCACGCGATCGATCTCCGGGAACCGCTGCAGGCGGCCCGACCGTGGCGGCCACTGCATCTCGAACGTGCCCGGATGCAGCGTCGCCGGGTCGAAGTCGCCGCGCAGCGCGAACGCGAGCACGCGCTTGCCGCCGCGCTGGCGCACCTCGCCGAGCTCGACGACCTCGCCGTCGGGCGGCGGATGACCGAGCTCCTCGGCGAACTCGCGCCGCGCGCCCGTCAGCGCGTCCTCGCCCTCGAGCAGCTCGCCCTTCGGGATCGACCACGCGCCCTCGTCCTTGCGCGCCCAGAACGGGCCGCCCATGTGGCCGAGCAGCACCTCGATCGCAGCGTCGCCATCGCCCGCGCCCTCGCCCGCGCGCTCGCGCTCGCGCTCGCGGAACAGCAGCAGCCCGGCGGAGGTCGTCAATAGCCGCCGCGCCAGGTTGCGCCCGATGCCTTCGGCGGGAGCACGTCCCAGCCGTCGAGCACGTGCACGATGGCCTCGTTCTCGGCCCAGGCGGTGCGGGCCTGGCCGTCGTGGGTGAACGTGATCTCCCGCAGTCCGGACTCGAGCTCGCCGACGCCGTAGACGTGGTCGACGGGCACGTCGGCCTCCTTCAGCATCCGGTGCGCGACGTCCCTGTCGGAGCCGGGCTCGTAGCGGCCGGTCATCTTGATGGGCATGCGGCGCCTCCTCTCTCGCAGATCCCTCCGCTCGACCCTACCGCCGCCCGCCCGCGACGGCCACCGTCCAGGCGCGCCCGGAGCCCCTTCCTCAGAAGATCCGAAACGAGCGGCTCGCGCTCCCCGCGCCGCGGGCGCGGACCGAGAAGCGGTAGCTGCCGCGCTTGAGATGGCGATAGGTCCGGGCGCTCGCGCAGCGGACGTAGCGCGCCTTCGCCATCGGCACGCGCGGCGACGCGCGGCGCACGAGCGAGCAGCTGAACGCCGCCCCCGGCGGACCCGCCACGCGCACGGTCAGCGAGCGCGAGGCGCGGTGCACGACGAGCGCGAGGATCTTCACCCGCGACGGCACGAACACCGCCGTCACCGCGAGCGCGCCCGTCGGCGTGACGGCGCAGGCACCCGTTCCCGCGCACGCGCCGCCCCAGCCCGCGAACACCCATCCGGCGGCGGGCGTGGCCTGCAGCGTGAGCGGCACGCCGACGGTCGCGGTCGACGAGCACGACAGCGAGGGCGGTCCGCAGCGCGCGGACCCGGAGACCGCCCCGCGGCCGGAGAGCCGCAGCGAGAGCGTCACCGGAACCTGCGGCAGGCCGGGGTCGTAGGGGTTCGTCCCCGCGCCGAGCGCGAGCGCCTGCGCCCAGGTGAACGTGTACGCGGGCGCAAACGCGCTCCCGCCGCCCGACGCGAGCAGCATCGCGTAGCCCGCGTGCCCGCCATGATCGGGGCCGGCCGCGGCGCCCATCGCGAGCGCACCGGCGGGGAACTGCCACAGCACGCCGTGGCGGTGCCCCCAGCAGCCGCCCGCGTTCTGCGGACCGCACTCCAGGTTGCCGCCACCGGGACCGTCGCTGTAGAGCCAGGAGTAGTAGGCGACGAGGAAGCTGGCGAAGCTGCCCGCCCACAGGCTCGTGTAGTCGCTGCCCGCCGACCACGTCGGGTCGACGTCGGCGAGGACGCCGCCGGATGCGTCGGCGTCGAGCTCGGCCGTCAGGCCCCCGACGGGCTCGAGGCCGTAGGCGACGCGATCGAGGTTCGTGAGGACGAACGCCTGCTGATCGGGCGCGAGCGCGGGGAACGCCGCCGGCAGCCGGTAGGGCGCCAGCCCGATCGTCTTGCGCGCGACGTCGAGGTAGTAGACCATCGCGTTCGTGCACGCCAGCGCGTGCGGATCGGACGCGCAGACGACGGGCATCGCTCCGGGACGCGCGTTGGCCGGCGGATCGGGTGCCGGCGTCGCGGCGCTCGCGCCGGCCGCCGCGGCGAGCGCGAGCACGACCGCCGACACGATCGCGACGAGCGAGCGCGCCGCGCCGTCACGGAGATCGCGACGCGGCATGCCGGTCGCCTCCTACGTCAGGTCGCGGCCGCGCAGCAGCGCAGCAGCGCCGGCGAACAGCACCGCCAGCCAGCCGACCATCACGAGCGCCGCGATCCCCGGCGCCAGCAGGTCGCTGCTGTTGCCGTTGAAGTCCGTCCCGACGAGGCCCGACGGCGCGCCGCCGATCGGCGAGAACTTCCCGACGCTCGGCACGAGGCCGAACAGCGTGGGCTCGACGGCGAACGAGAAGATCAGCACGCCGACGATCGCCACGACCTGGTTGCGCAGCAGCGCCCCGAGGCAGACGCCGAGCGCGCCGAAGTAGGCGGCGGTGACGAGGTTGCGCCAGAGGATGTCCAGCAGCGTGGAGATGTCGGCCCCGGGCTGGCTGCGGGCCGACAGGATGACCGATCCGACCACGATGATCGAGAGCGTCACGACGAGCGACAGGACGGCGCCGGCGACGACGTAGGAGATCAGCTTGGCCGCGAGCAGCCGCAGGCGGTCGGGCGCGGCGAGGACCGAGCTCGTGATCGTCCGGTGACGCCACTCGCCGGCCATCCCCATGACGCCGAGCAGCAGGATGAACAGCCCCGTGAAGTCGCCGGTGAAGAGATCGCGCACGTCGTGATGGTCGAAGTTCTTGACGAGCAGCCCGGTCAGCACGACGACGAGCAGCGACAGCGCCATCGCGGCGCCGACGAGCGTCAGGAACGTGCGCGTCGTGCGCAGCTTCAGCAGCTCGCCGCGCAGCAGGGCGCTCATCGCGGCGCCTCCCCGCCGGTCAGCTCGAAGAACGCCT
>DASXCR010000251.1:0-15213 GCA_036491075.1 Solirubrobacteraceae bacterium
CCGCCGTGCCAGCAGCGCCTGGCCGAGCGCGTTGTTGATCTTGTGCGAGCCCGTGTGGCTGAGGTCCTCGCGCTTGAGCCAGATCTCGCGGCCCGCGACCTGCGACAGGCGCTCGGCGAGGTACAGCGGCGTCGGCCGGCCCGCGAAGTCGCGCAGCAGGACATGCAGCTCGGCGCGGTAGCCGGGATCGTCGCGGGCGGCCACCCACGCGGCCTCGAGCTCGCCGAGCGCGGGCATCAGCGTCTCCGGCACGTACTGGCCGCCGTAGCGGCCGAAGCGATGCTCGACGCCGGACTCGATCAGGCTCACGCGACGACCCCGGACGCCGGCTCGGCGGCCGTCGCCGGCCCGATCTCGCCAGCGGGCGGCGGCGGCGCGGACCGCAGCGCGCGCGCCGCGTCGGCCTGCGCGCGCGCGGCGGCCCCGGCCTCGGCGGCGAGCGCGGCGCGCTCGTCCTCCTCGGGCCAGGTCGAGCGCACGGCGGCGGCGAACGCGGCGAGGCGATCGGGGTCCTTGACGCCCGGCGAGCGCTCCGTGCCGCTGGCGACGTCGACGGCGAACGGCCGCGTGACGGCGATCGCCTCGGCGACGTTGTCGGGCGTCAGGCCGCCGCTGAGGATGATCTCCGCGGAGAAGTCGTGCCGGCGCACGAGCTCCCAATCGACCGTCTGGCCCGTTCCGCCGGGCACTCCCGCGACATGCGCGTCGATCAGGTGAAACGGGGTGTGAAAGGCCGCGGCGGCCTGCAGCGTCGCCTTCGAGCGCACGCGCGAGGCCTTGATCACCTTGACGCCGGTGCGGCGGGCGACCTCGTTGCAGAACGCCGGACCCTCGTCGCCGTGCAGCTGCACGAGCGACAGGCCGGCCGCCTGCACCGTCATCTCGATCTCGTCGAACGTCGCGTTGACGAACACGCCGCAGAGCGCCGCCGTGCGGCGCAGCGCGGCGCCGATGCGCTGCGCCTCGTCGAGCTCGCAGCGTCGCGGCGAGCCGTCCCAGAAGATCATCCCGATCGCCCACGCCCCCGCCTCGGCGGCGCGATGCGCGTCCTCGAGGTTGGTGATGCCGCAGTGCTTGATCCGGGTCGCCACGCGTCCATCGTAGTGGCGGTGCCGACCCCGGCCGCGGTCCGCGACCTCAGCCGATCGCCACCCGGTCGTCCGGTCGCTTGGCGAGCTTGACCGTCAGCGTCTTGCGCTTGCCGTCGCGCAGGATCGCGATCTTCACGCTGTCGCCGGGGTTGCGCTCGCCGATCTGCGAGGAGACGTCGTCGTTGGAGGTCACGGCCTTGCCGTCGATCGCGACGATGATGTCGCCGCCCGCGGGGATCGTGTCGCCGCCGACGCTGGCGCGCCGGTCGCCGCCGCGCAGCCCGGCGGCCGCGGCCGGGCTTCCCGGCTCGACGGACAGCACGAGCGAGCCCTTGCGCGTCGGGAGCTTCAGCGACGCCAGCGAGTCGTCGATGGTGCGCGTGCCGACGCCGAGGTACGCCCGCTGGATCGAGCCGTTCTTGCGCAGCCGCGGGATGACCTCCTGCAGGATGTCGACCGGGATGGCGAAGCCGATTCCGACGTTGCCGCCGCTGGAGCCCGCCCCCCCGGTCTCGATCTGCGAGTTGACCCCGATCACGCGACCGAGCGCGTCGAGCAGCGGTCCGCCCGAGTTGCCGGGGTTGATGGCCGCGTCGGTCTGCAGCACGTTGCCGATGTCAAAGCCCGCCTGCAGCGACGGGATCTGGCGCTGCACCGCCGAGATGACGCCGGTCGTGAGGGTGCGCTCGAGCCCGAACGGGTTGCCGATCGCGAGCGCCGCGTCCCCGACGCGCACGTCCTTGGACTCCCCGAGCTCGAGCTTGTGCAGGTCCAGGCCCTTCGGGTCGACGAGCAGCAGCGCGATGTCGGTCGACGGGTCGGTGCCGGCGACCCTCGCGGTCGTGATCTTGTCGTTGGAGAACTTCACCGTCACCTGCTTGGCGTCGCCGACGACGTGCGCGTTCGTGACGATCGAGCCGCCGCGGCCGATGACGAAGCCCGAGCCCGTCGCGTCGACCGACTCGCCCTGCTCGTCGAAGCGCGCGCGGATGTAGACGACGCCGGGCGCGTCGCGGCGATAGATCGCGCGCGCGGTCAGGGCGCCGCTGCGCGGGCCGGCCGACCCGACCGGCGCCTGCTCGACGACCGTCTTCGTCGAGCCGCCGCCCCCGCCGACGCCGGCGACGAGGAACGCGAGCGCGACGACGACCCCGCCGAGCAGGGCGGCGAGGAACGTGGTCGCGACCTTGGGCATCTCAGAGGTCGCCGTCGGCGCCCGTGAGCGCGCGCAGCGCGGCCTCGGGATCGGGAGCGCGCATGAGCGACTCCCCGACGAGCACGCCGTCGATCCCGACGCGCTCGAGATCGTCGAGCTGCGAGCGCGCGTGGAAGCCGGACTCGGAGATCACCGTCTTGCCCGCGGGGATGTCGGCGAGCAGCTCGAACGTGCGCTGCACGTCGACGCTGAAGTCCGCGAGATCGCGGTTGTTGATGCCGATGACGTCGGCGTCGAGGACCTCGAGCGCGCACTCGAGCTCCTGCTCGGAATGCACCTCGACGACGACGTCGAGGTCCAGCGCGGCCGCCTCGGCGTACAGCTCGGCGAGCACGCCGGCATCGAGCGCCGCGACGATCAGCAGGATCGCGTCCGCCCCGGCGGCCGCGGATTCGTAGAGCTGGTAGGCGTCGACGATGAAGTCCTTGCGCAGGATCGGCAGCGACGAGGCGGAGCGCGCCGCGCGCAGATCCTCGATCGAGCCGCCGAAGTGCCTGCCCTCGGTGAGGATCGACAGCGCGGCGGCTCCACCGCGCTCGTAGGCGCAGACGACGTCGGCGACGGTCGCACCCTCGCGGATCGTGCCGGCCGACGGCGAGCGTCGCTTGTGCTCGGCGATCACCGAGACGCCCGGCAGCGTCAGGGCCTCGGAGAACGGGCGGTCGTCGCCGCGGCCGGCGAGTGCCTGCTCGAGCGTCGCCAAGGGAGTCTGCTTGCGGCGCTTGCGCACGTCCTCGCGCGTGCCCGCGACGATCTTCTCGAGGACGTTCATGCGACCTCGACGGCCTGCCCGAGCTGCGCAGTGCGCGCGACGAGCGCGGCGAGCATGCGGATCGCGGCGCCGTCGTCGATCGCGGCCTGGGCGGCGGCGACCCCGCCGCCGAGGTCGTCCGCCCCGCCCGCGGCGTAGATCGCCGCACCGGCGTTGAGGACCGCCAGGTCGCGGCGCGGGCCCGTCTCGCCCGCGAAGATCGCCCGCGTGGTGGCGGCGTTCTCCTGCGGCGAGCCGCCGGGCGCGACATCGGCGTCGTTCGCGGTGGCGAGGCCCACGTCCTCCGGGCGTACGGAGTACGTGCGGATGTCCGGGCCCTGCACCTCGAAGACCGTCGTCGGAGCGCAGATGCTGAGCTCGTCGAGCGCGTCCTCGGAGCGCACGACCAGCGCGCGCTCCACGCCCAACCGTGCAAGTGCCCCTGCCATCGTCTCCACGTACCCGGGATCGGACACGCCGATCAGCTGGCGCCGCGCGCCGGCCGGGTTCGTCAGCGGACCGAGGAAGTTGAAGATCGTGCGCACGGCGAGCTCCCTGCGCACCGGGATGACGAAGCGCGTCGCCTGGTGATGGCTGGGGGCGAACATGAAGCCGAAGCCGACGTCGTCGATGCAGCGCCCGACCGCCTCGGGCGCCAGGTCGATCCGCACGCCGAGCGCCTCGAGCACGTCGGCCGAGCCCGAGCGGCCGGTCGCCGAGCGATTGCCGTGCTTGGCGACCGCGCAACCCGCCGCGGCGGCGATCAGCGCCGCTGTCGTCGAGACGTTGAACGTCGAGCGCCCGCCGCCGGTTCCTGCGGTGTCGACGAGGTCCTCGCGGCTCGAGCGCACCGGCATCGCGAAGGCGCGCATCGTGCGTGCGAGCCCGGCGATCTCGGCGACCGTCTCGCCCTTCGTACGCAGCGCGACGAGCAGGCCGGCGATCTGCGTCTCGGACGCGTCGCCGGCCATGATGACCGCGAGCACCTCGGCGGCCTCGTCCTCGGTGAGGTCGCGGCCGGAGGCGACGGTGTCGATCGCTCGGGTGAGGACGGGGTCGGGCACCGGGTGTGCAGAGACTAACCGGCGGGCGGCGCGGAACCGGCTTCGGCCTCGCCGGGCGCGCGCGGCTCGTCGGAGTCCGCCGCGGCGATCGCCTTCGGGTGCCGGCCCGCCGCGCTGATCGGCGCGAGCGCGCGCATCTCGGCGACGACGCGGACGGCGAAGTCGGTCGGGTCCTCGTCCGGGCGCATCTGGCCGCCGCTCGGCTCGAAGAACGTGACCTTCAGACGGGGGCGCCGGCGGGGGAAGCGTGGGATGTCGGTCGTGCCGCTGACGGCGCCGCAGACGACCTTCGCCTCGGGGACGGCCGCGGCCATCCGACCGATGCCGCTGCGCGCGCGCAGCGTTCGACCGAGGCTCCGCGTGCCCTCGGGGAAGATCCCGACGCAGGCGCCGCCGCGCAGCTCGGTCATCGCGCGCTCGAGCGCGTCGGCGTCCTTCGTGCCGCGCACGACGGGGATCTGACCCATGCCGTCGAGCACCTTGTCGAGACCCTTGATCTTCCACAGCGACGACTTCGACAGCGCCCGGATCTGGCGCAGCTCGATCGCGGCGATGCCGATCGCGACGGGATCCCAGTAGCTGTCGTGGTTGCCGGCGACGATCAGCGGGCCGGTCGCGGGGACGTGCTCGAGCCCCTCGACCTGGAGGCGCCCCCACCAGCGGACGGCGGGCACGCAGAGGCCGAGCGCGATCCTGTAGGTGCGGGTGATCTGCTCGCGCTCGGGTGCCATCGTGGCGATTGTCGCAGTCCGCCGCGTGCGTGCTGCTCGCGCCTGGGGTTCAGCCGTCGAGGAAGTTGCGCAGCAGCAGCTTGCCCTCGGCGGTGAGCACCGACTCGGGATGAAACTGGACGCCCTCGGCCGGGAGCTCGCGGTGGCGAATCGCCATGACGACGTCGCCGCCGCGCGCGGACACCTCGAACGCGTCGGGCAGGCGGTCGGGGTCGACGACCAGCGAGTGGTAGCGGCCGACCGTCAGGTGCTGCGACACGCCGGCGAAGATCGTGCGGCCGTCGTGCTCGATCTCGCTCGTCTTGCCGTGCACGGGCCGGTCGCGCACGACGACGCCGCCGAACGCCTGCGCGAGCGACTGATGGCCGAGGCAGACGCCGAGCGTCGGGATCCCCGCCTCGGGGAAGCGGCGCATCGTCTCCATGCTGATCCCGGCGTCGTCGGGGGTGCACGGTCCGGGCGAGACGACGACGCGGTCGGGCTTGCGCTCGAGCAGCTCGTCGACGGTCGCCGCGTCGTTGCGCACGACGTGGAGCTGCGCGCCGAGCTCGCCGAGGAACTGGACGAGGTTGTAGGTGAACGAGTCGTAGTTGTCGACGACGAGGACGGAGGTCATGGGCACGGCCGGCTCACAGCACCGCGAGATGCTCGTCGGCGGCGCCCGGCACCGCCATCAGCGCCACGGAGCGATCGAAGGTGACGAAGCGACCATCGTTCGCGGTCGCCAGCGCGAGCAGGTAGGCATCGGTGACCTGGCGCGGGCCATGCAGGTGGGAGCGGTCGACGATCCCTGCGTCGAGCACGCTCACGTCGCAGGGCCAGAACGCGTGATGGGCGCTCTCGGCGGCGCGTGCCAGCAGGCCGATCGCCTCGGCAGGGGCCACCGGACTCGGGTAGCGCGGCTGGCTGATGATGCGTACGAAGCCGTTCTCCGTGATCGGGCACGACGCCCAGCCGCCCTCGATGTTCTCGTCGAGCCAGTCGCGCGCGTGGTCGTGGCCGACGTGGTCGCTGTCGAGGAGCGCGAGCAGAACGTTGATGTCCAGCAGCGCGCGCCTCACTCGGGCTCGCTCTCGCGAAGGCGATCGATCAGCGCGTTGGAGACGGCCTGGCCGCGACGGGGCAGGGGGGCGAAGCCGTGGCGTGACGTTCGCCGATCCGCGTCTGGCCGATGCTGCCCCGTCAGCGCCTGACGAGCGAGATCGGAGAGCACATGGCCGGCAGTGCGCTTCTCGCGCCGCGCCCGCTCCTTGACGGCGAGCAGCACGTCCTCGTCGATGTCGATGGTGGTGCGCATGCATTTGATGCTAACGCATCAGCGGGCGCGCGCTACGGCCAGTCGGGCTGCTGAGAGGCCAGCTCGACGGCGCGCAGGACGGCGCGCGCCTTCGCCTCGGACTCGGCGAACTCGTAGGCCGGCTTGGCGTCGGCGACGGTGCCGCCGCCGGCCTGGACGTGCGCGCGGCCGTCCTTGATGACGACGGTGCGGATGTGGATCGCGGTGTCGAGGTCGCCGGTGTAGGAGAGGTAGCCGATCGCGCCGCCGTAGCCGCCGCGCTTGACGGGCTCGAGCTCGTCGATGATCTGCATCGCACGGACCTTCGGCGCGCCCGACAGCGTGCCGGCCGGCAGGGCCGAACGCAGGGCGTCCATCGCCGACACGTCCTCGCGCAGCGTGCCCGAGACGTTCGAGACGATGTGCATCACGTGGGAGTACGTCTCGACGGCCATGAAGCGATCGACCGTCACGCTGCCGTACTCGCAGACGCGCCCGAGGTCGTTGCGCCCGAGGTCGACGAGCATCACGTGCTCGGCGCGCTCCTTCTCGTCGGCGAGCAGCTCCTCGGCGATCCGCACGTCGTCCTCGGGCGTCGCGCCACGCGGGCGCGTGCCGGCGATCGGTCGCGTGGCGACGTGGCGCCCGGACACGGTCAGCACCGGCTCCGGCGACGCGCCCGCGATCTGGAAGTCCAGGAAGTCCAGGAAGTACATGTACGGGCTCGGGTTGACGACGCGCAGGCCGCGATAGACGGAGAACGCGTCGATGTCGAGGTCGGCGGACCAGCGCTGCGACGGCACGACCTGAAACGCGTCGCCGGCGTGGACGTACTCGACGATCCGCGCGACCATCGACTCGAACTGCTCGCGCGGCATGTTCGAGGAGAACGTCGGTCGCGGGCGCGCCGGCGTCGGCTCGGGACGCGGCACCGGGCCGGCGAGCAGGTCTCGGGCCTTGCGGATCGTCGCGACCGCATCGGCGTACGCGGCCGCGAGATCGTCCGCGTCGTCGTCGGCGTAGATGTTCACGAGCACGCTGATCGTGTGCTTGAGGTGGTCGAAGACGAGCAGCACGTCGGACAGCATCAGCGCCATGTCCGGCAATCCGACCGGATCGGGGTTCGGGTCGCCGAGCGGCTCGACGGTTCGCACGAGGTCGTAGCCGAAGAAGCCGACCGCGCCTCCGGCGAACGGCGGCATCTCGGGCCACGGCGCCTGGCGAAACGCGCCGGCCTCGTCGGCGGCGAGCCGGTACGGATCGGGCGGGTCGTCGCCGAGCGACCAGCGCACGACCCTGCGCGGGCGCACGCCGATGAACGAGTAGCGCCCGAACTGCTGGCCGCGCTCGGCGGACTCGAGCAGGAACGCCGGGAACTCGGGCTGGCGGCCACGGAGCTTGAGGAACGCCGACACCGGCGTCTCGGTGTCGTCGATGAAGCTGTGTCGCAGCGCGATGAGGTTGTACTCGCCCGCCAGCTCGCGGACCTCGTCGAGGCTCGGCTGGACCGGGAGCGCGGCTCTGTCAGCCGCGACGGCCATTGAGCACGACTCCGGCGTCGGTCAGCGAGCGGCCGCGACCGTGCAGCAGCACGGCGAGGTGGTAGAGCACGTCGGCGGCCTCGTCGTCGACGCGCGCGTCGGTCTCCTCGCGCACGGCGCGCGTGACCTCCTCGGCCTCCTCGCGGACCTTCTCCCCCGCGAGCACCGAGTCGTCGAGCAGCGTCACGGTGTACGAGCCCGTGGTGCGATCGGCGGCGCGCTGCGCGATCGTGCGCTCGAGGATCGGGAGCGCCTCGTGCGGCGCGGGGGGCTCGAGCTCGCCGCTGTGAAAGCACGTGCGCTCGCCCGTGTGGCAGGCCGGGCCGGCGGGCTCGACGAGCACGAGCAGCGCGTCGCCGTCGCAGTCCAGCCGCAGGGCGCGCACGGCCTGCGTGTTGCCGCTCGTCGCGCCCTTGTGCCACTGCTCCGAGCGCGAGCGGCTGTAGAGATGCAGCTCGCCGGAGTCGCGCGTGCGCCGCACCGCCTCCGCGTTGGCGTATGCGAGCGTCAGCACCTCGCCCGAGTGCCAGTCCTGCACGATGACGGGCACGAGGCCGCGTTCGTCGTAGGCGATCTCCATGGCCGAGCAGTCTACGAGCCGCTCACCCGTGCGGCGGGCCGCCGAGCAGCAGCGTGTCCACGAGCAGGAACACCGCGATGCCCGCGACGACGACGGCGAACGCGCGGCCGAGCGCGGCCTGCGGG
The DNA here is from genome assembly GCA_036491075.1 of Solirubrobacteraceae bacterium. Classification (GTDB taxonomy): domain Bacteria; phylum Actinomycetota; class Thermoleophilia; order Solirubrobacterales; family Solirubrobacteraceae; genus CADCVQ01. The sequence goes on from DASXCR010000251.1 coordinate 8,376, forward strand.
ACGCGCTGGGCGAGGATCGAGCCGGCGAGGGCGCCGGCCGCGGTCGAGACCGAGAGCGAGACCGTGATCGGGACGTTGATGACGGCGCCCACCGCGAGGTGGCTCGCGAGCGCGGCGAGCCCGGTCAGCGTGAGGATCACGAGCGACGTCGCGACGGCGCGACGGAAGGTGAAGCCCAGCCAGAGCATCAGGACCGGCACGATCATGAAGCCGCCGCCGACGCCGAAGAAGCCGGTCAGCCCGCCGAGGCCGAGGCCGGCGATCACGATCCGCAGCGGCCGCGCGGCGGGGCAGTCCCCCGTCTCCTCGCTCGTGATCCGCCGCGCGCGCTGCCAGGTCGCGCCGGAGGCGAGGAGCATCACGGGGACGAACGCCAGGATCAGCGCCTTCGCGCTGACCGCGTGGTTGCCGAGCGTGCCGAGGAACGACCCGATGGCGGCGGGCGGCGTGAACGTCAGCGCGATGCGCCAGCAGACGTGGCCGCGCAGGGCGAGCGCGCCCGCCCCGATGCCGGCGGCCACCGCGACGACGATCAGCGAGGCGGTCGATGCCGCTCCGACCCCCTCGCCGAGCACGTAGACGAGCACCGGCAATCCGAGGACCCCCCCACCCCCGCCCACGCCTCCGACGACGAGGCCGATGAGGATCCCCATCGGGATCGCGAGCAGGACGGGATCCACGTCAGCGCACGGCGTCCGTCGGCACGGCGCTCGTCAGCGTGACGCCGAGCCGTCCCAGCTCGGGCACGCCCCCGTCGACGACGTGCAGCACCGTCCCGGCGCCGTGGCGACGCACGAGGCTTGCGCCCGTCGCGGCGCGCTGTCCGGACGCGCAGATCACCGCTATCGGCGCGGCGGCGTCGAGGCCGGCGGGCACGCCGGCGATGTCGTGCCACGTCCGCGAGACCGAGCCGGGGACGTGGCCCTGCTCCCACTCGTGGCGGTCGCGGACGTCGAGGATCTGCGGCGCGGTCCCCGCAGCGATCCGCGCCGCCAGCAGGTGCGCGGAGATCCGCTCGGTGACGTCGGTCGGCCGGCGCTCCTGGCGCCAGCTCGTCATGCCGCCGCCGAGGAAGCCCGCCAGCCTGCGCACGCCGACCGCGACCGCGAGTCGGCCGGCGCGCCGGCCGTCCTCGTCGTCGCGGCCGACCAGCACGATGTGCTGCGCGTGGTCGGCCACCCAGGCGAGCTTCGAGCCGAAGCCGGCGTGCAGCATCGGGATGCAGACCGATCCGGAGATGTGCGCCTCGTCGAACTGCAGGTCCGTGCGGACGTCGACGACGAGCGCGCCTGCCGCGCGCTGCTGCTCGACCTGGCGCGGCGACAGCGGCAGCAGCTCGACGCCGCTGGTCGTCAGCGGCCCGGTGTTCAGGTCGACGATCGCGTGGAAGTTCGGCGGCTGCGGCCCGAGCCTGGCGAGCGCGTGCGCGACGAACGCGTCCTCGTCGGCGATCCGCAGCGCGGCGTTGTTCGCGCGCTCGTAGCCGATCGTCGAGCAGATCTTCATGTCCATCCCGGGGCCGCCGCACATCGATCCGCCGAGGTGCCCGGGCCAGACCTCGCAGCTGTCGGGCAGCGTCAGCAGCTTGTCGTGCAGCGAGCGGAAGATGTCGCGCGCGCCCGCGGACCTCTCGATCGCGAGGTCGGGTCGCGCGATGTCGCCGACGAACAGCGTGTCGCCGGTCAGCACGGCCCATGGCTGTGCGCTGCGCGCCGTGTCGACGAGCGCGAACGAGGTGTGCTCGGGCCGGTGGCCCGGGGTGTGCAGCGCGCGCACGCGCAGGCTGCCGAGCTCGAGCTCCCAGCCGTCGTCGAACGGCTCGTGCGCGTACTCGGGTCTCGCCTCGCGGTGGATGTGGATCGTGGCGCCGGTCGCGGCCTCGAGGCGGCCGTGGCCGGAAACGTGGTCGGCGTGGTTGTGCGTCTCGAGGATGTGCTCGATCCGGACGCCCATGTAGCGCGCGAGCTCGAGGTACTCGTCGATCTCGAAGCGCGGATCGACGACCGCCGCGACGCCGGCGCCCTCGTCGCCGACGAGGTAGGAGGCGCATCCGAGGTCGTCGTGGGTGAGCTGGCGGAAGATCATGCTGCTCCTGGAGCCGGGGCCGGGATCGCGCTGGACTGCACTGTACGGTTGGTCGCGGTGAGGTTCGCGTCACGACTGTCGATGCTGGCGGGCGCCGCCGGCATGGTGCTGTCGGCGCTGGCGCCCTGGGTCACGATCCACGGCCTGCGCCTGGACCTCGGCGTCATCGGCGCGGAGGTCTCGCCGCGCACGCAGCAGACGGTCCACGGGACCGACACGTCGATCTGGCCGGCGATTCTCGTCGTGGCGGCGGTGGTCGCCCTGCTCGCAGCGATCGGCGTCGCGCGCAGGGTGCTGATCGCGATCGGGCTGATCGTGATCGCGTGCGGCGGCGCGCTGCTGTACTACGTCGCGAACGTCATCGACATCGAGACGTCCGGCAAGGACCCGATCACCCAGACGCTCGCGCATCTCGTGATCTCGAGCTCGACCGGCCCCGGTCCACCGCTGCTGCTCGCCAGCGGGATCGCGATCGTGGCCGGCGCGCTGCTCGCCGAGTGACGGCGGGCCCGCGCGCCGCCGGGGGCGCACCGGCTCCCCGGTAGATTGGGTCGCGTGACGAACCTCGGCGACATCGCGCTCGCGGGACTGCCCGGCGGCCTGGCGGGCCCCGGTGCACCGCCCGAGATCGACCGCGACGCAGCGCAGCGAGCGGTCCAGGACCTGCTCGTCGCGCTCGGCCGCGACGTCGGCGAGCCGGGGTTGATCGAGACGCCGCGGCGCGTCGCCGCCGCGTTCGCGGAACTGCTGACGCCGCAGCCGGTGACGCTGACGACGTTTCGAAACGACGAGCGCTACGACGAGCTCGTCGTCGTCCGCGACATCGAGTTTCACTCGCTGTGCATGCACCATCTGCTGCCGTTTCAGGGCGTTGCGCACGTCGCCTACCTGCCGGGCGAGCGGATCATCGGGCTGTCGAAGCTCGCGCGCGTCGTCGAGCTCTACGCCCGCGACCTTCAGCTGCAGGAGCGCCTCACGATGCAGATCGCCCGCTGCCTGCAGGAGCATCTTCAGCCGAAGGGCGTCGGCGTCGTGATCGAGGCCGAGCACCTGTGCATGTCGGTGCGCGGCGTGCAGAAGGCGGGCGCTCGCACGACGACCTCGGCGCTGCTCGGGCTGCTGCGCGACGACGCGCGCACACGCCAGGAGTTCCTCTCGCTCGTCACCTGACGGATCGGCGCGTGGGCGCGCCCGTGCGGACGCGCCGGCTTCCGGCACACTCGCGCCGATCATCGTCCCGATCTGTGTGTTCCTCGTCGCGCTCGCCGCGGGCTGGCTGCTCGCGTTGCGCCTGCTCCCGGCACTGGATTCCGAGCCGGTCGGGCAGCTCGCTCTGATCACCGTCAGCCTGCTGCTCGGGATGGCGCTTGCGACCGTCGCGCTCGAGGTCTACGAGGTGGCACGCGAGCTCAGTAGCTCCGTCGGCACGATCCCGGCGTCCACCAAGCCCGATCTGATCGCGCAGGCGATCGCGACGTGCCTGCGCGACGGCGGCCCGCTGCTCGGGCTCGCGGCGGTCGTCTACCTCCTGGCGCCGGGCGCGAGCCGAACGCTGAGCGAGCGTGCCCGCGGCGGTCAGGCGCTCGCGAGCACCCCGCGCACGTGCGCGGCGTCGGAACGCTGGACGATCAGCGTCGCCGCGAGCTCGATGTCGTCCGTGCGGCCGACCGCCAGCGCGGCGACGAGCCGGTCCTCGCTCACGTAGAAGACGCTGAACGCGCCCGCGGCGGGGTCGCCGTGGACGATCTCCTCGTCCCAGGCCGCGGCCGGACCGACGTACTCGAGCGTCGCCCAATCCGCGAGGTCCGACCAGAAGTACGGGACCTCGGCGAACGGCTCGCCGGAGCCGAGCATCCCGCGCGCGGCATGGCGGCCCTGCGCCGCGGCGACCTCCTCGTGCTCGATCCGCAGCCGGCGGCCGTGCAGCTCGCTGTCGTACTCGCAGATGTCGCCGGCGGCGAAGATGCCCGGCTCGGAGGTCTGCAGCAGCTTGTCGCACGACACGCCGCCGCTGTCGCCGATGACGAGGCCGGCCTTGCGCGCGAGCATGACGTCCGGCAGCGCGCCCGAGCCGACGACCACGAGGTCGCCCTCGACGCGCCTTCCGTCGGCGCAGACGACCGCGCCGAACGGGCCCTCGTCGTCGCCCTCGCCGTCGAATGCGATCACGTCCGCCCCGCCCACGACCTCGACCCCATGCGACGTCAGCAGGTCGTGCACGAACTGTCCCGCGACCGGGCCGAAGCCGCGCTCGAGCGGCAGCCGTTCCTGCATGACGATCGTGACCTGCTTGCCGAGCAGCGTCAGCGACGCCGCGACCTCGGTGGCAATGTACGAGCCGCCGACGACCACGACCCGCTCGGCGTCCGCGACGGCCGCGCGCAGCGTGTCGGCGTTGCCGAGCGCACGCAGGTAGTGGATGTTGGCGCGCGTCGCGCCCTCGGTCCGCAGCCGGCGCACCATCGCGCCCGTCGCGAACAGCGCCTTGTCGAATCCGATCACCTCGCGCCCGACCTTCGCCGTCCGCGCCGCGCAGTCGACGGACAGCACCGGCGTGCGCGTCAGCAGCTCGACGTCGTGCTCGGCGTACCAGGGCAGCGGATGGACGAGCGTCCCGTCGCGCGCGTCGGTGCCCTGCAGATAGCCCTTCGTGATCGGCGGGCGATGGTACGGCGGGTCCTGCTCGCGGGTGACGAGCACGATCGAGCCCGCGAACCCGCGCTCGCGCAGCTCGGCCGCGGCGCTCGCGGAGGCGATGCCGCCGCCGATCAGGAGGATGTCGCAGCTGCGGTCGCTCACCGCCGACACTCTATGACGAGACCTCGGCCGCGCGGGGTCAGCGCGCCGACCGCATGACCCCGCCGCGTCGCGGCGGCGCGTGCCCCGCCGTCGGAGTGCGCCGACGCGCGCCGGGCCGCGTTCGCCCGCCGCTACTCGATCCCGAGGCGATCGAGCAGCGCGTCGTCGCCGCGCCAATGGCGGCGCACGCGAACCGACAGGTCGAGGTGCACCCGGCAGCCCAGGTGACGCTCGATCTCGCGCCGCGCGGCCGTCCCGATCGCCTTGATCATCCTGCCCTGCGCGCCGATCAGGATCCCCTTCTGCGACTCGGCCTCGACCCACGCGAGCGCCGTCACGCGAACGAGGTCCTCGCGGCTTGCGTCGATGTCGTCGACGACGATCTCGACGGCGTGCGGCACTTCCTGGAAGGTCCTGCGCAGCACCTGCTCGCGGATCAGCTCGGCGAGCATGACGGCCGGCGGCTGGTCGCTCGCGTCGTCTGCGTCGAACATGAACGGGCCCTCGGGCAGCAGCCCCGCGAGATGCTCGACGAGCACCTCGACGCCCGCGCCCTTGCGCGCCGAGATCGGGAAGATCTCCTCGGAGATCTCGAGCTCGGAGGCCGCCTGCAGCATCGCGAGCGTGTGCTCGTTGTCGAGGCGATCGACCTTGTTGACCGCGATCACGACCGGCACCCCCGCCTTCGCGAGCGCCGCCGCGATGAAGCGGTCGCCGGGTCCGACGCCCTGCTCGCCGTTGAGCAGCAGCAGCGCCGCGTCCGCCTCGCCGACCTCGCGTTCGACGCTGGACTGCATGCGCTGCGTCAGCGCGTCGCGCGGGCGCTGGACGCCGGGCAGGTCGACGAGCACGAGCTGCGTCTCGCCGCGCATCGCGATGCCGCGGATCGCGCGGCGCGTGGTCTGCGGCTTGTCGGAGACGATCGCGACCTTCTCCCCCACGATCGCGTTGACGAGCGTCGACTTGCCGACGTTCGGGCGACCCGCGAGCGCGACGAAGCCCGCGCGGCGCGCGGGCCCGGCCGGCGGTCCGCCGCTCACGGCGTGACCCAGGCCATGATCTCGCGCTGCACCGCGAGCATCTCGCCGTCGTCGGTCTCGTGGTCCATGCCGGTGAGGTGCAGCGCGCCGTGGACGATCGCCTCGCGCAGGTCGGCCGTGTGCTCGGGGCAGATCACGATGTCGCCGAGCTCGGCAGGCCCGGGTGAGGGATCGGCGCCGTCGATCGGAAACGACAGCACGTCGGTCGGGCCGGGCTCGCCGCGATGCTCGGCGTTCAGCTCGGCGATCCGCTCGGCGCTGACGAACTCGACCGCGACGTGGCCGCCGTCGATGCCCGCCGATGCGAGCGCGAGGCCGAGCAGCCGCTCGATCTCCTCGAACGGGACGCGGCTGACGCCGAGCACGTCGATGTCGAGCGCGTCGTCGTCGTGTGCGTGGCCGGCCGGGCTCAAGCGCGCCGGCGATCCGCCGGCCGCAGCCCGGACGTGCGGCTCTCGGCATGCTCGGCGTATGCCTCGACGATCCGCTGCACCAGGCGATGGCGGACGACGTCCTCGCCGCCGAAGCGCACGAAGTCGATGCCGTCGATGCCCTCGAGGATGTCCGCGACGACGACGAGCCCGGACGCGTCCTGCTTGGGCAGGTCGATCTGCGTGACGTCGCCCGTGACGACCATCTTCGAGTTGAAGCCAAGCCGCGTGAGGATCATCTTCATCTGCTCGGGCGTCGTGTTCTGCGCCTCGTCGAGGATGATGAAGCTGTCGTTCAGGGTACGGCCACGCATGAAGGCCAGCGGCGCGACCTCGATCTGCCCGCGCTCGAGGAACGAGGCGACCTTCTCCGCCTCGAGCATGTCGTGCAGCGCGTCGAACAGCGGGCGCAGGTAGGGGTCGATCTTCGCCATCAGGTCGCCGGGCAGGAAGCCGAGGCGCTCGCCGGCCTCGACGGCCGGG
>DASXCR010000252.1:0-6789 GCA_036491075.1 Solirubrobacteraceae bacterium
TAGGCGTTCGAGCACGCCTCTAAGGTTCCCAGCACGATGGATGCCGCTGGACGTTTGGCCGAGCAGCTGCGCGAGCACGCGCTGATCCTCGGCGAGGTGACGCTGACCAGCGGTGCGGTGGCGCAGTACTACGTGGACGCCAAGCGCGCGATCCTTCTGCCCGAGGGATTCCTCGCCCTGAGCGAGCTGGTCGCGGCACAGGCGGCCGAGTGGGGAGCGACCGCCGTCGGCGGGATGACGATGGGCGCCGACCCGGTCGGCTGCGCGGCGCTCGCCGGCGGCGCGGACGTGAAGGTCTTCTTCGTGCGCAAGGAGGCCAAGGCGCACGGGCTGTCACGGCGCATCGAGGGCCCGCTGCTGAGCGCCGACGACCGCTGCCTCGTCGTGGAGGACGTCGTCAGCACGGGCGGCTCGACGATCCGGGCGATCGAGGCACTGCAGGAGGCGGGCCATGAGATCTGCGGCGTCGTCAGCGTGCTCGACCGGCTGATGGGCGGCGGAGCGCGGATCGAGGCCGCAGCCGGAGCTCCATACGCCGCGCTGTGCACGATCGACGACGTCTATCCGGAGCGCCCCGACCGCGATCGCTGATCGGCCGCGGCACGCGCGGCGCGACGAGCCGCGCTTGCGACGGCGCATGCCCCGAGCTGGATTCGAACCAGCGGCCTTCCCCTTAGGAGGGGGACGCTCTGTCCAGCTGAGCTATCGGGGCGGGACGGGCGAGCTGGAGGATACGTCGGTGAGCGGGTGATGGCAGGCGACGAGCCCGCCGCTGGGGCCCGGGCGCAGCAGCGGCTCGCGTACGTCGCAGTCGCCGGCGACGAACCGCGGGCAGCGCGGATGGAAGCGACAGCCCGACGGCGGATCGGTGGCCGAGGGCGGGTCGCCGCCGAGGATCGCGCGGCGCGGCTGCGCCGGGAGCTGCGGATCGAGCACCGGGACCGCCGCCAGCAGCGCTGCGGTGTACGGGTGGCGCGGATGGGCGAAGAGCTCGTCGGCGGCCGCGAGCTCGACGATCCTGCCGAGGTACATCACGGCGATCCGCTCGCACATGTAGCGCACGACGGACAGGTCGTGCGCGATGAACACCATCGTCAGGCCGAGGTCGCGCTGCAGCCCGCGCAGCAGGTTGAGGATCTGCGCCTGCACCGACGCATCCAGCGCCGACACCGGCTCGTCCGCCACGACGATTCGCGGGCCGAGCGCGATCGCGCGCGCGACGCCGACGCGCTGGCGCTGGCCGCCGGAGAACTCGTGCGGGTAGCGGTTGTGGTGCTCGGGGTTCAGGCCGACGCTCTCCATCAGCTCCTGGACGCGGCGCCGGCGCTCCGCGCGACCGGGCGCGATGGCGTGGATCGCGAACGGCTCGGCGATGCTCGCGCCGACCGTCCGGCGCGGGTTCAGCGACGAGTACGGGTCCTGGAAGATCATCTGCATGTCGCGCCGCAGCGGGCGCAGCTGCGCCCGCGACAGGCCCGAGATCTCGCGCCCGCCGATCGAGACCGTGCCCGACGTCGGGCGCAGCAGCCCGAGCAGCAGGCGCGCGGTCGTCGACTTGCCGCAGCCCGACTCGCCGACGATCCCCAGCGTCTCACCCTCGCGCACGTCGAACGTCAGCCCGTCGACGGCGTGCACGACGTCGGCCCCCCGGCGCCCGATGCCACGCCGGGCCGGGAAGTGCTTGACGAGGTCGCGCACTTCGATCAGCGGCGCGCTCACGGCTCGGGCTCCGCGGGCGGCGGCACGGGTGGCCCCGGCGATGGCTCCGCAGGCGGCGGCACGGGTGGCCCCGGCGACGGCTCCGCAGGCGGCGGCACGGGTGGCCCCGGCGACGGCTCCGCAGGCGGCGGCACGGGCGGTGCCGGCGACGGCTCCGCAGGCGGCGGCACGGGCGGTGCCGCCGGCGGCTCCGCGGGCGCAGACGGTCGCGGGGGCGGTCCAGTGGTCGGGGGCGGCGCAGTGGTCGGGGGCGGCCCAGTGGTCGGGGGCGGCGGCGCGTCCCCGGCACGCAGCCGCGCCCACAACGCTCGCCGCTGCGGCCCCTCCAGCAGGCACGCGGTGAGGTGCTGCGGATCGCCGTCCGCGACGAGCTCCGGCTGCACGCGGCGGTGCGCCTCGCGCACATACGGGCAGCGCGGGTGGAAGCGACAGCCGCCCGGCCGGTGGATGAGGCTCGGCGGGCGGCCGGGGATCGCGACGAGGTCCTCCTCGCGCGGGCGGTCCAGGCGCGGCATCGAGCGCAACAGCCCCCACGTGTACGGGTGCTCGGGCGCGGAGAACAGCGTCGCGGCCGGCGCCTGCTCGACGATCTGGCCGGCGTACATCACCGCGACGTCGTGCGCGAGCCCGGCGACGACCCCGAGGTCGTGCGACACGATCACGATCGCCATCCCCCGCTCGGCCTGCATGCGCCCGAGCAGCTCGAGGATCTGCGCCTGCACGGTGACGTCGAGCGCGGTCGTCGGCTCGTCGGCGATCAGCAGCTTCGGGTCGTTGACGAGCGCCATCGCGATCATCACGCGCTGGCGCATGCCGCCCGACAGCTCGTGCGGATAGCCGGCCGCGCGCCGGCGGGCGTCGGGGATGCCGACGAGGTCGAGCAGCTCCAAAGCGCGCCGCAGCGCCTCGCCGCGCCCGACCGCGCGGTGCGCGCGCACCGCCTCGACGAGCTGGTCTGCGATCTTGAAGTACGGGTGCAGCGAGGACAGCGGATCCTGGAAGATCATCGCGACCTCGTCGCCGCGGACGCGGCGCAGCTCGTCCTGCGTCGCCGTCGCGAGCTCGCGGCCGGCGAGCCGGATCGAGCCCGCGATGCGCGTGTGCGGAGCGCGCGTCAGGCCCATGATCGTCAGCACCGAGACGGTCTTGCCCGAGCCCGACTCGCCGACGATCCCGAGCGTCCGGCCCGCCCGCACGTCGAAGCTCACCCCGTCGACCGCGTGCACGACGCCGTCGGCCGTGTCGAAGGACACCTGGAGGTCGCGCACCGCCAGCAGCGGCGTCTCGGCGACGCTCACGAGTAGCGCACGCGCGGGTCGAGGAACGCGTACAGGACGTCGACGACGAGGTTCGCGAGCACGATGAACAGCGCGCCGACCAGCACGGTCCCCTGGATCAGCGGCAGGTCGGCGTCGTTGATCGCATCGACCGCCAGCCGGCCGATGCCCGGGATGTTGAAGACGCTCTCGGTCAGGATCGCGCCTCCGAGCACGACCCCGAGATCGACCCCCGCCGCCGTCACGACCGGCGTGATCGCGCCGCGCAGCCCGTGACGCAGGACGACGCGCCGCTGGCGCAGCCCCTTGGCGCGGGCGGTGCGGATGAAGTCCTGCGACAGCGTCTCGATCAGCGTCGCACGCAGCAGCCGCGCATAGATCGCCGCGTACGTCGACGCCAGCACGCACCACGGCATGATCAGCGACGTAAACCAGCGCACGGGGTCGTGCGTCAGCGGCACGTAGCTGCCGGCCCCCGGGAAGACGTGCAGCACACCGAAGTCGTCGGCGAACAGGTACAGCGCGACGAGCCCGAGCCAGTAGACCGGCGCCGAGATCGCGACGAGCGCGCCGCCCATCGCGATGCGGTCGAACACGCTGCCCGGCCGCATCGCCGAGATCACGCCGATCGCGATCCCGGCCGTCAACCAGACGACGAGCGCGCCGAGCGCGAGCGAGATCGTCGCCGGCAGCCGCTCGAAGATCTCCGACTTCACCGAGGCGTCGTTGTGATAGCTGTAGCCGAGGTCGAAGTGCAGCACGAGACGCCCGAGGTAGTGGGCGAACTGCACCGTCCACGGCCGGTCGAGGCCGAGCTGCACGCGGATCTGCGCGACGACCTCGGGGCTCGGGTTGCGCCCCGCGCGCAGCACCGCCGGGTCGGCCGACGGCAGCAGGTAGAAGATGACGAACGTGATCAGGCTGACGACGAACAGCAGCACGACCGTCCACAGCAGCCGGCGGACGACGTAGCCGGTCATCGGGCGCGGGCCGTCGGCGGCGCGGCGCGCCCGGCCGCGCTCACTTCAGCGACATGTACGACAGGTCCCACGAGACCGTGAACTTGCTCACGACGCCCCGGACGTTGTCCGACACCGAGTTGATCTGGTTGTCCCACAGCCACGGGATGACGTACGCCCGGCTCGTGACCGTGCGGTCGATCTCGGCGTAATCGCGGGTGCGCTTGACCGGATCGGTCTCGGCCGCCGCGATGTCGAGGTCCGCGTTGAGCTCGGGGTCGTCGACCTGCGACCAGTCCGGGCTGCCGACGCCCAGGCCATCGCCGTTGAAGACCGGGTCCAGCAGCGACTGCGGGTCGAAGAAGTCCTTGCCCCAGCCGCCGTTCGGGCACACGGCGATCTTCGCCTTGGGGTCGCCGCACGTCGTCGAGAACGTCGTCGTGCGCGACAGCTGGCGGTACTCGAACTTGAAGCCGAGCTTCTCGAGCTGGTTGCGCACGGCCTGCGCGGTCGTCGACGCCGGCCGCTGGTTGTCGCCGACCATCCGCAGCGGCGGGCCGCTGTAGCGCCCGCTCGGGTAGCCGGCCTTGCGCATGTAGCTGCGGGCGAGCGCGAGGTCGCCGTCGGGGTTCTTCATGAACGCGAACGTCCCCTTCAGGCCGCCGGCCTGCGCGAAGCCGCTGATCTCGGGCGGCAGGAAGTGCGTCGCGATCGGGCCGAGCGTCGGTCCGCCGCGCGTGAGCCGCAGCGTGTTGCGGTCGATGACCGCCGCCGCCGCGCGGCGCACGTCGACGTTGTCGAAGGGCTTCACCGTCGTGTTCAGCGTGATGAAGCGGTTGCCCTGGCTCGGGACGATCGCGAGCTGGTCGCGGCGCGTGGACAGCGCCGAGCGCAGGATGTTCACCGGGGGCGCCGCGAAGTCGCCGCTGGCGAAGCTCTTGCCGCTCAGGATCCGCTTGCTCGCGAGGTCGATGTCGTTGCCGCCGAGCAGCGTGATCCTGTCGAGGTAGGCGGGGCGATAGTCGGTCTTCGGATCCCAGCTCGGGTTGCGCACGAGCGAGATGATGCGGTTCGTCTTGTAGCCGGTGATCGTGCCCTTGCCGTCGTTGGCGATCATGTACGGACCGGTGAAGACCTGGTGCATCCCGTACGTCGAGGGGTCGTGCTTGTCGTACTTGCTCGCGTAGTCCTGCGGCACCGGGACCGTGCCCGGCAGCGCCAGCGCCTGCCCGTTGGAGATGACGCCGACGGGGTGCGAGAGCTTGATCACGAGCGTCGTGTCGTCGGGCGTCTGCAGGCCCGAGATGCTCGTCGCCTTGTGCGCGCGGAACGCCGCCGAGCCGACGATCGCGTTGTAGTAGAAGGGCGAGTACGCGTTGTGTACGGACGTCATGAACGTGCGCTCGAGCGCGTACCTGACATCGGCGCTCTTGACGGTCCGCGTCTGCAGCGGCGGGCTGTAGCGGATGTTCGGCTTGATCTTGATCGTGACGGTCTTGCCGTCGGCCGAGGTCTGCGGCATCGACGCGGCGAGGTCGGGCGACGGCGTCGTGTCGGACGGCTTCCAGCCGTAGAGCTGGCGCTGGGTCGGGCCCGCGAGGGCCTGGTAGTCGTAGGTGTAGTACCAGTAGCCGGGATCGAGGCTCGTGACGTCCTCGACCGACAGGACGGTCAGCTCGCCGCCGCGCTTGGCGGGTACGTTGCCGCCGACCGACCTGTTGAGCGTGACCGTCGTGCTGGTGGCGCCCCCGCCGCCGCACCCGGAAGCGACGAGCACGAGCGCGAGCGATACGACGGACGCGGCGACGACGCTGAGCTTGGGCATGGCGGTCCTTTCCCCGTGAATCCTTCGCGCCACCACGCCGGCGGCGATCCGATCCGGCGCGTTCATGCAGGGGCCCTCGGATCGAGTGCGTCCTGCAGCCCATCGCCGAGCAGGTTGAAGGCCAGCACCGTGCAGAGCAGCGCGAGCCCCGGGAACAAGATGTACCACCACGCAGACGGAAAGGCCGTGATCGCGTCGGAGATCATCGCACCCCAGGATGCCGTCGGAGGCTGCACGCCGACGCCGAGAAACGACAGCGCGGCCTCCAGCAGGATGTTCTGCGGGACCAGCAGCGTGCCGTAGACGATGATCGGCGCCGCGAGGTTGGGCAGGATGTCGCGCACGATGATCCGCCGGTCCGACGCGCCGAGCGAGCGGGCGGCCTCCACGAACTCCTGCTCGCGCAGCGACAGCACCTGACCGCGGACGATGCGCGCGATCGTCGTCCAGTTCACGACGACGATGACGAGGATCACGACGCCGAGGCCGGGCTTGATCGCGCCGCCGAGGCAGCCGTTGCCCAGCGAGCAGGCCGAGGCGATGCCGAGCGCGAGCAGCAGGATCGGGAACGCCAGCATGACGTCGACGAGGCGCGACAGCAGGCCGTCGACCCAGCCGCGGTAGAAGCCCGCGAGCATCCCGATCGCGACGCCGATAGCGACCGACAGCACGGTGGCGAGGATCGCGACCTCGAGCGACACGCGGGCGCCGTAGAGCACGCGGGCGAAGACGTCCTCGCCGTTGGGATCGACGCCGAGCGGGTGGGCGCCGCTGGGCCCGGTCGGCGTGCCCGTGAAGGAGTCCAGCGCGCTCGCATCCTGGGCGTCGGGGCCGGGCGTGCCGGCGATCGAGACGATCAGCGGCGCGGCGATCGCCACGACGACGAGCAGCGCGATGAACGCCAGCGCGACCATCGCCACGCGGTCGTGGCGAAATCGCCTCCAGAACAGCTGCAGCGGCGAGCGCGCCGCGACCTCGTCCGGGTCACCCGCGACGGCGCCGCCGAGCG
>DASXCR010000253.1:0-10012 GCA_036491075.1 Solirubrobacteraceae bacterium
TAGCGCTTCATCGCGCCTGAAGGGTATCCGGGGCGCTACTTGGCGAACTCGACCGCGCGCGACTCGCGGATCACCGTCACCTTGATCTGGCCGGGGTACTCGAGCTCGCGCTCGATCTCGCGGGCGATCTCGCGCGAGAGCAGCATCGCGGCGTCGTCGCCGATCGTCAGCGGCGCGACGATGACCCGGATCTCGCGACCGGCCTGCATCGCGTAGACCTTGTCGACGCCGACGTGGCGCATCGCGATGTGCTCGAGCTCGCGCAGGCGCTTGACGTAGGACTCCAGCGACTCGCCGCGCGCGCCCGGCCGCGCGCCGGACAGCGCGTCGGCGGCCTGCACGATGACGGCCTCGACGGTCTGCGGCTCGACCTCGTTGTGATGGGCCTCCATCGCGTGCGCGACCGCCTCGGACTCGCCGTGGCGGCGCGCCATCTCGCCGCCCACTAGGGCGTGCGGGCCCTCGACCTCGTGCGAGACGGCCTTGCCGATGTCGTGCAGGAGCGCCGCCCGCGCCGCGGTCTTGCGGCTCGCGCCGAGCTCGTCGGCCATCATCGCGGCGAGCTGCGCGCATTCGACGGAGTGCGCGAGCACGTTCTGGCCATAGCTCGTGCGGAACTTCAGCCGCCCGAGCGTGCGGACGATCTCGGCGTTCAGACCCTGCACGCCGGACTCGAACGCGGCGTCCTCGCCCGCCTGCGCCAGCAGCGCCTCGAGCTCGGACTTCGCCTGCAGGTAGGCCTCCTCGATGCGCGCCGGGTGGATGCGACCGTCGGCGAGCAGCTTCTCGAGCGTGACGCGCGCGATCTCGCGGCGCACGCCGTCGAACGCGGACAGCACGACGGCGTTCGGCGTGTCGTCGATGATGAGGTCGACCCCGGTGAGGTTCTCCAGCGCGCGGATGTTGCGGCCCTCGCGGCCGATGATGCGGCCCTTCATGTCGTCGGACGGCAGGTGCACGACGCTGACGGTCGTCTCCGCGGCGTGGCGTCCCGCGAGCCGCTGCATCGCGACCGACAGGATCGATCGCACGCGCCGCTCGGCATCGCGCTTGGTCTGCTCCTCGATCTGGCGGATCTCGCGCGCGCTCTCGTGGCGCACCTGGTCGGTGACCTCGCGCATGAGGCGCTCCTTCGCCTGGCCGGCGCTCAGGCCCGACACCTGCTCGAGCGCCTGCTCGTGCTCGCGCCGGCGGAGGGCCAGCTGCTGGCGCTCGGCCTCGATCGCGCGCGTCTGCTCGTCGAGCTCGGCCACGCGCCGGTCGAGGTCCGCGGCGCGCGCGCCGAGGCGCTCCTCGAGGCGTACGAGCTCCTCGCGATCGACGGCGCCGTCGGCCCGCGGGGCCAGCGGGGCACGCTGGCGCATGCCATGCACGAATGCGATCGCGGCGGCCAGGATCGCCATCGCGACGATTGCTGCCGGCACGATGAGCTCCATGGCCGTTCCTCTCCCCGTGCCCCCGAAACCGAGGTCCGGGCCGCGCGGGCAAACATCGATGTCAGGGAGTCAGAACGGGCGCTGCGGGGACGGTCGGCGTGCGGCGCCCCGCGCCGTGCTCCACGGGACGGGGGCGACATTGCGGCTGGATCGTGTGCTGGGTCGGGTTTCTCGGAGCGTCGTCGAAAGCTGCCGGATATCTCGGGAAATGCTGTTTTGGTGTGCGGTTCGATGGCCCTGGCGGGGCTCGGTCTGACTGCACCTGATGATAGGAGGGTCACAAGGGGGACACAACCGCGTCGCGTCGCGCCGTCACGGTGGCGGCGCGACGCGCGGCTCGGTGCGGATGGGTGGTCAGCCGGCGTGGCCGCCGCGGCGTCCGTGGTCGTCGCCCGCGGGATCGTCGGCACCGGGGACGCGCTGCCCACCGCGGTCGTCGCCCGCGGGATCGTCGGCACCGGGGACGCGCTGCCCGCCGCGATCGTCGCCCGCCGGGTCGTCGCTGCCGGCCGCCGACCGTGCCGCCGAGCGGATCCCGGCGCGATCGTGCCTGGCCGGATCGTCGGCACCCGGCTGGTGATGGCCGTGCGCGCGGGTCCTCGTGCGCGTGCGGTGCTGCGTCGCGTGCTCGGCGGTCGCGGTCCGCGACGATGAGGCGGGCGTGGCGCCGGCCGCGACGTTCGCGGTTCCGGCGGCGAGCGCGACGGCGGCGAGGACGCCGAGTCCGGCGAGCGTGCCGCCGGTGGTGATGAGCGTGCGAGTACGTGTCATGGCGACCACGGTGCCGCGGAGCACTGCAACCGCTTCGCAAGCGCGGGACAAGACTTGGCAAAGCTTGCGCCGGGACCCATATCGGCGGGTACGCTCGATCTCGGTGGCGACGCGGATACTCATCGTCGAGGACGAGGCATCGATCGCGGAGCCGTTCGCGCGCCTGCTCGAGCGCGAGGGCTTCGAGGCCACCGTCGCGGGCACGGCGGCCGGCGCGCTCGACGCCGCGAGGACGATGCACCCCGACCTCGTCCTGCTCGACCTCGCGCTTCCCGACGGCGACGGCCGCGACGTCTGCCGCACGCTGCGCGGCGGATCCGGCGTGCCCGTGATCACAGCGGCTCGAGCGGCTCGTCGAGGCCCAGCGGCTGTTCGTGGCCGACGCGTCGCATCAGCTGCGCACGCCGCTGACCGGGCTGCGGCTGCGGATGGAGGCCGTCGAGGGCAGCCGCCTGGAAGCGCAGGCCGCGACCGACGTGCAGGCCGCGCTGTCGGAGTTCGACCGCCTGTCGCAGATGATCGACGAGCTGCTCGAGCTGAGCCGGGCCGCTGAGAGCGAGGGCGCGACGGCAGGCGAATCGGTGGCGCTGCTCGACCTCGCCGATCGGGCGGCCTCGCGGTGGGCCGCGGCGGCGGCGGCCCGCGGGCAGCGGGTGGTCGTGGCCGGTGGGGATTCGGGCGATGGTCGGGATTCGGGCGGCCGTGGGGATTCGGCCGGCGGCGGGCATTCGGGCCGCGGTTGGCATTCGGGCGGCGGCGGGGACGCGGGCGGCGGCGGGGACGCGGGCGGCGGCGGGAACTCGGGCGGCGACGGGAACTCGGGCGGCGGCGGGGCCTTCGGCGGCGACGGGCATTTCTGGACCGCGCGCGCGGACGCCGACCGCATCCTTGACGTGCTCGTCGAAAACGCGTTGCTGTACTCGAGCGCGGGCAGAGAGGTCGAGATCGCGGCGCTCGCGGACCGCGTCGAGGTGCGCGATCGTGGGCCCGGCGTCGGGGTCGAGGAGTCCGAGGCGGTGTTCGAGCGCTTTCATCGCGGGAGCGCCGGACGTCGTGGAGGCCCCGGCAGCGGCCTGGGGCTGCCGATCGCCCGCGAGCTCGCACGCCGCTGGGACGGCGACGTGACGCTGGTTGGGCGCCCGGGCGGTGGGACGGTCGCGGTGGTCGTGCTCGGGGCGGCGAGTGGGGCGCCCGCGTCGGCGTCGGCGGGCGGCGGCGACCGCATCGGCGCGAGCGCGGGCGCGGCCGCCGGGGCCGCCACCGCCGGGCACGAGCCGGGAGCCTTCGGATGAGGCGCATCGCCGGCATGGCCGTCCTCGCCGTGCTCGGCTTGGCCGTCGCGGTCGGGATCTCACTGGCCGCGAGCAGCCTGAGCAGCCAGACGATCGGGATCTCCGACGAGCCGCTGACCGCCGGCGACCAGCTCGCGGCGCCGCGCACGACGAGCACGGCCACGGAGACCGCCGCGCCGCGCGAGGGCTCGCGGAGCCTCACGACCGCGACCACGGCCGGGCGACCCGCGCGGGACGAGGATCGCACCGGCGGCGACGACCGCGGGGGTGGACGCGGGAGCGGCAGCGGCTCCGGCCGCGGTGGCCGAGGCGACGACGACGGCGGCTCGCCGGGTGGCGCGAGCGCGGCGACGAGCGGGGGCAAGGGCTCGACGAGCGCCGGCAACGGTTCGAACGGCGCCACAGCATCGAACGGTGGCACGGGATCGAACGACGCCGGTAGCACGAGCGGCGGCGGCTCGGGCGGTGGGAGCGGCGGATCCGG
Source organism: Solirubrobacteraceae bacterium (assembly GCA_036491075.1). Taxonomy (GTDB): domain Bacteria; phylum Actinomycetota; class Thermoleophilia; order Solirubrobacterales; family Solirubrobacteraceae; genus CADCVQ01. The sequence continues at coordinate 3,984 of DASXCR010000253.1, forward strand.
CGATGTGGGCTCGGGCCACGGCGAAACGGGTAGCGGCGGCGGCTCGCGCGGCGGCGGCGACGACTGACTCCGTTCGGTCACCGGCCCACGACGTGAGTCGCCGTGCCGGCGACGGGCGAGGCCGTCGAGCACGACGACGGTCGACCGGCCCGCGCTCAGGAGAGATCGCGGAGAGCGGCGTGCGCGCGCTCGAGCCGATCGGCGGCGGCCGGCGCCGCCTCGCGTGCCGCGGCGAGAACGTCGTCTGCCGCGCGCAGCGCCCTCTCGGCCCGCGCCCGGTCCTCCTCGGCGGTCTGCAGTGCGTGGGCCGCGACGTCGGCGTCGCGCTGGGCCGCAACGTGGGCGGCGCGGGCCTCGGCACGCGCCTGCGCGACGCGCTCGGCCTCGGCACGGTCAGCCTCGACCCGCGCCGCAGCTTCCGACGCGGTCTCGCGGGTGGACTCCTCCGCGCTGCCCGCATCGCGGCCCGAGGTGGCCGACCGCCCGCCTGGCTTCGACGTCCGCGACGACGGCGTCGCTACCGCGCTCTCCCCGATCCCCAGACCGATGCCGGCGTGACGCAGCTCGCGTTCGAGACGGCCGTGGCGCACCTGTTCGCGAGCCTCCTCGTCGAGCGCCGCCGCGTGCAGGGTGTCCCCCACGCGCTCGATCACGGCCTCGCTCGGCTCGTGGCCGTCCGCGCTCAGCAGCCCGCGCGCGGCCTGCACAAGCGCGTCGACCGCCGCGCGCTCTCGCTCGCCCGCGCCGCGCAGCGCGCGCCCGTCACCCTCCCCCGCGAGGAGAGCGGCCTGGGCAGCGCGAAGTGCGTCGCCCGCATCGCAGAGCGCTCGGATCTCCGCGCCCCGTGTGCGGACGAGCTGGTTGACGACCCACGCCGCGACCGACGGCTTGCGCAGCGCGGCGACGGCAGCCGCGTCGTCGCGCCGCTTCTCGCCGCGCAGCGCCCTTGCGATCGCGCCCCGTTCGGCGACGAAGCGATCCGGCGGCAGGTCGTAGAGCTCGTCGACCTCCATCCGCCGCGGCCCGTTTCAGCTGCCGCGCGCGAACTCGCGCACCGCGTCGTAGGCGAGATCGAGGTCGTAGCCCTTGCGCACGAGGATCCCCAGCGCGCGCTCGCGCTCGCGCTCCGTGGCCGGGATCGCCGCGCCGAGGCGCCGGTGCAGCAGTGCCACCGCCGCCTCGAGCTCGCCGGCCGCGTCGCGATCGCACAGCGCCTGCGCGACGAGATCCGGTTCGATCCCCAGACCGAGCAGCTTGCGCTCGATCCGCTCCGGCCCCCAGTCGTCGAGCTTGCGCCGGTCCTCGGCGAACGCGCGGGCGTAGCGCTCGTCATCGACGTAGCCCTGACGCACAAGCGCCTCGACGGCGCCCTCGATCGACCCATCGTCGATCTCCTTGCTCTCCAGCCGGCGGCGAACCTCGGCCTCTGTGCGATCGCGCTTGCCGAGATAGCGATATGCCAGATCGAGCGCTCGCTGCAATCGGGCCTCGGGGCCGAGCACCGGCTCGCCGGTGCCGTCCTCGAGTTGGTCGTCGGCGATCATCGACGAGGGTGGTCCGTCGACGATGACCGCGGGCGACCGGGCTTCTCGGCTACGCCGCTGCGACGCCCGCCGGGACGGGCACCGTCTCGTCGCGATCGATCGGCGTCACGAGATCCTGCCCGATGCCGAGCGCCGCGTAGACCTTGGCCTCAATCTCGCGCGCGATCTCCTGATGCTGGTCGAGGTAGCCCTTGGCGTTGTTGCGACCCTGGCCGAGCCGCTCGTCGCCGTAGGAGAAGAACGAGCCCGACTTGCCGACGATGTTGTGCTCGATGCCGAGGTCCAGCAGGCAGCCCGAGGTCGAGATGCCCTTGCCGAACTCGATGTCGAACTCCGCCTGGCGAAACGGCGCCGCGACCTTGTTCTTGACGACCTTCACGCGGACGCGGTTGCCGACCGCCTCGGTGCCGTCCTTCAACGTCTCGATGCGGCGGATGTCCAGGCGCTGCGACGCGTAGAACTTCAGCGCACGGCCACCCGGCTGCGTCTCCGGCGAGCCGAACATCACGCCGATCTTCTCGCGGATCTGGTTCGTGAACAGGCACAGCGTCTGCGTGCGGTTGAGGTTGCCGGCGAGCTTGCGCATCGCCTGGCTCATCATCCGCGCCTGCAGGCCGACGGTCTGGTCGCCCATCTGGCCCTCGAGCTCGGCGCGCGGCGTCAGCGCGGCGACGGAGTCCAGCGCGACGACGTCGACGGCGCCGGAGCGCACGAGCATGTCGCAGACCTCGAGCGCCTGCTCGCCGTAGTCGGGCTGCGAGACGAGCAGCTCGTCGATGTCGAGGCCGATGCGCTGCGCGTAGAGCGGGTCCATCGCGTGCTCGGCGTCGATGAAGGCGCAGACGCCGCCGAGCCGCTGGGCCTCGGCGAGGACGTGGTAGACGAGCGTCGTCTTGCCCGAGGACTCGGGGCCGAAGACCTCGACGATCCGCCCGCGCGGCATGCCGCCGATCCCGAGCGCGAGGTCGAGCGACAGCGCCCCGGTCGGGATCGCGTTGACCTTGACCTGAGCGCCCGGGTCGCCCATGCGCATCACGGTGCCCTTGCCGAACTCGCGCTCGATCTGCGTGAGCGCACCCCGGAGGGCTTCGTTGCGGGCCTTGGCGGCCTTGTCTTGAGCCTTCTCGGTGTCGGTGAGAGCCATGTACTGAAAGCCTTTCTGCGCTGAGGAGGATCCGCCACGGTACGGGCTGGATCGGACGGATTTGCAGCCTAGGACCGGGATGTGTGCCGTCTCTACACCGCTTCGTCACAACATTGCGCAGGAAGTGTCCGCGATCGCCCGGACAGAACGCGTGTTCGCCACATGAGGGCGAAAGCGCAAGCTTCAGCCGGCCGACAGCAGCAGCTGCCGCACGAGGTGCAGCGCCACCGTCGTCGAGCGGTCGCGCACGTCCGCGCGCCCGCCCGGCAGCGTCACCGAGCGTGTCAGCCGGCGACCGTCGCGATGCGAGACCGACAGCCACACGAGCCCCACGGGCTTGGCTGCGCTCCCGCCGTCCGGGCCCGCGATCCCGGTCACCCCAACCCCCACGTCCGCCTCCAGGGCCGCCCGCGCCCCGTCGGCCAGAGCCTCCGCCACCTCCTCGGAGACGGCGCCGACGCGCTCGATCAACTCGGGCGAGACCCCGGCCAGCACGGTCTTGGCGGAGTTCGAGTACACGACCAGCCCGCCGCGCATCACCGCGGACGATCCCGGCAGGTCCGTCAGCCGGCCGGCCAGCAGCCCACCCGTGCACGACTCCGCGACCGCGATCGTCTCCCCCGCGTCGCGCAGCCTCGCGAGCACCTGCCGATCGACCGTCGTGCCGTCGTCGGAGAACAGCGTGTCCGCATGCCGCGTGCGCACGAGCGCCTCGAGTCGCGCGTACACCTCCGCGTCCGCGGGCTCGTAGCGCGTCACGACCTCGACCTCGCCGCGCCGCAGGCACGTCGTCACCTCCAACCGGTCGAGCTCGATCCCCGCGGCGACCGCCGCCCGCAGCGTCGCCGCGATCTCGGACTCGGGCATGCCGAACAGCCGCAGCATCGCGCGGCGGTACTCGACCGCGCCCGCGAGCGCCGCCTGCACGAGCGGCGTGCCGACCGCCGTCTCCCACATCGGCTGCAGCTCGCGCGGCGGCCCCGGGAGGACCACGACGGTCGGTCCGGGGCCCGACGCAGGCGTCACGACGACGCCCGGCGCCGTCCCGACCGGCTCGAGCACGAAGGCGCCCGCGGGGATCACCGCCTGCTTGCGATTGGACAGCAGCACCGCCGCCGGATCGAGGTCCGGCCAGCGCGTCATCAGCGGCCTGAGGATCTCCCCGATGCGCTCCTCGAGCTCCGCGTCGAGCACCATCTCGCGATCCTGGAAGCGGCCGACGACCTCGGCCGTGAGGTCGTCCGCGGTCGGTCCGAGCCCGCCGCTCGTCACGATCAGCGCACACCGCTCGGAGGCCAGGAAGCGCAGCGCCCGCAGGATCTCCTCGGGCCGGTCGCCGACGACGACGATCGCCGCCGTGTCGGCTCCGAGCTCGAGCAGGCGATCGGAGAGCCACGGGCCGTTGCGATCCGAGACGCGTCCGGTGAGCACCTCCGTGCCCGTGACGACGATCCCGGCGCGGACGCTCACGGCCGGCAGACGGGGCGCTTGCTCATCGACAGCGGCCGCCGGCCGTTGCCGGGCGTGATGTCGTACCCGATCCCGTTCGCCGCCGCGGGGACGGTCTTCGTGCGACCGTCGATCACGAGCTTCGCGGCGTTGTTGCCGAGCGTGAGGCGCAGGTGCTTGGAGCTGTAGGTCTTCGTCTTCTGGTCGGCGACGAGCGTCTGGCCGTTGATCAGCGTCTTGTCGCCCGCCTTCAGGCAGACGTTCACGTCGCCCGTGGCGACGATCTGCAGGCGCACCTTGCGTGGCGCGGCCGGGGGCGGCGGCGGCGCGGCTGGCTGCGTCGTGGTCGGCGCCTGGACCGTGTTCGGGGCGGCGCTCGACGGCGACTTCGAGTCGTCGTGGCCGAGCAGGTCGAGCGCGACGAACAGGCCGGCGAAGATCAGCACGAGCACCAACCAGCGCGGCACGACCGGCGCCTGGCGCCGGCGCTCGCGGCCCGGCGCCGCCGCGTTGATGGGCTGCAGCTCGACCTCGCTGAGGTGCTCGTGGCGCAGCTTGTACTCGTCGACGAGCAGCTTGGCGTCGAGGTCCAGCGACTCCGCGTACGTGCGCAGGAAGCTCTTGACGTACGTCGGCCCCGGGAGCAGGTCCCACTCCTCGTTCTCGAGTGCACGCAGGTACTTCGCGCGGATCTTCGTCTCCGCCTCGACCTCGGAGATGTCGATCCTGGCGCGCATCCGCGCTTCGCGCAGCGTGGCTCCGATGTCGGGCATCAGTGGTCGCTCACGGGCCTCAGGCTACTCGTGGACCGGCTCGGGTTCGGCGGGCTCCGGCGCGGACTCCGCGACCACCGCGTCCGCGCTGCCGGCGCCCCGCTCGCGCAGATTCGCGATGAAGCGCTCGACGTCGCCGGCGCCGACGATCACCTGGCGCGGCTTGGAGCCCTCGTAGCCCGAGATCACGTTGCGCCGCTCGAGCATGTCGATCAGGCGTCCCGCGCGCGTGTAGCCGAGCCGCAGGCGGCGCTGCAGCATCGACGTCGACGCGGTCCCCATCTCGACGACGAGGCGGATCGCGTCCTCGAGCAGCGGGTCCTCGTCCGGACTGAAGCCGTCGTCGCGGGCTCCGGCCCCGGCGTCGACGTCCTCCCCCTCGACCTCCTCGAGCAGGTCCTCGCGCATCTCGGGCTCGCCCTGGCGGCGCCAGAACGTCGTCAGCGCCTCGATCTGCGGCTCGTCGATGTAGGCGCCCTGGATCCGCTGCAGGCGCGACGTGCCGACCGGCGAGAACAGCATGTCGCCCTGTCCGAGCAGCGACTCGGCGCCGTTCTGGTCGAGGATCACGCGCGAGTCCGTCTGCGAGCTCACGCTGAACGCGATCCGCGACGGGACGTTCGCCTTGATCATGCCCGTGATCACGTCCACGCGCGGGGACTGCGTCGCGAGCACGAGGTGGATGCCGACCGCGCGCGCCTTCTGCGCGAGGCGGATGATCGAGTCCTCGACGTCGGCCGGCGCGACCATCATGAGGTCGGCGAGCTCGTCGATCACGCAGAGGATGTACGGCAGCTCGCAGTCGCCGCGCTTGATCCGCGAGCGGTTGAGCTCGATCAGCGAGCGCGTCTTGGCCAGCGACATGATCGAGTAGCGCTGCTCCATCTCGCGGACGAGGTTCTGCAGCGCGTTGGCGGCCATCCGCGGACTCGTGATGACGGGCGTCAGCAGGTGCGGGATCGACTCGTAGTGGTTGAGCTCGACCTGCTTGGGGTCGATCAGGACCAGGCGCAGGTCGTGCGGCGTCGCGCGCAGCAGCAGCGACGACAGCATCGCGTTGATGCAGGCCGACTTGCCGGCGCCGGTCGTGCCGGCGACGAGCAGGTGCGGCATCTTCGC
>DASXCR010000254.1:0-7997 GCA_036491075.1 Solirubrobacteraceae bacterium
CGAGGAGCACGTCTGGGACGTCGCGATGCCGCGCTCGGCGTACGGCTTCTCGAAGCTCGCGGGCGAGGTCTGGTGCCGCGCGGCACACGCCGAGCACGGCCTGCCCTACACGATCTGCCGGCCGTTCAACGCCTACGGGCCCGGCGAGATGCCCGACGACGAGCCCGGCATCGCGCACGCGGTCCCGGACCTCATCCGCAAGGTGCTGGCGGGCCAGCAGCCGCTGCAGATCTTCGGCTCGGGGACGCAGACGCGCACGCTGACGCACGTCGACGACATCGCCGACGGGGTCGTGACGGCGACCGGCTCGGACGCGGGCCTGCACGAGGACTTCAACATCTCCGCCTCGGACGAGCTCACGGTCGCGGAGATCGCGCGGATCGTGTGGGAGGTCTGCGGTCGCGATCCCGACGCGTTCGAGCTCGAGCACCTGCCGACGTTCCCGGTCGACGTCGTGCGGCGCTGGCCGAGCGTCGAGAAGGCGCGCACCGTGCTCGGCTGGGAGGCCAAGATCGGCGTGCGCGACGGCATCGCGCAGACCGCCGACTGGCTGCGCGGGGTGCTCGCGGCGTCCTGACGGCCGGAGTCGGCGCTGACGGCGCAAGCGGCGAGTCGGTCACCGACATCGGCTGCTGCCTGCCGCGACGGGGCGCTCGAACGCGCCGCCGAGGTCGCCGCCGTCGCGCGTGCGGCGTGGGCTACATTCGTTTGACCCGGTCACGGACGGGTAGCCGAAATGGCCACCCCCTTTTTTCAAGCCAGAGGAGCACCCTCGATGAAGCTGCGGCGTCAGAAGCGCAAGACAAGCCAGGCGCTGGACGCCATCGCGTCCGTCACGGAGATCTGGTCGGACTGGAAGCCGGGCAAGCAGGTCGGCAAGGGCGTCAAGAAGGTCAAGGCGTTGCGCCCGCCCGGGAAGGTCAAGTCCGCGCTGTCGTCCAAGCGCGTGCGGATCGGCGGCGCGGTCGCGATCGTCGGCGGTGCCGGCGCGACGATCTTCGGCAAGCTGCGCGGCACGTCCGACCCGCCCCCCGTGTACACCGGACCGGCGCCGTCGGTCGCCGCCGACGCGGCCGCGAAGGCGCCGGATGCGGTGCCCGCCTCGTTGATCGTGGCGCCCGAGCCGTCGGGCGACAACACGACGATGCCCGCCGCCGGAGTGAGCGCGCTGCGCAACCCGCCCGAGGCCGAGAAGTCCGTGCCCGCCGCCGGGGCCGCCGCGCTGCGCGACGCCGCCGAGTCGAAGGGCGACAAGGCCGAGCCCGTTGCGGCCGTGGCCGACGACGCCGCCGCCGCCGATGATGCGGCCTCCGACGCCGCCGACTCCGGCGACGAGGACGGCACACCCGCCGAGACGGCGGAGGGCGACGCCTCCGCTACGTGACCTTGAGGATCATCGACTGATCCTTGGCGCCGTGGATCGTGCAGTAGATCTTGTAGATGCCCTTCTTCGTCAGGCGCTCGGAGAACGAGCCCGAGCTCATCACCTTCGAGTGGAACTTCACGGGCCCGCTCGACACGGTGACGTCGTGAAACGAGTGTCCGGCGAAGTTCCAGCGGACCGTCGTGCCGTGCTTGACCCTCACGGTCGGGACGCCCCTCGCGGTGACGAAGTAGTTGTCGCCGACCTTCACGCTCTTGGTCGTGGCGGTCTGCGCCGGGGCGGCGAGCGCCAGCGAGGCGGCGGCGACGGTCGCGACCGCCAGGAGAAACGGTGTCTTCGTGGTCATGGTCTCACCGTGATGACCTGCGTCATCGTGATCGGGTGTAGGTAGCAGAACAGCCGGTACGTGCCGGGCGTGTTGAGCGTCTCGGTGAAATGCGCGCCCTTGCCGGAGTTCGGGGACGCGATCAGGCGCGGCCCGTTGGCCAGCGTCACGTTGTGCTTCTCGACATCGTCGAAGTCCCACGTGATCTGGGTTCCCTTCGCCACCGAGAGGTTGTTCGGGACGATCCGCTCGCCCGTCAGGTTCACGACCGCGGTCGGCCCGCTGACGACGCGCTCGAGGCCGATCGGCTTGTCGATCTCGTGCACCTTGCCGTCGCTGCCGAGGCCGTTGAGCGGCACCGTGATGACGGGCGGCTTCATCGTGCCGTCCGTGCGCGTCCAGAAGATGTGCCCGTCGGCGGGCAGCGCCGCGCACGCGCGCGACGCGCCGTCGTCGACCGCCACGTAGATGTGCGTGATCGCCATGACCCGCGGGTGCGGGCGCGAGCCGTCGTAGAGTCCCGTGACCTTGAGGAACTCGCCCTTGCGGACGGGGATGCCCGTCTCCGAGAGGTAGTGGCCGGTCGCGATCGGGCCCGGCTCGTGCAGCACCGGCCGCGCGCGGTAGACGAGGTCGTCGGCGAAGCCGTAGAGCGGCTTCTGGTCGATGAGCGTGCGGTCGCCGCAGCGCGGCTGCGAGATCGTCAGGCCGTACGAGCTGCCGTGCAGGTGGGCGCTCGCCTCCACGATCCGCCCACTCAGCGGCATCCGCCAGTACGACGACTTCTTGTGGATGCCCCCCGGGGGCATGTCGCCGACGATGTCGTAGCTGGGCTGCGGGGTGCAGCCGTTGGCCCGCAGCCACAGCGGCTTGACGCGCTGCAGCGTCACGCCGACCTGCATCGTCACGTCGTAGACGACGCGCACCGTGTGGGCGCGCAGGTCGTGGCTCATGAGCATCGCCTGCATCGTCCAGCGGTCGCGCGCGTCGACCTGGTAGCCGTAGCCCGCGGGCAGCATCAGCGGCTGCTTCTCCTCGCCGGTGCCCCAGAACGGCTCGCCGCCGCGGCCCGCGCACGACGTCTTCTTCGGCGGCCCGCCCTTGAAGCCGGTGTTGATGAAGACGACGTGGTGCAGCATGACGTTGCGGATAGAGACGCGCCGGCCGTGCTCGTCGACGAGGTACGCGTCCATCTTCGTCACGTAGCCGGAGACGTGCGGCGTCTGCACGCCGACCTTCGGGAAGATCGTCTTGAAGCCGGACATCGCAAACGGCTTCGTCTTCATCGTGAAGCTCTCCGTGCGCGCCTGCGCGGCCACGGGAACGAGCGCGGCCAGCACGCATGCGACCGCACACAACAATGCGAGTACCCCTCCCCGTCGCATGCGCAGTGATCCTACGACGAGCATCGGACCGCTGCGCCGGGCGGCCGCAAGCGTCCCCGCTCAGCGCCCGACCGCGTTGTAGACGGCGCCCAGCGCGCGGGCCACCGCCCGCGGCGCCGCGATCTCGAGCACCCGCAGGCGCCCCGCCTCGCCGGCCGCGGCGTCGCCGAAGCGCGCGCGCACCGCGAGGGCGAGCGCCGCCGCGTCGCCCGGCTCGACCAGACCCTCCGGGCCGCAGAGCTCGGGCAGCGCGCCGATCGCGCTGCCCGCGACCGGCAGGCCCGCGGCCATCGCCTCGGCGGCCGCGAGCCCGAACGTCTCGGCGGAGCGCGAGGGCACGACCGCAAGCCCCGCCGTGGCCCGCAGCGCGGCCAGCTCGCCGTCGCCGACGCGGCCGACGAAGCGCGTGTCGGTGCCCGCTGCGCGCGCGCGCAGCGCGGCGAGCTGGGGCCCGTCCCCCGCGACGACGAGCGACACGCCGGCGGCCGCGCAGGCCGCGATCGCGACCTCGACGCCCTTCTCGGGCGCCAGGCGCGAGACGACGAGCGCGTGCTCGCCGCCGTCGGCCGTCGAGCGCGCGACGGCGTCGCGCACGACGTGACCGACGACGTGCAGGCGTGGCGCGCGCCGCGCCTCGCCGTGGTGGCCGCCGGCCGATGACGTCGCGCGCGGGCTCCCCGGTGCCTCGCCGGCCGGCGACGTGCCACGCAAGCTCGCCGATGCCTCCGCGGCCGGGGACGCATCCCGCGAGCTCGCCGGTGCCTCGGCGGCCGGGAGTGGCAGCGGCGCGCCGAGCGCGAGCAGGCGCTGCGCGGCGAACGCGCTCGGCACGACGACGGCGTCGGCATGGGCGATCAGCCGGCGCTGCCAGAGCGCGAGCGACGCGCCGTAGACGGCGGCCTCGGCGCCCGTGCCGCGGCAGTTGCGGCGCACGCCCGGCAGCGTGTCGCGACCGTGACAGCGGGCGCAGTCCGCGCCGCGCGTGAAGCAGGTTCCGACCGCGCAGACCAGGCGGTAGTTGTGCAGGTGCAGCACGGTCCTCGCCCCTGCCGCGCGCGCGGCCGCCAGCGCGCGCCAGCCCAGCGACGGGTTGAGGTTGTGCGCGTGGACGATGCGCGCGCCGCTGCGACGCACGGCTTCGCCGACCTCCTGCGGATGCAGGCCGCCGCGCAGCAGCCCGGCCGCGGCGGCGCCCCGACCGAGCGTCGCGCTGTCGCGCGTGAGCAGCCGCGCGTCCTCGCCGAGATGCTCGCGCACGAGCCACAGCAGGTCGTCGACGACGCGCTCCTCGCCGCCGAGCGTGCGGTAGCGGTTGTGCAGGAAGAGGATCACGGGGAGGGCGCGCTGCGTGCCGCGCTGCCGCCAAACCTAGACTCTCTCCGGGAGATGGCCCTGACGGCGAGCATCATCGTCCCCACGCGCGCGCGGTCGGCGTACCTCGACGTGGCGCTCGCGTCGATCGCGCCGCAGGCGGACGCGGCCGGCGCCGAGGCGCTCGTCGTCGACGACGGGCCGGACTCCGCGAGCGCGGACGTCGCGCGCCGCCACGGCGCGCGCTACCTCCCCCACGACGCGCCGCGCGGGCCCAACGCGGCGCGCAACACCGGCATCGACGCAGCGCTCGGCGCGGTGCTCGTGTTCGTCGACGACGACGTCGACGTGCGGCCCGGGTGGCTGGAGGCGCTGCTGGCCGCCGAGCGCGACGCCGACGCCGACGTCGGCGTGCTCACCGGCCCGATCCATGCGCGCTTCGAGGACCACCCGCTGCGCTCGTGCGGGCGCGAGTCGCCGCCGATCACGACGCAGGACTTCGGCCCGGCGGATCGCGATGTCGGCGAGGCGTGGAGCGCGAACATGCTCGTGCGCCGGTCGGCGCTCGAGCGCGCGGGCCGCTTCGACGACACGCGCGAGATCTACGGCGACGAGCAGGAGTGGACGCGGCGGCTGCGCGCCGCCGGCGGCCGCATCGGCTACGTCGCGAACGCCGCGCTCGACCATCGGCGCGCCGGCGACGACGCCCGCCTGCGGTCGCTCGCGCGCGCCGCCTACCGCCGCGGCCAGCCGAGCCGCCGCTTCGACGTCTTCAAGGCGAGCGCCCCGTCGCTGTGGTCGGAGCTGCGCGTGCTCGCGGGCTGCGTCGTGCACACGTTTCGCTTCCGCTGTCCGAACGGCATCGTGCTGACCGCGCACTCGCTTGGCCGCGTGCGCGCGGCGCTGTCCGCCGGCGGGCGCCGCCGCCGCGACGACGGCGAGGACTTCCTGTCGGGTCGCAGCGGCACCGTCAAGGGGATCCGCCGGCCGCTCGCGCGGGCGGCCGACGCGCTGCTGGCGCTCGAGGCCGCGCCGCGTGCGCGGCGCCTGGACCGTGCGGCGCGCGAGCAGCCCGGGGAGCGCCGGCGCGTGCTCGTGCTCGGCGTCGAGCGGCCCGGGCGGCTCATGGATGCCGCCCGCCGGGAGCTGCACCGCACCCGCCACGAGGTCACGATGCGGACGGTCGCCATGCGCGCGGGCGGCAAGTTCGAGCACCTGAACGCCCTGCTCGAGGAACATCCGGCGGAGGGCTTTGACTGGCTGCTCGTCGTCGACGACGACGTCGTGCTGCCGCGGCGTTTCCTCGACCGTTTCGTGCAGTGCGCCGAGCGGGCCGGACTGCAACTCGCGCAGCCCGCACACCGGCTGCACTCGCACGCCGCGTTCGGCGTCACGCGGCGCCGGCCCGGCGGCAGCGTGCGCGAGTCGCACTTCGTCGAGATCGGGCCCGTGACGGCCTTCGCGGCCGCGACGTTCGACACGCTGCTGGCGTTCCCCGCGTTGCGGATGGGCTGGGGGCTGGACGCGCATTGGGGCGCCCTCGCCGGCGCGCGCGGCTGGCCGATCGGGATCGTCGACGCGACCCCGATCCTCCACACGGCGCCGGCCGGCGGCGGCTATGACCGCGCGGAGACGATCGCCGAGGCGCGCGCGTTCCTCGCCGGGCGGCCCTACGTGACGCGCGAGCAGGCGCGCTGGTCGCGGCGGGTGCGATGAGCGGCGAGGCCACAGGGCGCAGCCGCGGGCGGCGCGGTGGCTGCGCCGTCCCGGGCGTGGCGGGCGGGCGTGGCGAGCGCCACGCCGGGCCTGGCGGGCGGACCGCGTGAAGGTCGCGATCGTCTCGGAGTTCTATCCCCGCGCGGCCGACCCCGTGCTCGGCGTCTGGGCGCATCGCCAGGCCGTCGCGGCGCGCGACGCGGGTGCGGATGTGCGCGTGCTCGTCCTGCACCGGCCGCTGCCGCCGCTGTCGGCGCTGCGCGCGGGGCCGCGCGCGGCGGCCCGCGCCGCCGCCGGGGCCGCGAGGCAGCCGCTGCGCGCGACGCTCGACGGGATCGAGGTGAGGTACGTCTCGTTCCTCGCGCCGCCGCGGCCGCGCTCGTACGGCTCGTGGGGGCGCTGGGCCGCGCCGCCGCTCGCGCTCGCGCTGCGCGCCCTGCGCCGCGACTTCGCGTTCGAGCTCGTGCACGCGCACAACGCCGTGCCCGCGGGCGAGGCGGTCCGCCGGGCCGGCCTCGCGCAGCCGCTCGTCGTCTCCGTCCACGGCGGCGACGTCTTCCACACCGCGCCCGGCTCGGCAGCAGGCGCGCAGGCCGTGCGCGCCGCGCTCGGCTGCGCCCGGCTCGTGCTGGCCAACAGCGCCGGGATCGAGCGCGGTTGCCGGATCCTCGGCGCGCGCGCGACCCGCGTCGTGCGGCTCGGCAGCGACCTGCCCGCGGCGCGCGCCGACCCCTACCCCGATCCGACCGTCGTGACGACCGCGCACGTCATCGCCCGCAAGCGCCACGCGGACGTCCTGCGCGCCGTCGCACTGCTGCGCCACCGCCACCCGGCGCTGCGCTACCTCGTCGTCGGCGACGGCCCCGAGCTCGAGGCGCTGCGCCGGCTCGCGGCCGAGCTCGGCGTCGCCGATCGCGTCGAGCTGGCCGGGCAGCTGCCGCACGAGCAGGCGCTGCGCCGCACGCGCCGCGCGAGCCTGCTGGCGATGGCGTCGACCGACGAGGCGTTCGGCGTCGCGTACGTCGAGGCGATGGCCGGCTGGCTGCCGGCGATCGCGGCACGCGACGAGCCCGGGCCGCGGGAGATCGCAGACGCGGGCGGCGGGATCGGGCTCGTCCGCGCGGGCGACGTCGCCGCGATCGCCGCGGAGATCGATCGCCTCCTCGGCGACCCCGAGACCCTGCGCGCCGAGGGCGACCGCGCCCGCGCGACCGTCGAGGCCGCCTTCTCCTGGGAGCGCTGCGGCGCGGCGACGGTCGCCGCCTACGAGGAGGCGCTGAGCGCCCCGTACGATCATCGCGCGGGCACGCCGTGACCGGCGCCGCCGTGCGCCACCGCAGCGGGCGCACCGCCGAGGCGCGGCATCGTTCGCACACGGTCCTTGCCGGGCGCGCGAGCATGAGATGGCCGTGAAGCCCGTCCTGTTCGTCACCAACCACGTGCCGCCCGAGCGTGCCGGCGCGTTCGCCGCGCTGCACCGCCGCCTGCCGATCGAGCTCGCGATCTTCGGCGGGCGCTCGTGGCACGCAACGGCGGGGGTCGCCGATCCCGGCGTGCCGCACCGCCACGTCGACCAGCGCGAGATCCGCGCGCTCGCCGCCTCGGGCACCTACCGCGCCGTCGTCTGCGGCACGGCGGGGCGCACGGCGCTGCCGGCCGCATGGATCGGGGCGCGCAGCGCGCGCGCGCCGTTCGTCCTCTGGACCGCGCTGTGGGCCCATCCGCGCACGCCGGCGCACCTCGTCGCGGGCGCGCCGCGGCTGGCGACGCTCTACCACCGGGCCGCCGCGGTCGTGGCATACGGGCCGCACGTCGCCGCGTTCGTCCGCGCGCGCGGGGCACGCAACGTCCACGTCGCGCCGCAGGCCGTCGACAA
>DASXCR010000255.1:0-8325 GCA_036491075.1 Solirubrobacteraceae bacterium
CTCGATCAGCACGTAGCGATCGGGCGTCAGCTCGTAGCCCTTGACGATGTCCTCGTAGCGGACCTCGTCGCCGGTCGACGGGTCGACGCGCTTCTGCTGGATGCGCACGCCCGTCTTGCCGTTGAGCTGGTGGAAGCGCACCGTCTTGCGCGAGACCGCGGAGTACATCTTGACGGGGACGGTCACCAGCCCGAAGGAGATGGCGCCCGTCCAGATCGACCTGGCCATGGCAACAGAGTATGCCCCGCGCGGGGTGTTTCCTGCACGCGAATGCGCCGTTGCAGCGTCGCGCCAGTTTGGCGGCGTACGCGCGTCGCCTGTCGGGCATACCGATCGCACGTCCACGAGAGAAGGAGGAACGACATGGCGAGCATCAGTCATGCGGCGGCCCGCGGGATCCTTTCCGACGACCGCAACGAGCAGCGCGCCGAGGTCATCGAGATGCTGACGAAGGCCTACTGGATGGAGATCGAGACGGTGATGTCCTACATCGCGAACTCGACGAACCCGGACGGCATCCTCGCCCAGCAGGTCGTGGCCTCGCTGCGCACCGACATCCAGGAGGAGCTCGGCCACGCGCAGCAGTTCGCGGCGCGGATCAAGGATCTCTACGGCGTCGTCCCGGGCTCGCTCGCGTTCACCGCCGAGCAGGACTACCTGCAGCCGCCCGATGCCCCGACCGACATCGTCCACGTCATCCGCGGCGTGATCGAGGCCGAGAGCGGCGCGATCGACTACTACAACCGGATCATCGAGGCGACCGAGGAGTCTGATCCGGTCACCAACGACATGGTCATCGCGATCCTCGCCGACGAGGAGGGCCATCTGCGGCTGTTCGAGGGCTTCCTGCGCGAGTACGAGGCGCAGGGCCTGGCCTGAGCCGGGCCGGCCTGCGCCCGAGCCGGCCCGACCGCCACCGGGCGCCTCCCGGACCTACACGGTCTGCGGTGGGCTCGGTGGGTCGATCGGCACGTCGCGATCGGGATCGGGAGTGGGCACGCTCGGCGGCTGCGGGTCGCCGGGCGGGACGGGGTCGGGCGACGGGACCGGATCAGCGGGAACCGTCGCCGGCTCCGGCACGATCGGCTGCGGCGCCTCGCCCGGGTCCGGCACCTTCAGCTCAGCGCGTTGCGGTGCGGCGGTGAGAGCGGCCATGGGAACGTCTCCTCGGTCGGGTCCCGGCCGGGTACCCGCGCCGCGAGGCTCGCAAGCCGGTGCGTGGGCCGTCCACCGTCGCCGGCGCGTCCCGCCCTCGCAGAGCGTGAGGCGCGGCGGGCACCGTGAGACGGCGCGCCGACGCCTCGCCGGTCAGATCCTCCGCGGTGCGCCGAACGTCGACCGTGAGCTCGGCGAGCGTGGCCTCGAGATGTCCGCGCAGCGGGCGGCGACAGGCGAGCAGCGCCAGCCGCGCGACGATCGCCCGCGACGCGAGCTGCGCGGCGAGATCCACGTCGGTCGTGCCGTGGTTGGGCGTCAGCAGCCACGTCGTGCACAGGACGTCGCGACCGCCGATGCGGATCTGCGCGTGCAGGAAGCGCGGGTCGCGGCTCGGACGCAGCAGCGCGTGCGGGCGCAGGCGCGGATCGATGCCGGCGATGAGGCGAGCCTCGCCGCCGTCGTCGCGGAGCAGGGCGTGCAGCGTGGGGACGTCGGCGACGACGGTGCGCGTCGCGATCACGGGCGCCGTGCCCCAGTTCCTCATGCTGTTCAGCAGTGATAGGAGGGCTAGTTCGTACATGTTCCCTTAGCGGCCGCGCGACGGCCCGTCTTACTCACCCGGCCCGCTCGCCCGTCGACCGGAGCCGGTCGACGTCAGCGGTTGCGACGGTGCGCGATGCGACGGCCCTCGGCGTCGAGCCAGCGCACGCCCCAGCCCGGGGCGAGCTCGCTGCCCGTGTTCACGACGTAGACGTTGCCGTGCACCGTCGCGGCCCGCTCGCGGCGATGGCGCAGGCGAACGACGACGCGGGCCACGCCGTCCGGGACCAGTCCGATCGCCTCGAGGTCGTTGCCGGCGTACGCGCCGGTTCGCAGATCGGTCGTCTGCACGTCGCGCAGGGTGCCACAGGTCTGGCCCGCGCTGATCGCTCCGGCAGAGCTGCCGAGGTACAGCTTCCCGCGCGAGCCTCGCTTGATGGTCGTGCGAGTGCGGGTGCTCGTCAGCAGGCAGAGCGCGTCGTGCTGGATCGTCGATGCGAAGCGCCGGTTGCCCGCTCGCTCGGCCGGGACGAGCAACGTCATGCCGTCGGCGTTGCGGCGCAGGACGCGTATCGCATCGGTGTGCACCCCGTTGATCTGGCCGCCGGTGAGGAGATGCAGTAGCCGCTGGACGTCGGGCCCGCGGTCGCCCGCGGTCTGCGGGCGTCGCAGCACGCCGAGCGCCGACAGCTGCGTGGCGGGGACCGCGGCGTGCGCGACCTGCGGATGGCCGACCCTGTCCGAGCCGAGCGTGGGGTGCCAGACGGCGGTCGTCGCGGCGACCGCGCTGCCGGCGAAGACCACGCCGCCGAGCGCGAGCAGCCCGGCGCGGCGCGAGGGATTGACTCGGCGCCGCTTCGCGGAGGCTGCGCGCGCGGCGACCGCGCGCTCGAGGGCGTCGTGCAGCTCGGGCAACCGGGTCATGTCTGGCGTCCCTCCAGGGTCGTTCGCAAATCGTGCGAGGCCACGGCTGACGCGCTGGCGCACCGTCGCCTCCGGCACGCCGAGGCGCGCCGCGAGCTCCGCGGCGAGATGCGGATCGCGCGTGCGGCGCACGAGGAAGCCGGCGAGGATCGTCTCGTAGCCGGCGTACAGCGCCGTCAACGCCTCGCCGTCTCCGGATGCCGCGCGTCGCAGCAGCTCGCCGTGGCTTCGCGTCTCGGTCGCCATCGTCGAGGAGGATTGCGGCGAGCAGGCCGCCCTGTGACGGGCTACGTGCGAAACGGCGTCTCGGCGAGGCGCTCGCGCAGCTCGCCGATCGACTCGAAGACCTGCTTGGCGCCCGCGTCGCGCAGCTCTTCGACGCCGAAGCCGCCGGTGCGCACCGCGATCGTCGGCACCTTCGCGCCCTTCGCCGCCTCGCAGTCCCAGGTCGAGTCGCCGACCATCACCGCCGGGCCGCCGCCGGCGAGCTCGAGCGCGGCCTCGACGAGGTCGGGGGCGGGCTTCGTCGCGCCGACGTCGCCGGAGTCCGTCCAGCCGTCGACGAGCGAGCGCGCGTCGAGCAGATCGAGGTAGTGCTGGGTATCCTGCGACTTCGCCGAAGAGGCAACGACGACCTTCCCGCCAAGGCTCTTGAGGTCCTCGATCAGGCCGCGTGCGCCCTCGAACGGCTGCACCTCGCCGATCAGCTGGGCGTAGAGCGCGTGCTCGCGGATGCGCACGGTGTCGCCGTGCTCGCGCTCGAAGCCGTCGCCGGCCAGGAAGCGCACGAGCTGGTCGCCGCCCATCCCGATAGCGCGGTGACAGCGCCACACGGGGATCGTGAGGCCGTGCAGGCGAAACGCCCGGTACCACGCGAGCGCGTGCTGGTAGTTGGAGTCGACGAGCGTGCCGTCGAGGTCGAGCAGCGCGGCGGGAGGCGTCATCGGCTCACCGTATCCCCGCGAGCGGCGCGGATCAGTACCGCGCCGCCGCGTCGCCGTCGGCGGCCGCGCGCAGTCGCACGAGCGCCTGGCGGATGACGCGCGACACCTGCATCTGGCTGACGCCGATCACGGCGCCGATCTCCGCCTGCGTCATGTCCTGCTCGAAGCGCATCCGCAACACGTCGCGCTCACGCGCGGTCACCGTCGTCAGGAGGTTCTCGAGCGTCGCGCGCTCCTCCGCTCGCTCGAAGCCGTCCTCGTCGATGCCGACCGAGTCGGCGAGCGTGGCGGCCTCCTCCTCGCCCGCGCTCCCGCGCGGAGCGTCGAAGGAGATGGCGCGATACGCCCCGCCGGCCTGTAGGGCCTCCAGCACGTGCTCCTCGTCGGCGCCGACGGCCTCGCCGATCTCGGCGACCGACGGCTGGCGGTGCAGGTGCTCGGACAGCTCGCCGACGGCCTTGTCGACGCGCAGCGTGAGCTCCTGCAGGTCGCGCGGGACGCGAACCGCCCACGTCCGGTCGCGGAAGTGGCGCTTGATCTCGCCGAGGATCGTCGGGACGGCGTAGGAGGAGAACGCGATCTCGCGCTCGGGGTCGAAGCGGTCGATCGCCTTGATCAGGCCCATCGAGGCGACCTGGAGCAGATCGTCGAGCGGCTCGCCGGTGCGGTGGTAGCGGCGCGCGAGCTGGCGCGCCAGCGGCAGGAAGCGCGCGACGAGCTGCTCGCGGGCGACCGCGTCGCCGTCCCGAAGCCGGGCGAAGAGCTCGCGATCCTCACGCGAGCGCTCGGCGCCGCGACCGCCTTCGTCCTTCGCGGAAGACATCATCGACGTGGCCCGACCGGCACGCCCACGACGTGGGGGCGGTCGGATCCGACGGTCCGGCAGACGGGGTAAGCGTCCACGACATACCTCCGATGATCTGCACGTGCGCCGGAGGTTGGGGCGCTGGCGGTGCGCGGCGGGATGCTCGGCCGCGCGTAGGGCATGATACCCAAACGCCCACGGGCTCAACCAGGCGGGAGGTGACGCACACGATGGCGGATGTGCCGGCAGGCAAGGACCTCCGCGTCCTGACCGCGGACGAGGACGAATCCACCCTCCACGCGACCGAGGCGATCCTCGCGTCGCTGGGGTACACCGTGGTCGCGAAGGTCACGACCGTCGCGAACGTCGGCGACGCCATCGCCCGCGAGGACCCCGACATCTCGATCGTCGTCGTCGACGCGGACGACCTGCATGCCCTCGACCTCATCGAGGAGATCTGCGAGTACGCCCGCGGGCCGATCATCACGCTCGTCGGCGACCATGACCCCGGGTTCGTCTCGAGCGCCGCCGAGCGCGGGATCTCCGCGTTCGCGCGTCCCAGCTTCCTCGACGAGATCGAGGGGGCGATCGAGCTCGCGATGCGCCGCCACAGCGAGACCGCGCGCCTCGTCGAGCAGGTCGAGCAGCTCGAGAGCGCCCTGCAACGGCGCGGGGCGATCGAGCGCGCCAAGGGCATCCTGATGGAGCGCCACGCCGTCGACGAGCGGGCGGCGTTCGAGCTGCTGCGCCAGCAGGCGCGCAGGTCCAACCGGCGCGTGATCGATCTCGCGCACGCGGTGACCGAAGGTCACGCCCTGCTACCCGGCGCCAAGGACGCCGAGTAGGCCGACCGGACCGATTACGAGCCGGTCACCTCGGGCAACCTGCGTCGCAATGTTCGGCACGCTCAAGCGCACGTTCGAGAAGTTCCAGGCCGACGCGATGACGGACTACGCCGCCGCGCTCACGTACTTCGTGATGATGTCGCTGTTCCCCGCATTGCTCGTCGGCATCTCGCTGCTCGGCCTGCTCGGAGACCAATCGCTCGTGACGAACGCCGTGCAGTACGCGCACGACCACGGCGCGCCCGCCGAGGTCGCCAGCGCGCTGCGCGCATCGCTGTCGTCGACCGTCAACGGCGCGGGCGGCGCCGTCAGCTTCGCGCTGGCGCTCGGGGTGCTCGTCGCGATCTACGGCGCCTCGGGAGCGTTCGGCGGCGCCGGCCGTGCCCTGAACGCCGTGTACGGCGTCGAGGAGGGCCGCGGCTTCGTCAAGCACAAGCTGACGGACATCGCGTGGACGCTCGTCGTGATCGTGCTCGCCGTCGTCGCGCTGTTCTCGGTGTTCCTCGGCGGCGGACTCGCTCACGACCTCTTCGGCACGATCGGCCTCGGCGACACGGCCGTCGACATCTGGCGCGTCGCGCGCTGGTTCGTGGCGATCGCGGCGGTGATGTCGATCTACACCGTCGTCTACACGTTCGCGCCCGACGTGTCTCCGCGCCGGGTGCGCTGGATCTCGCCGGGGGCGGGCGCCGGTGTGCTGATCTGGATCCTCGCCTCGGCCGGCTTCTTCTTCTACGTCTCGAACTTCGGCAAGTACGGTGCGACGTACGGCGCCTTCGCGGGCGCGGTGATCCTGCTGCTGTGGCTGTACCTGTCGAACCTCGCGTTCCTCTTCGGCGCGGAGCTCAACGCGCAGAACGAGCGCGAGCGGCGGCCGGCGACGAGCAACCCGCCGCCGCCGACCCCGCCGCCGTCCCCATCATGGCGGGCGAGCCCCGAGGCCGGCGCGAACGGGGCGGCGGCGGAGGATCGCTACGGGCGCGACGTGCTCGCGCAGTAGGCGCGTGAAGGCGCGCGGCCGGGGTCGGACTGCGGGCGGCGGGCCGGCGGACGCATAGGGGCGTCCTCGTCCGGCCTCGCAGCGGGCGGATGCAGGCGTGCACCCTGGCGCGGCCAGGCCACGACCGGCGGGCTACGAGCTCGTGCCGATCGTGACGCTCCTGCTGCTGCTGCTCGAGGAGGTCATGCCGACCGCGAGCGCCACGAACAGCAGGATCCCGAGGACGACCAGGACGCAGGCGACGATGCCGAGGATCTTGCCGGCCGTCGCCTCGCCCCGACCTGACAGCGTGCCACCCGAGGCGTCGATCAGCCGTTCCGCGCGGCGGCCGTAGTACCAGGCGAAGGGGGCGCAGAGCTGGCAGACGGTGATGCCGACGAGGCCGAGCACGAGCGCCGCGACCGCGCCGTCGGCCTTGCCCGCCGGGGGTCCCACCGTGTACGGATCGCGCGGGACGTCCGGGCGCTGCCAGGCGTGCTCGGTCGGCGGCGCTCCCAAGGGCTCGGCGGGTCGCGGCGCAAACGGGTCCGCGGCGGGCGGGCCCGTCGCGTCGCGGACGGGGACCGTCAGGGCGAGCGCGACGGCGAGCGGTGCGAGCGGGTTCAGCGCGACGGCCGTGGCGAGGTGGCCCGCACCCGAGCTCGGCGACGCCGTGCGTCAGCCCACAGAACGGGCAGGGCAGCCGGTCACGGCGTGAAACAGGCAGCTCGGCGCGCCCTGCGAGGATGCTCCCACGATACCCGCGGCGCCGAGCGCCGCGGCCCCGCCCGTGGCCCCGCTGAGACCGACCGAAGGGGTGACGGGGAGGGTCACGCTCTTCATTGCGGCGACCCTATCTCGGATCGCGTCGCCGCTATCTGCGGCCTCGCACTCGGAAGCGGGCGCTCCGCGAGCGTGCGCGCCTCCGGGTACGAGCACAGCGCCCGGCGGCCCGGGCAGCTCTCGCACAGCCCGCGATGCGGCCCGTCCGTAACCGGGTACTCGCCCGCGAGCAGTCCGGCGGCGAGCGCCAGCAGCTCGGACTCGAGGCGATCCGCATCGGATGCCTCGTAGCGCGTCGCGATCGGCTCGCGTGGACGCTCGAGGAACGCGTAGGCGACCTCCACCCGAGCCGCGCCAGCGCGCAGGGCGGCGAGCGCGTACACCCGCCGCTGGACGCCGTAGTGCTCGTCGACGTAGGTCGCGAGGTCGGCCCCGTCGTCGAGCGCGTCGGTCTTGTAGTCGACGACGAGGCGCAGGCCGCCGCGCTCGGATGCGAGGACGTCGACGACGCCCGTCAGCAGCGTGTCGCCGAGCGTCACGGCGAAGGCGTGCTCGCGCCGCACGGCGCGAGCACGGGCGATCCGGGCCGCGAGCGGCGAGTGCGCGAAGGCCGCGGCCAGCCGCGCGACGTCGGCGGACTCCGCGGCGGTCAGGACGACGTCGTGCGCCGCGGCCAAACCGGCCACCGGCTCGGGATCCTCCAGTAGCGCGTGGACCAGGATGCCGCGCACGCGCGGATCGAGCGTCGGGGCGCCGGCGGTCGCGGCGATCCGGATCACGGGCTCCTCGCGCAGACCGAGCACCTTCGTGAGATAGAAGCGGTAGCCGCACTCGCCCCAGGCGGCGAGCGTGGTGTACGAGAGCGAGCGAACCGCCGGCGCCGCGACCTGCGGCGACGGTTGCGAGCGGCACGCCGGCTGGGAGGGCGCGATCGACAGGCTCGCGCCGGCGGGCGCGAGCGATGCCCGGCGCAGCACGCGCCCGACGGTCTCGGGCCGGTTGACCAGGCAGCGCACCGTCGCGGTATGGGCGCCGTCGCTCCAGACGACGTCGCGTACGGGCTCGACGCTCGTGGGCAGGCGCGAGAGATCGCCGCCGAGCAGCGCCGGTCCCAGCCAGGTCAGCGGAGAGGCGCCGGGCCCGTCCTTCGGCCATGCGTCGACCGCCACGCCGCCGCTGAGGACGAGCCGTTCGCGCGCGCGGGTCGCCGCCACGTAGAGGACGCGCTCCTCCTCGCGGGCGGAGCGATCGCGCGCGCGCGCGCGCAGCCTCTCGTAGGCGAGCGCGCGCTCGCTCGAGCCGTCGAGGCCGACGAGCCGCAAGCCGATCTCGTCGCGTTCCACGAGC
>DASXCR010000256.1:0-2871 GCA_036491075.1 Solirubrobacteraceae bacterium
GTAGCCGAGCGTCACAGGAATCGACGCTCGCGACAAGATCAGCACGATGGCTCGCACCCGCCTCGACGCCGATCGCCTCGCTGCCGCCTATGAGCGCGACGCGCGCCGGCTGCTCGTCTTCTTCACGCGCCGCACGTACGACGCGCAGCTCGCCGTCGACCTCGTCGGCGAGACCTACGCCCGCGCGTTCGAGCTGCGCCGGCGCTTCGTCGGAGATCCCGGCGAGGCGGACGCGGTCGCCGGGTGGGTCTTCGGGATCGCGCGCAACGTCCTCAACGAGGCGCTGCGCCGCGGCCACGCCGAGCGTCGCGCGATGCGTCGCGCCGGCGTGCAGGCGCCGGTGCTCGACGGCGAGGAGCTCGTGCGGATCGAGGAGCTCGCGGCGCTCGGCGAGCTGCGCGCCGCCGTCGCGGTGGCGCTCGCGGAGCTCGCGACCGAGCAGCGCGACGCGGTCCGCCTGCGCGTGGTCGAGGAGCTCGACTACCCGGCCGTCGCGGGGCGGCTCGGGATCAGCGAGCAGGCCGCGCGAGCGCGCGTGTCGCGGGGGCTGCGGTCGCTCGCGGCCGCGCTGGACGGCGTCGGCCCGGCGGAGGCGACGTCATGAGCGCGCGCGATCCCGAGGCGATCCTGTCCGAGCTCGGCCGCGGCCTGGCCGGCGCCTGGCGCCGTCCGCCGCGCCGCTCGCGGCTCGCCGGCTGGCGGCGCAGCGCGCTCGTCGGGCTCGCGATGCTCGTGGTCGTCCCGACCGCGCTCGCCACGCGCAACGCCGTCTGGGCGCCGGCGCCCGCCACGTTGCCCGGCGCCGCGCACCTGCCCGGAGCCGTCGCGCCGAGCTACGCGGGCGACCAGGTCTACGTCGCGAGCGGCGAGCTGCGTGGCGTCGCGTGGCGCCTGAGCGCGTCGGCGTGCGACTACACCGCGGTGCGGGCCGTTGGCGTCTTCCTGTCGGTGCCGGGCGGTGGCGGCGGCGCGCGCTGCGACGTCGCGACCGACGAGGGCGGGACGGGCGGCGTGACGCCGGGAGTCCTCGCCCAGCGCCTCGTGCAGACCTACTTCGACCCGGTCGCGGACCGCACCTGGGCGTTCGGCTCGCTGCCCGCGGCGGCGCGCGCCGTCGACGTCGCGGCGACCGGCGCGCACACGACCGTGGCGGCCACCCCCGCCGACGCCACGGCGATCGGCCGCGGCGACCTGCCCGCCGGCATGCGCGTCTTCGTGGCTGCGCTCGACGGGGCGCGCGACGTGCCGAGCGTCACCGCGCGCGACGCGTCGGGCGCGCTGCTGCTCATCTGTCGCGACGGCCGCTGCACCACCCCCACACCGAAGGGATCGCAATGACGAGAAGCCCGCTGTCCGTGCGCCGACTCGTACCGATCGGGGCGCTTGCGCTGCTCGCAGGCGCCGCCGTCGCGCACGCTCCGGGCGGGGCCTCGGCCGCGCCGCGGCTCGCGCGCGCGGCGACGAGCCTGGGGCCGGTGGCAGCGGTGCCGGGTCCGGTCGCGACGACCACACCGGCGCCGGCGCCCGTGTCCGCGCGGCCGCAGGTGACCTATCCGTCGCACGGGGTGCCCCAGCCCGCGACGACGTCTGGCCCTGTGTCGGTGGGCCGGGGCCGTCACGGGTCGGGCCGGGTCGTCGTCGCCACGCCGGTGCCGGCGCCGGTGCCAGCGGTTCCCGGCTCACCGACGACGCGGGTGCCGCGTGTCCCGCGGCCGGTGTCGGTGACGCGTGTGCCGGTAGCGGTGCGCCCGGGTGTGGTCACGCGCCTGCCGCGGCCGGTGTCGGTGACGCGGGTCCCGCGTGTCCCGCGGCCGGTGTCGGCGACGCGGGTGCCCACGGCGGTGGCTCCGGGTGCGGTGGTGACGGGCGCCCCGCGCGTCGCGGCTGCGGTCGCGACGACGCCCGCGCCGGCGATCGCGGCACCCCCGGCGCGGGTGACGCGCGCGCTCCGCGCCGACGTGCGCGGGCCGGTGGCGGTCGCGGTCACGCCTTTCGTGACGTCCGCGCCGGCAGTCGCGTTGCCTTCGACCGTCGTGGTGTGTCGTCCGGGCAAGCGCCCGGCCGGACCGGGCGCCTCTCCGAGCGACGCGCTGAAGGCCGCGTTCGAGATCCTGCGTCGCGATCGCACGGACGACGACACGCTGCCCGCGCAGGCGCTCACGGCGCTGAAGCAGCGGGGGCTCGCGCCGGTCGATCCGACCTCGGCGCGGCTGCTGCGCTCCGACGGCGCGGCCCGCGCCTGGGTCGTGCCGGTACCGGACGTCGGTGCCGGCCTCGGCTGCTCCGGCGCGGGCAAGCCCCGCGAGGGCGTCGCGGTCGTCTCGGTCGGCGGCGCGCCGGCCGGGGGCGGCGGAGCCCTGAGCGACCTGCAGCGCGGTCTCGCGGCCCCGGCCCTCGACGCGTGCGCGGGTACGACGCACAAGATGCTCGGCGTGTCGGGGATCGTCCCGGACGGCGTCGAGGCCGTCTTCATCACCGCCGCCGACGGCACCGCGACCCGCGCGGACGTCACCGACAACGGCTACGCGTTCGTCCTCCCGCGCCCGAGCCGTACGGAGCAGCGCTACGTCGTCTGGACGGGCCGTGACGGAAGCCCGCACGTCCAACCGCTGCCGGCATTCGCCCTCGTCGGCGCGGCGTGCAAGGCAACGCCCACGACTCGCGTGACGCCGGATCCGTTCGGCTCGACGTGCGGGCGGGTGGCGGTCCCGCCGGTCAGCATCATGCGAACGCGGCCACTGGCGCTGCCCGCGAGGCCGTCGCGCAAGCGCCTTGCGACGGCGCGCGGCGGGCAGCGGCGCGCGCGCCTCCCCGCGACCCCGGCGCCCGTCATCCGGCCGCGCACGCGTGTCACCGTGACGTCGCCGCCCG
>DASXCR010000257.1:0-17888 GCA_036491075.1 Solirubrobacteraceae bacterium
GCGACGCCGCGCAGCGCGAGGCGCTGCGGCGCGAGGTCGCGGCGTAGCGCGCGAGCCGCACATCACGCGGAGCCGCGTTCTCCGGTGGGTCCCGGAGGATGCCGCCCACTCTCCGTCGACGTGTCATCCCGATCCAGCGAAGGACTCACGCCGATTGGAGTGCCGCGATTGCCAGCAGGTCGCTCGAAGCAAGGCGTGCTTCTCGGCGTGCATCCTCGATCTCGGGCATGTCGCCCGAGATGACTTGCCCCGAACCATCCGCGAAGTCCAGAAAGCTGAACGGTCGGCCTAGCTTCCGCGCTTCCAGCTCAGGGTTTCGCGCGCTACGTAGGGGCGGCCGTCTCGCTCGTCGATCTCGAGCTTGTATGTGATCAGCGGGCTGCGGGGCCGCTCGCGGTACTTGAGTTCGATCGAGATCGGACCCTCGGACTCGCGACTCCGCAACTCCCTGAGACGGCCCCGTTTGTCCCATGCGGAGCGCAAGCCCGTCTGCAAGGCATCCGCGAGGAATCCGAACACGTCGAACAGGGTCGACTTTCCGCTCCCGTTTGGCCCCAGGAGCACCGTCAGCGGTGTGATTGCGTCGAGGCGCACATCCCGAAGCGCGCGATAGTTCCGGATGTGAATCTGCTCGATCCGGGGACTCTCGACGGCTGCCACGTCCTCACGCTATCGCCTCGCGATAGTCCTCGCGTAGAGAGCAGCGCGGACCAAGCGCGTCGGGCTGCCCCGAACAGGGGTCGCGACGGAGAGAGAGGGATTCGAACCCTCGGTGGACCGTAAAGCCCACACACGATTTCCAGTCGTGCCCGTTCAGCCGCTCCGGCACCTCTCCAGGGGCGCTCAGGGTACCGCGAGCAGACCGAACAGACCGGTCAGACCTGCCAGGCCCCGCCGCGCAGGACCGGCACGCGCTCGCCGGCGGCGGTCAGGGCCGTGACGTCGACCTCGGGCGAGCCGATCATGAAGTCGATGTGGATCTGCGAGCGGTTCAGGCGGGGATGGTCCTCCTCACCCGCCGTGAACTCGTACGCCGACCCGAGCGCGACGTGTGACGCCGCGTTCTCGTCGATCAGCGTGTCGTAGAAGACCGTGTCCAGCGGGCCGATGCGGCCGTCCTCGTCCACGAGCGCGACCTCGCCCAGCCGGCATGCGCCCTCGTCGCGCGCGGCGTAGCGCGACAGCAGCTCGCCGCCCTCGTCTGCGGAGATCGAGACGGCGCGCCCGCCCGCGAACTCCACGCGCAGGCCACGCACGATCGTCCCGCCCACGACCAGCGGCTTCGTCGACCGCACGACCCCGTCCACGCGCGCTGGGTCGGGCGCCGTGAACACCTCCTCGGACGGCAGGTTCGGCATGTGCACGATCCCGCCGACCGTCTCGAAGCGCGCCGACAGCCAGCGCGACGTCGGCAGCAGCCCGACGCGCAGATCCGTCCCGGGACCCTCGAAGTGCAGCGTGTCGAAGCGCCGCGCCGTCAGCCGCTCGCTGACGCCGACGAGCACGTCCTGGCGCTGCGTCCACGCCGCCACGGGATCGACCTCGTCCAGTCGGCACATGTGCAGCACCTGCTCCCACAAGAGCTCGAGCGCCGCCGCCGGCTCGAGCTCGGGGTACACGAGCGCGGCCCATGGAGCCGTCGGGCACGGCACGGCCGTCCAGTTCGTCGTGCGCGCGTTGACGACCTGCGCCGACTCGCGCAGGAACGGCAGCTGGTCGCGACCCGCCCGTGCGGGATCGAGGTCGCTCAGCAGCCCCGGCGCCGCGGGCCCGGTCAGCCCGATCCGGGCGGCACGCGCCTCGCCCAGCGCCAGGATCCGCGCGCCGAGCCACGGCGGCACGTATTCCAGGGTGTCCTCGTCGGCATGCAGGATCCGCGCGCGCTTGACGTGCAGGTCGAACTGCGACACGTCGACGTACTTCGCGCCCGCGCGGTACGCCGCCGTGGCGACCGCGCGCGTGAGCTCGAGCTTGCCCGGCTCCGTGCCGATCGCGACCACCTGGCCGGGCTGCACGTTGGCCGCGAAGCGGACGATCAGCTCGGCGAAGCGCTCGAGCGTCGGCCCGTCGACGGCGCGCACCCCCGCGATCCCGGACCGGGCGCCGGCACCCGTGGCGGTCGACGATGTCTCACGCTCCATCGAACGGCAGAGTACAGATGAGCCGCCGCGCCGATCGCCCCGAAAGCCGCCGATCGAGCGTTCCCCATGCGACATGTGCCGCGACCCCGGTACCCTCGTGGCAGATGGCCATCCACGCGCCAGCCGGCTCCCTCACCGAGCGCTCCGCCCTCGACCTCGCGCAGGCGATCCGCAGCCGCGAGACCAGCTCGCGCGACGTCGTCGAGGCGCACATCGAGCAGCTGCAGCGCACGCATGCGCGCATCAACGCCGTCGTCGTCGACCGCTACGACGCCGCCCGCGAGGACGCCGATGCCGCCGACGCGCTCGTGGCGAGCACCGCCGACCCCGACGACCTGCCGCCGTTTCACGGGGTGCCCTGCACGATCAAGGAATCGATCGCGATGCAGGGGATGCCGAACTGCGCCGGGCTCGTCTCGCGCAGCACGTACATCGCACCGCAGAACGCACCGACCGTGCAGCGCATGATCGACGCGGGCGCGATCCCGCTCGGCGTGACGAACACGCCCGAGCTGTGCCTCTGGATCGAGACCGAGAACCGCCAGTACGGCCGCACCCACAACGCCTACGACATGACCCGCACGGCCGGCGGCTCGTCCGGCGGGGAGGGCGC
This sequence comes from Solirubrobacteraceae bacterium, assembly GCA_036491075.1. Classification (GTDB taxonomy): domain Bacteria; phylum Actinomycetota; class Thermoleophilia; order Solirubrobacterales; family Solirubrobacteraceae; genus CADCVQ01. Next base: position 2,755 of record DASXCR010000257.1, read on the forward strand.
GGTCGTCGGCTCCGGCGGCTCGCCACTCGGGCTCGGCGCCGACATCGGCGGCTCGATCCGGCTGCCCGCGTTCTTCAACGGCGTCTTCGGCCTCAAGCCCTCCCCCGGCCTCGTCCCGAGCACCGGCCAGTTCCCGGTCACCGAGACCGAGACGGCCGCGATGATGCTCACGATCGGGCCGATCACGCGCCGCGCCGAGGACCTCATGCCGATGCTGCGCGTGATCGCCGGCCCCGACGACATCGACCCCTACGTGCGCGAGATGCCGATCGGCGATCCCGCCGACGTGTCGATCGCCGACACGAGGATCCTGCTCAGCGAGGACACGTCGTTCATCGAGGTCAGCCGCGAGCTGCGCAACGCGCGGCTGCACGCCGCCGAGGCGCTCGAGGCCGCCGGCGCGACCGTCGAGGTCGTGAAGCTGACGTCGATGAAGCGCGCGCTCGAGCTCTACCTCGCGGTGCTGAAGCTCGAGGCGGGCGTCAGCGTCAAGGACCTGATCGTCGCCGAGGGCTCGGCGCACGTCACGCTGCGCGGCGGGCTGAAGCGCAAGGGCCCGCACACGCGCGCGCTGCGGCTGCTGCTGATGAGCGAGTGGTTGACCGGCAAGATGCCGCAGGGCCGCCTGACGAAGTCCGCCGCCGCGCGCGCGGCGTTCGCGCGCGAGGTGACCGACGCGATCGGCGACGGCGTGCTGCTGCATCCGACGCATCCGCGCGTCGCTCCGCGCCACGGCAAGACGATCGGCAAGCCGTGGCTGCTGACGACGACCGCGGTCTTCAACCTCGCCGGCGTACCGGTCGCGCAGATCCCGCTCGGCCTCAACGACCGCGGGCTGCCGCTCGGCGTGCAGGCCGCCGCCGGCCCGGGGCGCGACCACGTCGCGGTCGCCGTCGCGCTCGAGCTCGAGCGCGCGCTCGGCGGCTGGGTGCCGCCACCGCCCGCCCCTGCGCTGCTCACCGCGTAGCCTTCGCGCCATGGACGACCCCACGCCGAACTTCGTGCTGATCTACGACTACGTCGCCGACATCTCGGAGCGCCGCGGACCGCATCGCGCCGCGCATCTCGGCCACGCGAACGACTGGAAGGACGAGGGCCGGCTGATCAGCGGCGGTGCGCTCGGCAGCCCGCCGACCGGCGCGCTGTTCGTCTTCAGCGTCGACGGGCCGTGGGAGGTCGAGACGTTCGTGCTCGAGGATCCCTACGTCACGAACGACCTCGTCACGGGGCACAGGATCCTGCCCTGGACCGTCGTCGTCTGACCCGGCCGGGCCCCGCTGTGCCGGGCGGCCGGGCCGCCCGCCGGCCGCGCCCGCACCACCAGCCGGTGCGGCCGGCCGAGCGATCGCGTCCCCCCGGCTACAGGCCCTCGGGGAACGGGTAGCTCGACGGCACCTTCTTCGGCATCTGCGCCGCCGTGCCGTAGGCGAGCACGATCTCCTGGTGCTCGGCGAGCACGATCCTCGTGGGGTCGGCGGTCACCGGCTTGCCGTTCACCCACGCGCGCAGCTGCTTGCCCGCGCCCGTGCACTCGCCGCCGATGCACGTGGGCGACAGCCGCACGCCCCACACGGCGAAGAACTGGCCGAGGCTGAACGAGCTCGCCGTCGGCGACTCGACGTGCATGACCCCGGTCGTGTCGTGCGTGTGCAGCGGAGAGATGAAGGCGCCGCTCGCATCGATCCCGAGGTTCGCGGGCAGGTGGACGGCCTTGCCGGCGACCTCGATGTCGAGGTGCTGGTGGATGTGCACGACCTGGCCCTCGGCGGTCAGCGCCGGCAGCCCGACGTCGCGCAGCCGCAGCTGCAGCTGGCCGACGTTCGCGTCCCACGGCGGTGCGGTCTTCAGGATGCCCGGGAGCTTGTCCATCGGTCCGAACGCGGGCCCGAGCTGCACGCTCGCCGCCGTCGTCGAGCCGCCGGATGCCGACGCGGGCGTGGAGGTCGACGAGGTGCCGGACTTCGAGCTCCCGCAGCCGGCCAGCACGGGCGGCACGGCGATCGCAAGCAGCAGGGCGAGGGTGCGAAGGTGGCGGCTCATCGGGGGATCACATCACACCGCAGCGGCGAGAGAACGCAGCCCCACGCCGCACGCCGTCGCGCGGTCACTAGTGTCCCATCTCGCATGGCCGCCCAAGACGACCTCGACCCGCTCTCCTCGCAGCAGCTGCACGACCTCGCGGTCGGCCACGCGCTGCGCCACGTGGACGTCGCCTTCTTCGTGCGCCTGCTCAAGACCCTGCCCGTCGCGGAGGCCGCCGTCGGCCAGACCGACGAGGCCGAGGCCGACGTGATGACGCTGCGCGCGCACTTCGACGACGTCACGGACGCCGGCCGCGGCGAGGTCGCCGAGATGCTGCGGCCGTTCTACCTCGAGTATCTGCGCGACCACGGCATCACCGCGCCGTAGCGGCGCGTCGCACTCGCGTCCAGCGCGCCACCCGGCGCGTCACACGCGCGTCCAGCGCGCCACCCCGACCGCTCGGACATCCGTCCGGTCCAGTTCAAGGCCGCTGCCGAACGGTCGACAGGAATCGGGACCGTCCAAGCCCGAAAGGACCCGTTCTTCTCATGCATCCGCTGTCTCGCCGCAGCGTCGCGCTCGTCGCGGCGACCGCCACGCTCGGAGCCGGATCGCTGACGACTGCGGCGCAGGCATCCGCCGCCGCGTCCACGACCCCCGCGCCCACCACGGCCAGCGCTCAGCGCGGCATCCTCGACGGCCTGCTCTCGACCGTGCTCGCGCTGATCGGCGCCGGTTCGACGGCGTCGGACATCCAGGGGCTGATCTCGACCTTCGGCCTCAGCACCACGGACCTCGGCAGCCTGCTCTCCGCCGACGGCGCGTCGACCGGCCAGGTCAACGCGCTGCTCGACGGGCTGACGACGACGCAGCTGACCGGCGCGGTCGGCAGCCTCTCGACCACCCAGCTCACCGGCGTGCTCGGCAAGCTCACGCCCGCCAGCACCGGCACGCTGCTCGCCCCGTTGACGGGCAGCACCCTGACGAGCACCCTCGGCCTGCTGAACCTCACCCAGCTGACGAGCGCGCTCGCGACGCTCAGCCCGACCCAGATCAGCGGCCTGCTCGGCGCCGCGAGCGACCCGACCTCGCTGCTCGCCGCGCTCAGCCCGACCCAGCTGACGAGCGCGCTGGCGCTGCTGAACGTCACGCAGCTGACCTCCGTCGTCGGCTCGCTGAGCCCGACGCAGATCACCGGGCTGCTCGGATCGCAGAGCGGCGTGACGAGCGTCGTCAGCGGCCTCGCGGGCAAGGCGACCGGCCTCGCGGGCGGGACGCCGAGCGCCGCGGCGATCACCGCGCTGCTCCCGCAGGTCCAGGCGCTGCTCGGTGGCGGTCTGCCGACCGTTCCCGGGACGAGCGCGCTGCTGGGCACCGTCAACTCGCTGGTCGGGGTCGCCGGCGTGAACACCTCCGCCCTCTCGAGCCTGCTGGCCGTGGCCAACGCCGCGCTCGGCGCATCCGGCGGCGGGGCCGCGACGGCGCCGCTGCAGACCCTGATCGGCACGATCACGTCGGTCCTCGCCGGCCCGACGACGCCCGGCGGCGGCACGGGTACGACGACACCGGGCGGCGGTGGCACGGGCACCACCAAGCCCGGCGCCACGACGACGCGCCCCGCCGCGAGCACGGCCACCAGGTCGACCTCGACGTCGGCCGGCTTCATCGCCTACCGCGGGTCGGTCACCTCGGTCAAGGTCGCCAAGAACCGCCGCAGCGCGAAGATCACCGTGTCCTGCCCGGCGATCGCGCCGAAGGGCTGCGTCGTGAACCTGAAGGGCGCGGTCGCCGGCAAGAAGGCGTTCGCCGCCAAGCAGGTCGTCGTCCTGCGCAGCAAGCGCACGACGCTGACGATGAAGCTCACGAGCGCTACGACGAGCCGGCTGAAGAAGAAGGGCGGCTCGCTGAAGGTCTCGGCGACGACCGCCTACTCCTCGCTCGCCACGATCAGCAGGACCGTGAGGGTCGCGCGCGCCCACTGACGCTCGCCATCGCGCAGCTCCCTCCCGACACCCACGGGGTCCATGGCGAAGGTCGCCGTGGACCCCGGCGTCGTTGGCGGGGGGCGATGCCCGGGCGGGCCCGAGGACCCGCCCGATACCGCCCGGTCATGGATCGCCGCTGAACTACTACGTCCCCGGAGTGTGTGTCACCGGGGTTTGCGTGACACTCCCGACCACCGGGACTGGCTGCGAGCACGAGGCCCGCACGTTGCCCGGCTGAGCGCGAGCGCTCCGGCCGAGTAGGCGATCCGCCGGACGGTGCAGGGTAGTGCACGTCGATCCACCGCACGAACGATGGCGCGGCGCGCGATCAGCGGCGCAGCGGGCGTCCGTAGAGCGCCTGGCCGAGCACGCTCGCGTCGCCGGCGAGCACCACGACCCGCCGCGCGCGCTCGTCCTCCTCGTCACCGACGTCGATGCGTACGAGCTCGGCCGCGGCGATCGTCGCCGAGCACGACATCTGCCCCGCCGCACGTACCTCGCCCTGCAGGCTGAGCGGCACGACGTCGAGCAGCGACTCGGAGAGGCGCGCGAGCTCGATGCCGATCTGCGCCATCGCGAGCGGCGGCTGCGATGCCTGCTCGAGCGCGTGGCGCATCCGCTCGCCGCCGCCCGCCGACTTCGCCGCGACGACGCGACGGTAGGCGACGGCGTCCTCGTCGGCGAGGCGCAGCGCGTCGTGGCGCAGGCGCCCGGCCCGCGCCTGCGCGGCGGCATCGATCGCCGTCCCGTCGCGCGGCGCGGACGCCGCCTTGACGAGCAGGGCGGCCGCCATCGACAGCGCGATCGCAAGCGCCGCGCCGGCCGCGGGCAGCGGCTCGCGGCTGGCCATCGCGTCGATCACCGCGCCGAGGCGCTCGTGCGCGAGCGTGTCCATCGTGGAGGCACCGTCGGCGAGCATGCTCTAGAAGAGCCCGACGATCCGACCATCGGGCAGCAGGTCGATCCTGTGTGCGGCGGGTGACGTGCCGAGCCCGGGCATCTGCATGATGTCGCCGCACAGTGGCACGAGCCAGCCCGCTCCGGTGTACGCCCGGATGTCGCGGATCTCGATGGCGAAGTCCTCAGGCGCACCGAGCAGGTTGGGGTCGGCCGACAGCGACAGCGGCGTCTTGGCCATGCACACCGGCAGCTCGTCGAGCCCGTCGCCGGTGAACTGCGCGATCTTGCGCTCGGCCTCGGGCAGGTACGTCACGCCGCTCGCGCCGTACACCCGCGTCGCCACGGCCTCGATCTTCGTCTTGATCGAGACGTCCAGCGGATACAGCGACGCGAAGCTGCTCGGCTGCTCGCAGGCGTCGACCACCGCGTGCGCGAGGTCGGCCGCGCCGGCGCCGCCGTGTGCGAACCCGTCGTGGACCTCGGCCGCGTGCGCGCCGTGCTCGAGCGCCAGGCGCTTGACGAGCTCGACCTCCGCATCGGAGTCCTCGGGGCGGCGGTTGACCGCGACGACGCACGGGACTCCGTACGCGCCGACGATCGCGAGGTGGCGCGCGAGGTTGACGATGCCGCGCTCGATCGCCGCGAGCTTCGCGGCCGCGCCGGCGCCGTCCTCCATGAAGCCGTGGTGCTGCAGCGCGCGGACCGTCGCGACGAGCACGACGCAGTCGGGCTTCAGGTCGCCCGCGCGGCAGACGATGTCGAAGAACTTCTCCATCCCCATGTCCGAGCCGAAGCCCGACTCCGTGAGGAAGTAGTCGCCGAGCTTGCGGCCGATGATCGTCGAGATCAGCGAGCTGTTGCCGTGCGCGATGTTCGCGAACGGACCGCAGTGGATCAGGCACGGCTGACCCTCGAGCGTCTGCACGATGTTCGGCTTGATCGCGTCGCGCAGCAGCACGGCCATCGATCCGGCGGCCTGCAGGTGCTCGGCCGTCACGGGCGTGCCATCGAACGCGTACCCGACGGTGATCGCGGCGAGCCGCGCGCGCAGGTCGGCGAGGTCGCGCGACATCGCGAGGATCGCCATCACCTCGGAGGCCGCCGTGATGTCGAAGCCGGCCTCGCGCGGGTAGCCGTTGGCGCGCCCGCCGAGCCCGATCGCGATCTGGCGCAGCGCACGGTCGTTGACGTCGAGCGCGCGCTTCCACGTGATCCGCAGCGGGTCGACGTCGCGGTCGTTGCCGTGCAGGATCGAGGCGTCGAGCATCGCGGCGAGCAGGTTGTTCGCCGCGCCGATCGCGTGGAAGTCGCCCGTGAAGTGCAGGTTCAGGTCCTCCATCGGCACGACCTGCGCGTATCCGCCGCCGGCGGCGCCGCCCTTGATGCCGAAGACCGGTCCGAGCGATGCCTCGCGCAGCCCGAGCACCGGGCGCCTGCCGATGTGGCCGAGCCCCTGCGTGAGCGACACGGCCGTGGTCGTCTTGCCCTCGCCGGCCTTCGTCGGCGTGATGCCGGCGACGCAGACGAGCTTCGCGTCCGGCGTGTCCGCGCGGGCGTCCAGCGCCGTCAGCTTGATCTTCGCCTTGACGTCGCCGTACAGCTCGATCTCGTCGCGCCGCAGGCCGGCGGCGGCGGCGATCTCCTCGATCGGCCGCAGCTCGTGCTCCTGAGCGATCTCGAGGCTGCTCTTCATCGCGCTGTCCTCATCTCCTGGCTCGATTGTCCGCCGCGTCGTCTCCCGGCGCCGCGATCACCGTGCCGGCGCGGGCGCTCCCCGCCGCCTCCGACGATCCGCGCACCATCATCCTGCACGGCCGGTCGCGAGGCGCGGACTCGCTGCGGCGCGCGTGTCGCCAGGCTGCGGTGCAGGAACCGCGACTCAGCCGTCCCCGCCGGCGGCCTTCGGGTTGCCGGTCGCCTGGCTGGGATCGCCGTCCCGGGGCGAGCTCGTCTTCGGGGCGTCGTCGTCGGGCACGGCGTCGTGCTCGGCGTGCTCGCGGGGGTCGATGCCATCGCCGTGCTGGCCGTCCTCCGGGTACCCGACGCCGCTGTCGCGCTCGGGCTCGGTGCTCTCCTCGTGCTCGTTCATGGCGGTCCTCCTACCCGCAAGCGCTCACCCGCGCAACAGCCGTCGAAGACCGCGGCCGCGGGGCGTAGCCTTGGGGACATGTCCGACACCCCCGCGGCGCCGGGCGCCGCCAGCCCGGCCGACCCGATCCTCGCCGTCGAGTCGCGTATGGAGGCGATCGCCGCCACGCTCGCGCCCGAGGACGGGGTCGCGCGCTTCAACGAGCTCTACCTCGCCGTGACGAAGGCCGTGGCCGCCGAGGCGCGGGGCGACAGCTACGAGGATCCCGCGTTCATCTCGCGCCTCGACGTCGTCTTCGCCGCGCTGTACTTCGAGGCCGTGGCGGCGGCCGCCGCCGGCAAGGTGATCCCGAAGGCCTGGGCGCCGCTGTTCGAGAAGCGCCACACGCCGGGGATCGCACCGCTGCAGTTCGCGATCGCGGGCATGAACGCGCACATCAACCACGACCTCGCGGTCGCGCTCGTGGACGTCTGCGACGAGCGCAAGATCACGCTCGACGACGGCACCGTGCAGCATCGCGACTACCTCGCCGTCAACGCGACCCTGCAGCGCGTCGAGGGCGAGATCAAGGCCCGCTTCGCGACCGGCATCGTCGGCGACGTCGACAAGGTCGCCGGGCCGCTCGACGACGTCGTGGCGAACTGGAGCGTCGCGCGCGCCCGCGACAACGCGTGGATGACCGCGCAGACGATCCACGCGCTGCGCGACAAGCCGTTTCTCTACAGGCAGTACATGCTCGGCCTCGCACGCAACGTCGGCTTCGCGGGCCGCGCGCTGCTCGTTCGCACGCAGATGCCGTAGGCGACGCAGCGGTCGTCGCATCCGATTCATAGACATGTGACTAATCCTACGCCGCTGGTACCGTGATGGGCATGACTGATCTGGCGCCGGACTACTTCACCAAGCCCGTATCCGAGGTCGATCCCGAGGTCGCGGACGTCCTCGTGGCGGAGGCCCGTCGTCAGGAGACGACGCTCGAGATGATCGCCTCGGAGAACTTCGTTCCCCAAGCGGTCATGGATTGCCAGGGCTCGACGCTGACGAACAAGTACGCCGAGGGCCTCCCGGGCAAGCGCTACTACGGCGGCTGCGAGAACGTCGACGTCGTCGAGACGCTCGCGATCGAGCGCGCGAAGGAGCTGTTCGGCGCATACGCCGCGAACGTGCAGCCCCACTGCGGTGCGAGCGCGAACGCGGCCGCGATGATGGCGCTGATCGAGCCCGGCGACAAGGTCCTCGGGATGCGCCTGGATCACGGCGGCCATCTCACGCACGGCATGAAGCTGAACTTCTCCGGCAAGCTCTACGAGGTCGTCGCGTACGGGGTCTCCGACGAGGACTCGCGCGTGGACATGGAGGCCCTGGCGAAGCTCGCCGAGGAGGAGCGCCCGCAGCTGATCATCGCCGGCTGGTCTGCGTACCCGCGCCAGCTCGACTTCGCCCGCTTCCGCGAGATCGCCGATTCCGTCGGCGCGCTGCTGATGGTCGACATGGCGCACTTCGCGGGCCTCGTGGCGGCGGGCGAGCACCCGAGCCCGGTCCCGCACGCGCACGTCGTCACGACGACGATCCACAAGACGCTGGGCGGGTCGCGCGGCGGGATGATCCTGTCGACCGAGGAGTGGGCGCGGAAGGTCAACACCGCCGTCTTCCCGGGGCAGCAGGGCGGTCCTCTCATGCACGTCATCGCCGGCAAGGCGGTGTCACTGAAGGTCGCCGCGTCGGAGGCGTTCCGCGATCGCCAGGTGCGCACGCGCGCCGGCGCCGCGGCGGTCGCGTCCGAGCTGCTCGACGTCGGAGTGAACGTCCTGACCGGCGGCACCGACGTTCACCTGGTGCTGGCCGACCTGCGCGAGTCCGCGCTGTCCGGTCAGGACGCGGAGGACCGCCTGCACGAGATCGGCATCACCGTGAACCGCAACGCCGTTCCCAACGACCCGCGCCCCGCGATGGTCACGTCCGGCCTGCGGATCGGCACCCCCGCACTGGCGACGCGCGGCATGGGCGACGACGACTTCCACGAGATCGGCCAGGTCATCGGCGCCGCGCTCACGGGCGGCTTCGGCGACGCCGAGAAGGCCGAGCTGACCGATCGCACCCGCGCGCTGGCGGAGCGCTATCCGCTGTACCCGCACCTGACGCCGGCCGCGGTGTAGACAGCTCGGTCGGGGCTTCGGACGGCGGCGTCCGAGTCGGCGCCGGGCACGTTCGCCGCTCCCGTGCGTCGCGGGCCGCGTTACGAGCGCGCGGGGTTCCCGTAGCCGCAGGCGTAGCGGTAGCTCGAGCCACGCATCGGTCCCGTGCTCGCCATCTGGCGAACCTGCGGCGGGCCGCCCGACAGCAGGCGGAACTGGACCTTGAACTTCCTGATCTTCGGATAGCCGATCCAGACCGGCACGAAGGAGGTCTGCTCGTCGCGGTTCTCGACGGTCAGCGGGATCTGCTTCTCCGTGCCTGGAAGCAGCGGGCCACCGGCGCGGGAGTCGTACATCGCGTACTGCAGGCTGAGGCGCTTGCCGGCGTAGCCCTGCAGGCCGACCTGCAGCCAGACCACGTCGCCGACCTCGCGGCGGTCGATCTGGGCGAGCTTCTCGCGCACGCGCAGCGCCTTCGCGTACTCGCCGCGGGTGATCCGCGCGTCGACGTCGCGCACCTTCATCGTGGCCTGCGGCGGCGGGCGATCCTTCACCCCGAAGCCGGGGACGAACTGCACGGCGAGGCCGACGATCGTCGCGAACACGCCGACGAGCGTGGTGACGGTCTCGAGCGCGCCGCGATCCGGCGTCTTGCCGCGGGGCGAGAGCCCGTGACGCAGCGCGAACGCGACGATCGCGAGGACGATCGTGGCGATGCCGATCGGCAGGACGAGCGCGTGCCACGACGGGCCGTCGTCGACGCCGACCGTCCCGCCGCTGATCATCCGGCTGACGGGCGGGCGATTGGCGACGCAGTCGCGCTTGGCCTCCGCCTTGCGGGCGTCGTAGGACTGCTTCGCGGCGTTGGCGTAGCCGCTGTCCGGGTGCAGCAGCGCGCTGGCCTGCTGGGCCTTCGTCTTCGGGGTCGCGGTGGTGGCCGGCTCCGAGCTCGTGCCGGTCGCGCTGCCGGGCGATTGCGGCGCGCCCGGGGAAGGCTTGACGGAGATCACCTGCGCCGGGTCGGCCAGCGGCGAGGCCGACGACGTGACGTCGGTCGACTGCGCGGCGCTCGCCGGTATCGCCATGGCGAGCAGGAGCACGATCGCGAGCGCGGCCGTGCGGAGCGCGGTGGCGAGCGGGGTCGGCGGGGCGGCGCGTCGGGTCTCCCACGGCATCGTCGCGATCATCTAGCACGATGCCACGCGACGGGTGTGAGATCGGTCACGGCGTCCTTCGCGCAGTGAGCGGGATCGCGCGCGCCGTGGTCGGGTGCTCCACCGGCTGCATGAGCGACGTGCGTGGCGATTGGGAGGCCCTGGTGGAGCGCGCGGCGGCCGCCGTTAGGATTTCCGCGATGGCCAACCGCGTTCTCCCGCTGCTCGTCGTGCTCGCCGCGGTCATCGTCTGGCCGTCCGCGGCGGCCGCCGCGACGACGACCCACGAGTGCCAGCACCCCGTGAGAACCGGCGTCGAGGTGTACCACCTGCACGCCATCGCCACCACGCGCGCCTGTCCGGTGGCGCTCGCGCTGTTCGCCTGGGAGACGAGCAGCGCCGCACGCCAGCGCGCGCTCTACGGCTGCAAGCGCCCGCACCCCGACGCCGCCGGGTATCCGTATCTCAGGCTGCACCGCTTCCGCGGCTGGAAGCTCTCCCTCGCCGGGAAGCCCTACGGGGAGTTCACGATGACGCGGGGCGCCAGCTCGTTTCGCGTGATCGGCACCGACTTCCCGCTGAACTGCACGTAGCGCGGCCCGCGCACTCGCCGAAAGTCGCCGCTCGCGGAGGCACGACGACCCCGGGGCGTCATCCCACCGTCGCGGCCAGCGTCCCCAGGTTCAGGTTCTCGAAGATCGCCGACACGGAGTGCGCCCGGTTGAGCGTATAGAAGTGAAAGCCCGGGACGCCGAACTCCAGCAGCCGGCGGCATTGATCGGACGTGTACTCGATCCCGAGCGCCACGGCGGCCTCGGCGTCGCCCTCGCCCTTGTCGAGCATCGCCTCCAGCCGCGCGGGGATCTTCGACTGGCACATGGCCGACATCCGCCGGCACTGGGCCGGTGACTGGATCGGCATCATGCCCGGCACGATCGGGACCTCGACGCCGAGCGCGCGCAGGTCGTCGACGTAGCGGTAGTAGTCGTCGTTGTCGAAGAACAGCTGCGTGACGATCGCGTCGGCGCCGGCATCGACCTTCGCCTTGAGATAGCGCAGATCCGAGTCGCGGTCGACCGCGCGCGGGTGCACCTCGGGGAAGCCCGCGACCGCGACCGAGAACCAGCCGTGCTCGAACGCGATCGCGTCCTCGACGAGCTCGCGCGAGTGCCGGTAGCCGTCGGGATGCGGGGCCCAGTCGCCCTCGGCCGTGCCCGCGGGCGGATCTCCCGCCAGCGCGATGAGGTTCTCGATCTCGTGCTCGCGCAGGTACTCGAGCACGCCGTGGACGTTGGACTTCGGTTGGTTGACGACCGTCAGGTGGCACATGACCTCGAGCCCGGCCTCGTGGCGCATGCGCCGGACGATCTCGAGCGTCGTGTCCTGCGTCGAGCCGCCCGCCCCGTAGGTCACCGAGCAGAAGGCGGGGTCGAGCCTCTTGACCTCCTCGACCTCCGCGAGCAGGCGCTCGACGCCGGCCTCGTCCTTCGGCGGATAGAACTCGACGGAAAAGGTCTTGCCGGGGCGGGCGTAGATGTCGCGAAGTTTCAAGTGCTGTCCTCGGTTACCGGTGGCGGCGCGACGAGGTGCTCGTCGCGGCGACCACAGGCCGCCGTGCGTGCGAGGGCACGTCCAGCGTGGCCTTCAGGTGCCGACCATTCTGCACCACCTCGTCCGGGGCCGAGGATCCGCACCGCGGGCGGGCGCCGCGTGAGCGGGAACATGCCGCGGTCGTCGCCCGATCGCGAGCACCGCCGCCAGGCCGTGCACTACTGTCGGCGCGATGCTCGAGACGCTCGCCGCGGGGCTGCGCCGGCACGGTCCGGCGGGCCTGGTGCGAGCCGCCGCGCTGCGCGTCCGGATGCTCGCCGAGCGGCGCGCGCTGGCGCTGCAGGAGCGTGCGTATGATCGCCGGCGCGCGATCGCGACGGCGGGCACGGTGCGGCTCGCGCACGGTCGCGAGACGACGAACTACCAGGCCGTGCACCCGCGGGCGATGCGGACGTTCCTCGCCCATCTGCCGCGCGATCGCTCGTCGCTGGCGTTCGTCGACTACGGCAGCGGGCGCGGCCGGGCGCTGTTCCTCGCGATCGAGCACGGGTTCGGCGCGGCCGTCGGGGTCGAGCTCGAGCGCTCCCACCACGAGGCCGCGTCGCACAACGTGCGCGCCTTCCGCGGCGAGGGGCGGCGCATCACGCTCGTCTGTGGCGACGCGCGCGACCTCGAGCTTCCCGACGATCCGGTCGTGCTGTTTCTCTACAACCCGTTCGGGCGCGAGATCGTGGAGGCAGTGCTGGCGGGCGCGCTCGAGCAGCTGCGCGCGCGCCCCCGCCCGGCGTGGGTCGTCTACGAGACGCCCGAGCATCGCGAGCTGCTCGACGCCGAGCCGGCGTTCCGGCTGATCGCCGAGCGCGACGACGCGCGCGGCGCGACGCCGCGGACGCCGCGCTACGCGATCTGGCGCGTCAAGGTCGGTGACGAGGGCGGGACGGCGTGAGGCTCGTCCGGCGTCCGGCGGGGCCTGGCGTTTGAGTCAGTCGCGTTCCAGACGCACGCTGGCGAAGCCCATCACGGTCGCGAGATCGGCGTGCGTGCGATCGACGACCAGTTGTGGCCGATCGAGCTGGAGCGGCGTGGCGTCACGGCGCTCTGGACAAGGTCGCCGACGCGCCGGCGAACGCAAACGCGACGTCGGCCAGAGCGTAGGCTGGGGGCGGTGGGAGCACGATCTGCGCCGGCCCAGGTCCGGCTGACGGACGATGACTGAGCGCCTCGCGGACAGGTTCGCGTCCGCCGGCGGCGCTGCGATCGAGGTCGACGGGCAGCTCGCGCACATGCTGTACGAGCTCGACCCGATGGCGACGCCCACGAGGTTGAGCATCAACCTGACGTCCACGTCGCCGACAGCGCAAGGGCTGCGGCTGAAGGCGAGGGGCGGCACGATCGCCGTGGACGGGCGGCGCCTCGACGACATCGTGCTCTGGACCGACACCGCACCCGCGCTGTCGACCGTCGTCCTCGTGCCCAGCGATCGATCCGCGCCGCTGACGCTGCGGGTGTGGAACGTCTGGCGCGACCCGGCCGCGACGATGCAGGCGTGGATCGGCGACGCGGGCATCGTCGTCGATGGCGAGTCGCCCGAGCGCGTCGTGCTGCGCTGCAGCGACGGGTTCGACGCACCCACGTTCGACGACCTGGTCGTCGAGCTCGCGTTATCTGCGGTCACGACGAACCATGCCGTCACCGCCAGCGGAAGTCTCAGCTTCGAGGTCAGGGACGAGCTCGAGCACGCTCGCGACCGTCTTGCGCGTGTGCTCTCGCGCATGGATGGTAAGAGCAGCTATTCGATCGTGTTGTGGGAACTGCCTCCGGGAAAACGGCTCGACGAGGTCGACGAAGGCGAGGTAGTCGAATACGTGCAATGCGCCGGATCCCGCGAGGCGATGTGCGTGGAGATCCGCACGGTGACCGATGGCGCCGCCAGGCAATCCGTGATCGGTCGATCGCATCGACCGCGCGCCGGCGAGCCGGACGTGACGATCCCCTGGGACGAGTTCGAGGTGAAGGTCTTCGAGGACGAGGTGTTCGATGCGGCCGAGGCGACCGAGCTGTTCGCGCACTACCTCGTCGCCGCGGACGTGCCGCCGGGGTTCTCACTCCGGCGGCTGCGCCTCGGTTGAGCCTGGCGCGGCGCGGAGGTGTCGCGTCGTTGCCCGTACGGCGGTCGTTGCGCGACCGGCGGGGCCTCGTCGCGTGCGCCCGCGAGCGCGACGCAGCACAATGGCTGCGTGACCTACTGCCACCACATGATGACCGTCAACGGTCGTCGTCACTACGACCTCGAGAGCACGCTGGCGAACTCGCGCGACTTCGTAGGCAGCGTCATTGCAGGTCTTGACGGCAAGGCGCGCTACTCGGTGGTGCTCGGGACGCTGCCACCCGATCAGGGAATCGGCGACGTCGACCTCAAGACGTGGCCGACGGAGTACATCCAGTGCGCCGGATCGAGCGCGGCGATGACCGTCGAGATGCGCATCGTGGTAGGCGGTGAGGCCACGCAACTTGTCGTAGGCCGGTCGCCCGAACCACGCGCCGGCGAGCCGGACGTCACGATCCCCTGGGACGAGTTCGAGGTGAAGGTCTTCGAGGACGAGGTGTTCGATGCCGAGGAGGCCACCGAGATGTTCGCCGCGTACCTCGTCGCCGCGTGCGTACCGCCGGAGTTCTCGCTGCGTCGCCTGGATCTCCGGCGTTCGTAGGTTCGGCGTCGCGCACGCATCGGTCAATCGCCGTCGGGGACGATCGGGGTGCCGCAGTGGAAGCTTCGCCTCAGCCTGCGTCCCTGGGCCGCGGTCAGCACGCGCGTCGTCTTGCGCAGATAGGCGCCCCCCGCCACGTTCACCGTCACGACAGCCGTGCCTCCGGTGTGCGGAACCGGTGACGGGAAGCCATCGATCACCTCTGTGTAGCAGTGCTGCTGCTTGCCGGTGAACCTGATCGGCGGACTCGCGCCGCTGCCGCCGCTGACCTCGATCACCGCGTCCGGGGCATCGTCCTTGACCGGAAGACGGCGGTTGAGACGAAGCGTGACCGTCCCTTCGTACGCGACCCTGCCGTTCGTGAAGTGGCCCTCGTCGACGTACAAGAGGATCCCGCCAACCAGCGCATATCGTCCCGATCGGAGGTGATCCGGCGGCACCTTCGGCTTCGGCGACACAGCACGGGTGGTGCTGGCCGCCGTCGTGTGCACCTGGCTTGCGCACCCAGCACCGCGAGGCAGACGAAGCCGCTGAGGGTGAAACCGCGTCGCTGCATGGGCCAGCCTCCGATCGTCGAGACACCGCGGCGA
>DASXCR010000258.1:0-7409 GCA_036491075.1 Solirubrobacteraceae bacterium
CGGAGGCGAGGACGTCGAGATCCGGCAGCGCCTCGTAGTCGGCGAGCAGGCCGAAGCCGAGGCGCCCGTCGTAGCTCATGACGGCGATCCCGAGCGCCTGGCGGCCCGTGATGGGGACGACCGGGTAGAGCGCGAGCAGGCGCCGTCCGAGCAGGTAGCGCGGCGTCTGCGGTCCGGGCAGGTTGGTGACGACGAGATCGAAGCCCAGCTGGCTCTGCTGCAGCCGCGCCGCCTGGCTCATGATCGTCGTCGAGGCGAAGCCGGCGAGCTCGGTCAGCGTGCGCGCGCCGACCGCGTGGATGCTGCCGCCGAGCTGCCCGGTCGCAGCGCGGATCGCCTGGAACTGCTCTACCGGGTCGTCGAGGCCGACCGGCAGCGCGACGCCGACCGGCGCCACCTCGCTGCCGGCGCCGTTGCGCGCCGGGTCGCTGCCGGCGCCGTCGTGGTCCGTACGGACGGCGATCGGCACGAGCGCCTGCAGGACGAGCTCGCGGGTGTCGATCCCGCGGTGGCCGAGATAGCGCCCGAGCGCTCCGGCGACGACGGCGAGCACGGCGTCGTTGACGGTCCCGCCGAGACCGTCCTTGATCGCGCGCAGCTCGGAGAGCTCGGCGTCGACCCACGTGTAGCGCCGGTGCGGCCCGACGCGGACGTTCAGCGGCGTCGGGGGGGTCGGGACGATGCCGGCGAAGGCGAACGCCCCCGAGGCGCGCAGCCGATCGCGCGCGCTCTGGGCGACCCGGCGGGGGCGCCGCAGCACCGAGCGCGCGGCCGTGGCCACCGCCTGCGGATGGGTCACGCGGTCGATCAGCGCCTCGGACAAGAGCTGCGCGGGCGTCGGCAGCGGCCGGGCGACCCATGCGCCCTGCGGCTCGAGCGGCGGCGGGGCGGCGTCCGGCTCGTCGTCGAAGAGCACCGTCGTGATGTCGACCGCGGAGATCCCGTCGACGATCGCGTGATGGCTCTTGACGATCAGCGCGAAGCGGCCGTCGCCGAGGCTGTCGACGAGCCACATCTCCCACAGCGGCTTCGTGCGATCCAGCGGCTGCGCGAAGATCCTGCCGGCGAGCACCTGCAGCTGGCGTTCGTCGGCTGGGGCGGGCAGGCCGGCGTGGCGCAGGTGGTAGCGCAGGTTGAAGTGCGGGTCGTCGACCCAGACGGCGCGGCCCTGGTCGCGCGGGACCTCGGCGAGGCGCTGGCGAAAGCGCGGGACGAGGTGCAGCCGCGCGTCGACGTGCTCGCGCAGCTCGTCCCACGTCGGCGCCGGACCTTCGAAGATCGTCACGGACGCGACGTGCAGTCGCGCACCCGCCTTCTCGAGCGCGAGAAACGACGCGTCGACGGCGGAGATCCTCTGGCCGTGACCCATGCGGTGCGATTCTACGGCGACGCTCGTCGCATGCGCCATCGGTTGCAACCGCGGTCTATCGCCGCTTGGCGTACGCGCGGTGGTCGAGGTCGTCGGGTGGGCCGGCGCCGCGCAGCCACCAGCGGTAGGCCTGCGCGTACGGAGCCGTGCTCTCGAAGACCGCGTAGACGTCGTCACCGTCGTCCACGCGAAGCGCGTCACGCCCGCGGCGCTCGAGCAGAGCACGAGGCCGCTGCCCGCTGACGTCGGTCGTCGCCCCGAGGCGCTCCAGGCCGTGGCCGAGCGCCCGCGACGGCGCTGCCGCGAGACGCAGAACCGCGCGCAGGGAGGAGCGCGTGAGGTGTGCGACGGCCCCCACGCCGACGGTCATCGCGACGACGACGAGGGCGGCGAACAGGATCGGCCGCAGCATGCGCCGGCCGCGCGACCGTGTCGGCGGGGGCGGGGCGGGGAGCCTGAAGCGGTGGCGGCCAGTCATCGTGCATCGGGACCTCCGGCGTCGTCGTCATCGTATGGGCGATGCCGCCGATCGCCCATCTCGACGTCGACGCGTTCTACGCGAGCGTCGAGCGCCAACGCCGCCCCGAGCTGCGCGGGCTGCCGGTGATCGTGTCCGGGTCGGGGCCGCGTGCGGTCGTCACGACCGCGTCCTACGAGGCGCGCCGGTTCGGCGTCGGCTCGGCGATGCCGACCGCGCGGGCGCGACGGCTGTGCCCGGACGCGATCCTCGTGGCGCCGGACTTCGCCGCCTACCGCGCCGCCTCGCAGAAGGTCATGGATCGCATCCGCGCGCAGGTCGAGCGCGTCGAGGTCATGGGACTCGACGAGGCGTACCTCGATCTCGACGGCCTCGTCGCGCCGCGCGCCGCGATGCGCCGGCTCGTCGAGGAGATCCGTGCCGAGACGGGCCTGGACTGCTCGGTCGGCATCGGCCCCAACCGGCTCGTCGCGAAGGTCGCGTCGGACGCCGAGAAGCCCCGCGGCTTCGTCGTGCTCACCCGCGAGCAGGCATGCGAGCGCTTCGGCGCGCATCCGCCCGGGCTCGTGCCCGGCATCGGCCCGAAGACGGTCGCGCGCCTCGAGCGCCTGGGCCTCGTGACGCTGGCCGCGCTCGCCGCCGCACCGCTCGAGCTGCTCACCGCCGAGTTCGGATCCAACCACGGCCCGACCTCCGGCGCCGCGCGCAGTTCGAGGGCTCGGCGACGCTGACGCCCGTGCGCGTCGCGGTCTCGGAGTCGCGCGAGACGACGTTCGACGCCGACATCGGCGACGCCCCACGCCTGGAGGCGATCCTCACCGACCTCGCCACGCAGCTCTGCGAACGGCTCGCCAAGCAGGAGCGGCGCGGACGCAACATCGCGATCAAGGTCCGCCTCGACGACTTCACGACGGTCACGCGGGCCCGCACGATCGACGTCTTCACGAACGATCCGGCGACCGTCGCCGGCATCGCGGTGACCCTGCTGCGCGAGTACGCCCCATCGCGTCCCGTGCGACTGCTCGGCGTGCGCGTCGCCGCGTTTGGGCCCGGCGAGGTCGCCGAGGCGAGCGACCAGCTCGCCCTCCCGCTGTAGCGTGCAACCGATGCCGAGCCTCTCCGTCAACGGGACCGAGCTGTACTACGAGCGCCGCGGGGCAGGCGAGCCGCTGCTGCTGATCATGGGCATGTCCGGCCACAGCCTGCACTGGGGCGAGGCGTTCCTCGGCGAGCTCGAACGCGACTTCGAGCTGATCCTCTACGACCACCGCGGCGTCGGGCGCAGCGCGGCCGAGAGCGAGCCGTTCACGATCGCTCGTCTCGCCGAGGACGCGCTCGCGCTGCTCGACGCGCTGCAGATCGAGCGCGCGCACGTGCTCGGGATCTCGATGGGCGGGATGGTCGCGCAGGAGCTCGCGCTCGCCCAGCCGCAGCGGATCCTGACGCTGACGCTCGGCGCCACGTACTGTGGCGGCCCGGGCGCGCAGTTCACCGACGACGCGGTCGTCCAGTCGCTCGCCGCGGCGATCCTGTCGGGCGACGCCGAGCGCAAGGTCCGTGCCGGCTGGGAGTACAACGTGTCGCCCGATTTCGCGACCGGTGCGGGCAACTTCGAGCGCTTCTCGGAGGTCGCCGCGATGTATCCGATGGCGCTGGCGATGACGCTGTTGCAGGTGCAGGCGATCATCGGCCACGACACGAGCGCGCGGCTGGGGGAGATCGCGGCCCCGACGCTCGTCGTGCACGGCACCGCCGATCAGATGCTCGCGGTCGCCAACGGCGAGATCGTCGCGGGGCTGATCCCCGGTGCGCGCCTGGAGCTGCTGGACGGCGTCGGCCACCTGTTCTTCTGGGAGCAGCCGCAACGGGCGGCACGGCTCGTCCGCGAGCACGTCGCCGCGGCGCGGGCGTAGCCGGCGAGCCTCAGTACAGGGCGGCGGCGAGCTTGCGCCGCGTCTCACGGGCGAGCGGATGGTCGACGCCGAGCTCGTCGAGGATCGCCACGACGATCCGGCGGATGCGGTTGGCGTCGACGTTCTTGGCCGCGAGCAGCGCGACGAGCTCGTCCAGGCCCGCCGCGAGGTCGCCGTCGTCGAGCTTGGCGAGGGCCGCGACGAGCTCCGGCGACGGATCGTCGGCCTCGAGCTCGATCCGCGCCGCGAGGCCCTCGGCGCGGAAGCTGCCGGGCGCGTTGCGCACCAGCGTGAGCGCCCCGTCCGCGTCGCCGGCGCGGTAGAGCAGCTGCGCGAGCGCGAACGCGGCGTCGACGCTCTTCGGATCGAGGGCCAGCGCCTGGCGCAGCGACGCCTCGTCGCCGGCCTCCAGCAGCCGCTGGGACTCCGACGGCACGAGGCCGTCGAAGAACCTCTCGACCTGAGCGGGCGGCAGGCCGCCGACGAACTCCGCGACGATCTCGCCGTTCTGGAACGCCTTCACGGCCGGGATCCCCTGGATGGCGAAGCGCTCTGAGAGGTGGGGGTTCTCGTCGGTGTCGATCTTCGCCAGGACGACCTTGCCGTCGCGCGCGGCGGCCGCCTTCTCGAGCAGCGGGCCGAGCTGGCGGCACGGCCCGCACCACGGCGCCCAGAAGTCGACGACGACCGGGATCTCGCTGGATCGGTTCAGCACCTCGGCCTCGAAATCGGCCTCGCTCACGTCGATGACGGTCATGCGAACGATGGTAGAGAAGGCTCGTCGCGCACCGGCGGGGCCTGCGGACCGGCGCTGCTGCAAGGCTAGGACGCATGCTCGAGCGCTCGATCGCCGGTGACGACGTCACGCTGGGCGTGACCGACGACGGCGACGGCATCCCGGTCGTGCTCCTGCACGGCCTCTCGAGCACGCGGCGCTACGTGGTCATGGGGTCGCGCTCGCTGCAGCGCGCGGGGCATCGCGTCGTCAGCTACGACGCGCGCGGACACGGCGTGTCGTCGCCCGCTCCTGCACCCGGCGCGTACGGCTACGACGAGCTCAGCGCCGATCTCGCGGCGGTGCTCGACGCGCTCGAGCTCGAGCGCGCAGTGCTGGCGGGCGGCTCGATGGGCGCGCACACGATCCTGCGCCTGGCGCTCGACATGCCCGAGCGCGTCGCCGGGCTCGTCGTGATCACCCCGGCGTTCGACCCGCTGGACTACGACCGCGACGGGCGGCTGCAGCGCTACGACGCGCTGTCGGAGGGGACGCGCCGCGACGGGATCGACGGCTACCTCGCGGCATACGGGCTCGAGGCGCTCGATCCGGCCTGGAGGGAGTCCGTCGCGACGTTCGTGCGCCAGAGCCTGTCGCGCCACGAGCATCTCGACGCGGTGGCGGACGCGCTGCACGCCGTCCCGCGCTCGCGCCCGTTCGACGACCTGCACGCGCTCGAGCGCATCGAGTGCCCGGCGGTCGTCGTCGCGAGTCGCGACGGCGCCGACCCCGGGCATCCGCTCGCGCTCGGCGAGGCGTACGCGGAGCTGCTGGCGCAGGGCCGGCTCGAGGTCGAGGCCGAGGGCAGGTCGCCGCTCGCATGGCAGGGCGGGCAGCTGTCGAAGGTCATCGCGCAGCTCGCGGCGGAGGCATGGTGAGGGCGCTCGCGGGCGCGCGTGCATGCGGCGCGGCGACGGGCGCCAAATGAGCGCGGCCCGCGTGACGCCGGCCGGCGTCGCCGGCGACCCGGGCAGCCCGCTCGTGCGCAAGCTCGGATCGACGCCGGGCGTGCGCGCGCGCTGCGTCGCGGCGCCCAGCGGGTTCGCGGCGCTCGTCGGCGAGCTTGCGGACGGCGTGCGCGTGCTCGCGCGGGCCGCCGGGGAGCTCGACCTCGTCGTCACGTTCGTGTCGTCGCGGGCCGAGCTCGAACGCCGGATCGGCGGGCCGCACGCCAAGCTTCATCCAGACGGCATGCTCTGGGTAGCCTGGCCGAAGCGTGCCTCGAGGGTGCCCACCGACATGAGCGAGGACGTCGTTTGCGACGTGGCACTGCCGCGCCGCCTGGTCGACGTGAAGGTATGCGCGATCGACGGCACGTGGTCGGGGCGCAGGCTCGTCATCCGGCGGAAGCTGCGCACGTGAGCCCCGCTGCGCCGGGCGGCGAGGCGATGGCCGCCGAGCCCGCCGCGCCGGGCGGCGAGGCCGTGGCCGCCCGGCTCCCTCCCGGCGCCGCGGGCGGCGAGACCGATGTCGGCCCCGACGCTCCGGCCGACGACGCGCCGGGCGGGCATTCGCGTGACGGCGATGGCGCGCCGGCGCCGGTCACGCGCCGACGCGGACACCACCACACGATCGGCCACATGCTGTGGATCGTGCCGCGCAGGCTGTACGAGTTCTACTGGGGCGAGGGGATCGCCGACGACGTCCCGGCGCTCGCCTACTACCTGTTGCTGTCGCTCGCGCCGTTCGCGCTGGGTCTCGCGGCACTCGAGGCGCTGCTGCTGAAGGACGTCGTCTCCGCGCTGTCGGTCGCCGATCAGCTCAACCGCTTCCTGCCCGGGGCGCTGCACGGCGACATCCGCAAGCTCGTGCTCGGCACGCGCGACAACTCGCCGATGCTGCTCGCGCTCGCGCTGTTCGCGATGCTGTGGACGACGTCGGGCGGCATCGGCGTCATCGAGCGCTGCCTGTCGCGGATCCTCGGCGTCCCGCGCCACAACATCCTGATCGGGCGCGTGCGCAACCTCGGGCTCGGCGCGCTCGTCGCGTTCGCGGTGATCCTCGCGTCGCTGAGCATCACGATCGTGACGAACGTGTCGTCGGAGCTGCGGCCCGGGCGCGGCTTCCCCGGCCCGATGATCCTGGTCTTCAACGGCGTCGGCTCGATGCTCGTGTTCGCGACGATCTACCGCTACGCGCCGCTCACGCGCATGCGCTGGCGCTCGGCGCTGCTCGGCGGCATCCCGGGCGGCCTGGCGCTGCAGGCCGTGCCCGCCGTCGTCGGGCTCTACGTCTCCGCGGCCAACGGCTTCGCGGCCGTCCAGCTGTTCCTGCTGCTGGCGATCATGATGCTCGGCCTGTACATCGTCGCGCTGCTGCTGCTCGTCGGGGCCGGGATCGCGGGCTGCGCGGAGCGGCGATCGTGGACGAGCGGCGAGCGCTGCTGAGCGGGCCGCACCTCGTGCCGGGACCCGCAAGCGGCCACGACGAACACCCCGGCCGCGCACGGCTTCCGGGGTGTTCGTCGCTGCTGAGGCTTGTGGTGGCGGTGTCGCTCCGCGCTCGCTACGCGTCGCGGGACAACGCCGCGGTTCAGCCGTTGAGCTGCTTCTTGAGCGCTGACGCGGCTGAGAACTTCGCGGCCTTGCTGGCTGCGATCTGGATCGTCTCGCCAGTGGCCGGGTTGCGGCCCTCACGAGCGGAACGCTCGCTCACGCTGAACTTGCCGAAGCCTGCGACGGCGACCTCGCCGCCTCCAGCGAGCTCGGCTGCGATCGCGTCGAAGGTGGCGTCGACGGCACCCTTTGCGTCAGAACCGCTGAGACCGGTGTCCGTGGCCACCTTCTGTGCGAGCTCCTGCTTGGTCATTGAGTACTCCCGAGTCGGGTTCAGATCGGCCTACGCTAGCGGTTGCCCCGGCGTTGCGGGACTTCA
>DASXCR010000259.1:0-16187 GCA_036491075.1 Solirubrobacteraceae bacterium
CAACCTCGTGCCGCGCACGACCGCGCTGGCGAACGTCGCGCTGCCGCTGTCCTACGCCGGCGTCGCCCGCGCCGAGCGCCGTCGCCGCGCGGTCGCCGCGCTCGAGGCCGTCGGGATGCGCGACCGCATGGATCACGAGCCCTCGGAGCTCTCCGGCGGCCAGCAGCAGCGCGCCGCGGTCGCGCGCGCGATCGTCACGAACCCGTCCTTGATCCTCGCCGACGAGCCGACCGGCAACCTCGACTCGCGCTCGACGTCGGATGTGCTCGACGTCTTCGAGCGGCTGCACGGCGAGGGCCGCACCGTCGTGCTGATCACGCACGAGCGCGACGTCGCCGAGCGCGCGCAGCGGATCGTCCGGCTCGCCGACGGCCGCGTGCTCGAGGACAGCCGGCTCGGGACGCGGGCCGCGTGACGCTCGCCGAGACGCTGCGGATCGCGCTGGCGGGGATCTCCGCCAACAAGCTGCGCTCCGGGCTGACGATCCTCGGAATGACGATCGGCGTCGCCGCGGTGATCGTGCTCGTCGCGGTCGGCAACGGCTCCAAGCAGCAGGTCCAGGCCGGGATCGACGCGCTCGGCTCCAACGTGCTGATCGTCCAGTCGCAGTTCGGTGCCGGCGGGCCGGGCGGCTTCCGCGCGGGCGGCGGGGGCGGCGTCGACCTCGACGCGAAGGACGTCGCCGCGCTGCAGGACCACTTCAACGCGCCCGACGTCAAGGATGCCTCCCCGGTCGTCGACGCGACCGGGACGACGCTCGTCAGCGGCTCGTCGAGCTACTCGCCGTCGTCGTTCGTCGGCACGACGCCCGCGTATGCGCAGGCGCGCGACTACGACGTCGCGGAAGGGGCGATGTTCACGACGCAGGACGTGACCAAGCACCACCGCGTCGTCGTCGTCGGCCCGACGATCGTGACGAACCTGTTCGGCGGGCAGGACCCGGTCGGCCAGTCGCTGCGCGTCAACGGGACGAGCTTCCAGGTCGTCGGCGTGACGAAGGCGAAGGGGTCAAACGGCACGCAGGACCAGGACGACATCGTGTTCGCGCCGCTGACCGCCGTGCAGGACTCGCTCGCCGGCTACGGCGCGTTGAGCAGCATCACCGTGCAGGCGACGTCGTCGAAGACGCTCGACGCCGCGCAGGCCGAGGTGACCTCGATCCTCGACACGCGCCACGACGTGACCGACCCGACGAACCCCGGCTTCCAGGTCACCAACCAGGGCTCGGTGCGCGCCGCCTCGGACAAGAGCACGCAGGTCTTCACGACGCTGCTCGGCGCGGTCGCCGCGATCTCGCTGCTCGTCGGCGGGATCGGCGTGATGAACATCATGCTCGTCAGCGTCACCGAGCGCACGCGCGAGATCGGCATCCGCAAGGCGATCGGCGCACGGCGCGCGGACATCCTCACGCAGTTCCTCACCGAGGCCGTGCTGGTGTCGCTGTTCGGCGGCCTTGCGGGCGTGGCCATCGGGGTGATCGGCAGCCAGTTCGAGATCGCCGGCGTGTCGCCCGTGATCGCCCTGTACTCCGTCTTCCTCGCGTTCGGATCGGCGCTGTTGTGCGGCCTGTTCTTCGGCACGTACCCGGCCGCCCGCGCCGCGTCCCTGAGCCCGATCGACGCGCTGCGCTTCGAATGACCTCCCCCGACCATCCCGACCCTGGAGCCGATATGCCCGACCGATCCTCCACTCCCGACGCCCCGGGCCGTGACGCCCGGCTCGACGACGACTGGGAGCCCGCGATCGACGACGACGACGGCGCGCCG
Organism: Solirubrobacteraceae bacterium; assembly: GCA_036491075.1. Classification (GTDB taxonomy): domain Bacteria; phylum Actinomycetota; class Thermoleophilia; order Solirubrobacterales; family Solirubrobacteraceae; genus CADCVQ01. The sequence continues at coordinate 1,767 of DASXCR010000259.1, forward strand.
CCGCGTGCGCGCTCGCGGCGCAAGCTCGTGACGCCGCTCACCGTCGGGCTCTGCGGGCTGCTGCTGGCGACAGCCGGCTTCATCGCCGGCGTGCAGGTACAGAAGGGCCAGCAGGGCAGTGGCGGCGGGGGTGGCGGCGGCGCGGCCACCGCGGCCGGCGGCGGGCGCGCGGCGTTCGCGCGGACGGGCGCAGCCGGTGGCGGGCGCGCCGCGTTCGGCGGCGGCGGTGCGGGCGCGGGCGGCGCCACCGGAGCCGGCGGGGCGACGGGCGCCGGCGGCACGACGGGCGCGGCGGCGGCGAACGCGCCGACGATCGGCTCGGTCGCGAACAAGAAGGGCAGCACGCTGTACATCACGAACACCGACGGCACGACCGTGAAGGTCCGGACGAACGCGCAGTCGAAGGTCACGCGCAACGCCGCGGCGAGCCCGAAGGGGATCTATCCCGGCGACACCGTCGTCGTGCAGGGCACGAAGGACAAGAACGGCAACCTCGTCGCCACGCAGATCACCGCGACCTCGAAGACCGCGGCGGCGAGCGGCGGCGGTGGCTTCGGCGGGCTGCGCCAGGCGTTCGGCGGCGGCGGGGGCGGAGGAGCGGCCGGCGGGGGCGGGGGAGCGGCCGGCGGGGGCGGCGCTGGCTGAGGCACCGCGAAGGCGACGCATCACGCGCTGGATACCCGCGGAATGCGGCGAAATCGTGCAGCGCGGCGCCTAGGACTGCGCATTTCTCAAGAGCTCGTCCGAGGTCTGCTTTAGTCAACCGCGTGACCACGCACATGACCACGTCCGACTACGCCGAGGCACCAGACCTGGTGGCCGAGGACCTGGAAGAACTCGAGGCCGTCGATCCGGAGCCCGAAGCTGTCACGTACTCGGGCTCGGACTTCGATGTGGAAGGGCTGGCACGGCGGCTCGACCGGGGCGACATCGTCATCCCGTCGTTTGGCCTGGGTGCGGGGCTCGAAACAGCGGGCTTCCAACGCCGCTTCGTTTGGAACCGTCCACAGATGGATCGGTTCATCGAATCGCTGCTGCTGGGCTACCCGATTCCCGGCATCTTCCTGGTTCAGCAAACAGATAAGCGCTACCTGGTGCTCGATGGTCAGCAACGGTTACGGACCCTTGCGGCGTTCTACCGCGGAGTCCACGATGGCAAGGTATTCGCGCTCGCCAGCGTGGGCGACACCTTCCAAGGACTGACGTATGACTCCTTGAACGAGGAGCAGAGGCGCACCCTGGACAACACGTTCATTCAGGCAACGATCGTGCGCACCGACGGTACGGCGGAGTCTCTGGATGCTGTGTACCAGATCTTCGAGCGACTCAATGCTGGAGGCACGCAACTGACGGCTCACGAGATCCGCGTGGCTCTCTATGCGGGACCGTTCATCGACTTTCTAACGAAGCTCAATGCTGATGAGAATTGGCGCAGGCTCTACGGGCCAGAATCCCCACGCATTCGCGATCAGGAGCTGTTGCTGCGAGCGGTGGCACTGTACACATCTCCAGGAACGTACAAGCGACCGCTCAAGAAGTATCTCAACGACTTCGCGGCTGCACACCGGAATATGAAGGAGCTGGCGGCCCCGACGATCAGCTCTCGCTTCGCGCAGAGCGTCGCCTTGCTGAACGCCGACCGAGGGCCGGGCCGCGATGCGTTTCGAAGTGGAAGCGGGCAGGTCAACGCCGCTCGGACCGAGGCTGTGCTCGTCGGCATGTTCCGCCGACTGGATGAGGGGACCACGCCGCAGCCTGACGCGGTCGGACGAGCAACGCGGGATCTGCTTGAGGACGATTCCTTCGTTTCCGCGATCTCGCGTGCGACGGCCGACGAGGACGCCGTTCGGACAAGACTTGCGATCGCGACGCGAACATTCGCGTCGACGTAGGCATCGACGATGCCGCATCTCGTGACGGTGCATTGGCCACCGCGCGAAATCGGTCTCCTGAGGAGTCGGTTGGACGAACTTGCGGAACTCGTACGCCTGCCCGACCAAACATGCAGCGGGACGTACGCGATTGGCTGGCCCGTCTGCTCGTGGTGCGCTCGTCCGGGTTCATCGAGCAAGCTACGGTGATCGTGTGTGGTGAGTATGTCCGCGCGAACTCAGGCGGTCCCGCCGGGACCTTCGCGAGGTCATGGCTGGAACGTTCGGCCAATCCTTCGGCAGACGGTCTCCAGCGGCTAGCAGGCAGGTTCGACACGACTTGGTCGAACGAGCTTCGCGAGACGCTGGACTCAGACGACGAGCGGCTCCGTCGGGAACTCGACTTCCTCGTTGATCGTCGCAACAAGATCGCGCACGGATTGAACGAGAGCGTGGGCGTCACGAAGGCCCTTGCACTCAAAGAGGTCGCATGTGATGTCTCAGACTGGTCCATAGCCCGGTTCAATCCAGATCGCTGAGCGTCGAGTCGCTGTCCATCGTCAGGTGCGCGACCGGCTCATCATCCGCCCGGCCCTGCCCGGCGAGCGGGCGGCGCTGGAGGCGCTGCAGCTGCGGGCTTCTCTCATCTGGGAGGAGCACCGCGCCGACCTCGCCGCACACCGCGGCGCGATCGCGCTGATGCCCGGCGCGATCGAGCAGTTGCGCGTGCGCGTCGCGCTCCTCGTCGGCGAGCAGGCGCCGGCCGGCTTCTCGCAATGGTCGGCCATCTCGCACGACGCGTGGGAGCTCGAGGGCCTGTTCGTGGAGCCGCCGCCGATGCGCAACCGCATCGGCGGCGAGCTCGTCGCGGACGTCCTCGGGCTGGCCCGCGACGCCGGGGCTTCGCGTGTGTCCGCCGGCGCCGCACCGCGCGCGGTGGCGTTCTACGAGCGCTGCGGCTTCGTGCGCGAGGGCGATGCAGCGACGCGCTTCGGTCGCGTCGTGTGGATGGGGATCGACCTGCGCGGCTGAGGCGCTTGTCAGGACGCGGACGGCTCGCGCGCCGGCTCTGGGGCGCCGGGCCGGCCGTTCTGCGGTCCGTCGCCGCGCGGCGCGGCGGGCTCCGGCGGCTGCGCCGCGGGACCGTCACGCTCCGGCTCGGACGCGGCTGCCCGCGAGCCCGTGGCGGGAGCATCGGGTCGCACGTCGGGCTCGGCCGCCCGTGGGTCCGTCGCGGGATCGTCGGGCTCGTGTTCCAGCGGCTCCGTCGCGGGAGCATCGGGTCGCACGTCGGGCTCGGCCGCCCGCGGGTCCGTCGCGGGATCGTCGGGCTCGTGCGCCAGCGGCTCCGTCGCCGCAGCATCGGGCCGCGCGTCGGGCTCGGACACCGGCGAGCCGGCGGGCCTCAGCGGCTGCGTCGCCGCCTGCTCCGCCCCGCCCGCGTCGACGCCGGTCCCGAGCACGGGCAGCTTTAGGACGAAGCGCGATCCCCCGCCCGCGCCCTCGTAGACCGCGACCGTTCCACCGTGGGTCTCGGCGACTTGGCGCACGATCGCGAGCCCGAGCCCCGAGCCGGGGCGCCCGCGCGCCGTCGCGCCGCGGTAGAAGCGGTCGAAGACGTGCGGGCGGTCGGCGGCCGGGATCCCGGGGCCGTGATCGCGGACGCTGAGCTCGCCGGCGGCGAGCAGCACCTCGACCACGGTCCCGCCGGGGCTGTACTTGCCGGCGTTGTCGAGCAGGTTGTCGACCGCGCGGCCGAGCCGGTCGGGCAGGCCCTCGACGACCGTCGGCGTCAGGCCGGTCGCGAACGTGACGTTCGGCCGCCGGCGTTGCGCGCGCGCGACCGCCTCGGCGACGAGCGCGTCGAGCTGCACCTCCTCGACCCCCGACAGCGGCTCGTCGCCGCGCGCGAGCTCGATGACGTCGGTGATCAGCGCGCTGAGCTCCTCGGTCTCGGCGCGGACGTCCTCGAGCAGGCGTCGCCGGTCGTCGTCGGGGAGCTCGCCGCCGGCCAGCAGGACCTCGATGTTCGTGCGCAGCGACGTCACCGGCGTGCGCAGCTCGTGCGAGGCGTCCGCGACGAGCTGGCGCTGCGCGTGGACCGAGTCGTCGAGCGCGCGCCGCGAGCCCTCGAGCGTGTCGAGCATCGTGTTGAAGCGCGCCGCCATGCGCCCGACCTCGTCGTCGCCGGGGACCTCGATCCGCCGGCCGAGGTCCTCGGTCTGGGTGATGTGCTCGGCGGCCGCGGTGAGGTCGGTCACCGGCTGGATCACCCGGCGCGCGAACAGCCGGCCGAAGAGCGCCGCCAGCAGCATGCCGGCGAAGCACAGCAGCGCCAGCAGCAGCCGCAGCCGCGAGAGCGTCGAGTCGACGTTGCGCAGGCTGCGCACGAACTGGATCGCCCCGCCGCCGGGAACACCGACGGTCAGCACGCGCAGCGGCACGCCGCCGCCGCGGGTGTCGCGCAGCAGCGACGTGCGCTGCCCGGCGGCGACCGCGCGGTCGCCGGCGTCGACCGGCACCGTGAGACCGCCCTGGGCGGGGAAGTAGATGTCCCCCGTGGACGTGATGACCTGGACGGGACCCGACGGCGCGCCGTTGCGCGAGGGCGGGAGCGGGAAGTCCGTGCGCCGGATCAGCAGACCGCCGTTCTCGCGGACCTGCTCGAGCTGCGCCGACAGCGCGTCGTCGACCTGTCCGCGCAGCTCGCTGCGCAGCGCGACGTAGGCCACGATCGAGATCAGCACCACCGTGATGCCGACCGTGCCCGCGGCCAGGATCGTCAGCCGGTGGCGCAGCGCCATCATGGTTCGCGCAGGACGTAGCCGATGCCGCGCACCGTGTGCAGCAGGCGTCGCTCGCCGCCCTCCTCGGTCTTGCGGCGCAGGTAGCCGATGTAGACGCCGAGCGCGTTGGAGGTCGCGCCGAAGTCATAGCCCCAGACGCGTTCGAACAGCGTCGAGCGGGTGAGCACCTGGCGCGGATGCTCGAGGAACAGCTCGAGCAGCGAGAACTCGGTGCGCGACAGCTCGATCTTGCGCGCTCCGCGGTGGACCTCGTGGGCGGACGTGTCGAGCACGAGGTCGCCGAACGCGAGCGTCGGCCCGCCGGGCTCGACGCGCCGCAGCAGCGCGCGCAGGCGCGCGTTGAGCTCGCGCAGCGCGAAGGGCTTGACGAGGTAGTCGTCGGCACCGGCGTCGAGGCCGTCGACGCGGTCGTCGATCGCGTCGCGCGCGGTCAGCATCAGCACGGGCGTGCGGTCGCCGGCGGCGCGCAGCCGGCGGCAGACCTCGAGCCCGTCGATCCGCGGCATCGAGACGTCGAGCACGATCGCGTCGACGACGCCCTCCGCAAGCGTGTCCAGCGCCTCCTGGCCGTCCTGCGCGAGGGCCACGTCGTAGCGCTCGAGCGCCAGCGCGCGCTGCAGCGCTGAGCGCACGCTCGGCTCGTCGTCGACCACCAGGACCTTCACGGCTGCTTGACTCCTGTCCGGCCCCGGACGGGGCTTGGGGTACAGCTCATCGCACGCGCGTAAGAGCCTACGAAGTCGTGCGGGCGCCGACCCCGGGCGGGGTCGTCGGCGAGGTTGCCGAGCCTGACGGCGGCGCGGAACGACCCAGCGTGCCGCCCTGGGACTTCGCGGTCATGTGCTCGGCGATCAGCTCGGCCGTGAAGCGCGAGCAGGTGTCGGCGTCGGTGATGATCGACTGGGTGTTGTTCTGCGCCTTGAAGCCGCTCTGCTGCTTGGCGTCCTGGCCGAGCACGATGTATGAGCCCTCGCCGGACGACGACCAGTTCGTCGAGCCCTCGGCGGCGACGCGCCCGTCGGCGACGAAGCCCTTCGTGTGCGTGATCTGGTGCGTCTGCGACTGGCCGATCGCGAAGTGCGCGTTGAAGGCGACCGGGTCCTTGGCCATGTCCGAGGCGAGGATCTTCTTCTCGTGCACGCCGCCGGCCTGGCTCTTGTCGAGCGTGATCAGCACGGTGATCGACGGGTCGGCCGCCTTCTCCATGATGACGTCGTTGAGCTCGTCGTCGTCGAAGCCGAACATGTTCAGATACAGCGACACCTGCACGCGCGACAGGACGTGCTTGAGGATCTCGTGCACGTCGTCGCGGCCGACGTAGAACAGGTGGTAGTCGCTGCTCGCGTTGGTCGCGTACTCCTTCTCACGCGTGTACTGCGCGAGGTCGAGCAGCGTGAACGCCTGCAGGTTGGCGGGAGCACTGTCGGTGGAGCTGGCGGACACGTCTGCCTCCGTCGTCGTGGTTTTACCCCTTCACGTCCTTGCCGCCCGCGTAGAGCTTCTTCACCGTCAGCACCATCTCCCGCGAGCAGCGGTCGCGACCCAGGCCCCGCTTGAGGTGGTAGACGAAGTAGCGCGAGAGGTTCATGACCGGCGGGCCGACGGCGTCGAAGGGCTTGCGCCAGTCCTTGTCGACGAGCACGTAGTCGGCCTCGCGCGAGACCGGCACGTGCGGATAGCTCGTGTCCAGCAGCGGCCGCTGCGAGCACAGCCGCTCGCCCGCGAGCAGGTTGCCGGCCCACAGCATGCGCCCGTCGGGCGGGATGTCGAGCCGGATCGAGGCGCTCGGCGGAAGCGCCCGGTCGACGGCCCTCAGCGCCAGCAGCGACTTCGGCAGCTGGTCGAACGTCGTGCCGAGCTCGTGCGCGGCGCCGTTGCGCGTGATCCCGATCACGAGCAGCACGCAGACGAGGCTCACCCACTGCCAGCGGATCTTCGACAACCCGACCGCCGCCGACGCCACCACGAGCGGGCCGACGAACGCGAGCGCCTTGAAGTGGAAGTACCAGCCGAACTCGCGCGGGCGGAAGTACAGCGCCGCGACGACGCCGAACGCGACGACCGCGCCGAGCCCCCAGCGGATGTCGCGCGGGGCCTGGCGCAGCGCGAGGACGAGGCCGATCGCGATCAGGGGCACGGCCACGAGCGCGCCGCCGGTCCCGTCGATGCCGAGGAAGAAGCGCTCCGGGAAGAAGTGCGTGAGGTCGCCGCCCCAGTTGACGAGCGAGTAGCCGGGGCCGAGCACGCGCACCGACGCGGCCGTCTTCTCGAGCACGCCCTGCAGCGGGATGATCAGCAGCAGGAACAGCGGCACGATCCACAGCAGCTGCTTCTTGCTGCGCAGCCGCGGGATCCGCAGCAGCGACAGCCCGCGGCGGCGGCGCTCGAACCCCGCGAAGAAGATGCCCGCGATCAGCGGGACCGGCAGCGCGAGCGGGTAGGCGAACGCCAGCACGCCGATGAAGGCGGCGAACAGCAGCACGCCGCCGCGTGTTCGGTGGCGCACGACATGCCACCCGAGCACCATCGCGAACGCCGTCGTCATGTACCCCCACGTCTGGTTGAAGTAGGGGTGCATCCCGGTGAACAGCTCGATGCGGTTGATGCCGACGAGGCCCATCGCGGCGGCCGCGCCCCACGGGCCCGCGCCGAGCAGCTCGCGCGCCAGCAGCCAGTAGCCGAGCGCTGCGAACGCCAGCAGCGCCGCCGACAGCGTCGCGATGACGGCGTAGGGGTCGAGGCCGGCGACCCGCGCGACGGCGCCGAACGCGAGGTAGATCGGCGGCTTGGAGCGCCACACGAGCGGCACCCGGTCGACCGCCTGCTTCGGGTCGACGGCGGTCGGCAGGTCGTGCTGCAGGAACTGCGCCGTGCCGACCGCGAGGTGCGCGTCCGAGCCGTTGCCGATCACGGTCAGAAAGCCGCCGCGGAACATCGGCAGCAACGCGATCGCGCCGATCAGGATCGCGAGCACGAGCGGTACGGCGAGCATCCGCCACGAGGCCGCGTCGGCGGGGGCGTCGCGCGAGTGCAGGCCCGGGTCTCGGCGCCATGCGAACACCCCCAGCCCGACCCCTCCCACCAGCACGATCCCGAGCGCGGGATCGAATGGGACGAACGCGTAGGACAGCAGCGCGAGCTCGAGCGCGGTCGCCACGCCGCCGACGGGCAGCACCCACAGCGCCTCGTGGCGGCGCAGCGTCGCGGGCAGCAGCAGCCGCGTCAGCCCGAAGCCGGCGATCCCGAACAGCACGGCGATCGCGGCGGCGACGTGCATCGCCCCGCCGAGGCCGCCGTGTCCGACGATGCCCGCGTACGACGCGAGGCCGAGCGCGAGCGCGCCCGCGCCCGCGAGGCCGAGCCATGCGAGCCTGCGCTCTCGCTTCGGGTTCAGCGGAGGTGGCGGTGACGCTGGCGGGCCAGCGTCACGACCCGGCTCAGGAACACCGGGTTGCCCACCAGGTACCGCCGCCACATCCGCTGCGGCTCGATCGCCAGTCTGAAGATCCATTCCAGTCCATTGTCCGCTAGGGAGGCCGGAGCGCGCGGCACGCGTCCGGAGACGAAGTCGAAGAGGGCCCCGACGGTCCACAGGACCGAGCAGTCGAGGCTGTCGACCGTGCGCTGCGCCCACAGCTCCTGCTTCGGCGTGCCCATGCCGACGAGCACGATGTCCGGGCGGCAGCGGTTGATGTCCTCGACGACGCGGTCGTCGTGGCCCGAGCCGATCGCGAAGTAGCCGTGGTGGGCGCCCGCGATGCGCAGGTTCGGGTGCGTGCGGCGCAGGCGCAGCCCGGCCTGGCGCGCGACGCCCGGCTCGCAGCCGAGCAGGTAGATCGACGTCTGCTGTGCCTCGCAGAGCGCGGCGAGGTCCCAGATCCAGTCGGCGCCGGTCATGCGATGCGGAATCTCGGTGTTGAGCGCCTTCGCGGCGAGGCGCACGCCGTAGCCGTCGCAGTAGACGAGGTCGGCCTCCTCGAGCGCGGCACGCAGCGCGGGATCTTCACGCGACTGGTTGATGACGTGCGCGTTGACGTACATCACCCGCTTCGTCTGCCCGTCGTTGCCGACCCAGCCGATGATCCGCTGCAGCAGCTCGTCGGGCGGATCGAGCTCGATCGGCAGCTCGAAGATCCGCGACTGGCGCGGCGCCTGCGTGATGTCGTCCTTGACCTCGGGCACGGCAGGGCCATGGTAACCGCGCGCGGCGAACGCCTGGCCGGGCGGCTGGCGGGCCACTACGGCTTGCGCCACACGAACAGGTGCCCGCGCGCCTCGCCCTGCAGCCCGAGCTCGCGGACGGCCTCGGTGACGCCGGGGTACGCGTCGTCGTCGTAGTCGTGAAACGCGACGACGCCACCCACGGTCAGCGCCGGCTCCCACGTGCGAAACGTGGCGACGGTCTCCTCGCGCTCGTGCGAGGAGTCGATGAAGACCGCGTCGACGGGCGGCGGAGCGGCCGGCCCGAGCCCGCCGGGACGGTCGTGCAACGTGATGCGCGCGCGCTCGGCCGCCGGCAGCAACGCGAGGTAGCGGTCGCGCTCGGGGTGCGCCTCGACGTCCCAGCTGTCGACCGTGCGATCGGAGCGCGCGAGCGCGATGCACGACGTCGTCCAGGCGGCGGCGGTGCCGACCTCGGCGACGCGGCGCGCGCCCGACAGCGCGTCGAGCAGGACCCGCAGCTCCGCGGGCCGGCAGGCGACGTCGATGCTCCACGTGTCCTTCTCGGCCCGCGCGCGGCGCAACGCGCGCCACCAGAAGCGCGCGACGGGGCGGGGCAGCTTGGCGAGGCTCGCGGTCTGCAGCGCGAGCCGTCGCGCACGCTGCACGGGCGAGCGGTCGTCGTCGGAGCGAAACAGGCCCATGGCTCCGCGGCTCATCGGCCCGGAACCTATCGGAGCGCTTCCCATGCGTGATGTGATGGATCGCCTCCGCCGGCGTCGTACATCGACGAGACGCGTTCCCGGACCGCCAAACCGCACACGAGGAGCACCGCCATGAGAACCCCCACCATCGCGACCGCCTGCGCCACGTTGGCCCTCGCGCTCGTCCCGGCCGCGGCGCGCGCCGACGACCCGGCGACGCTCGCCATCGACGGCAACGGCGTCGCGTTCGTGACCCCCGACGTCGCGACGCTGTCGATCTCGGTGCGCTCGGAGGCGGCGACCCGCCAGCGCGCGCGGCGTCACGCGAACGAGCGCACGCAGCGCGTCCTGGCGGCGATCGCCGCCAACGGCGTGCCGCGCGACAAGGTCACGACGACCGGCGTCACGCTGAGCCGCTCGCAGACGCGCAAGCACCACACGGTCTACGACGCGGCGAACTCGATCGACGTGCGCGTGCTGGACGTGGCGAAGGTCGGTCCGATCATCGACGCGGCGACGCGCGCCGGCGCGGACGCGATCGACGGACCGGACTTCTCGTTCTCCGATCCGTCCGCCGGCCGGGCGCAGGCCACCCGCGCGGCGCTCGCCGACGCGCGCCGCCGCGCCGACGACGCGGCCGCTGCGGTCGGCGAGAAGGTCACCGGGGTCCGCTCGATCGTCATCGACCCGGCGGACGCGCCGGAGCCCGTCGCCGCCGGCGCGCTGTCGAAGTCCGCGTCGCCGGCGACCACGGACGCGGCGCCGACGCAGGTCTCTCCCGGTCGCCAGGAGGTCGACGCGACGGTCGAGGTCGTCTACGCGATCGCCCCGGCCTGAACGCGTCGCCGGCGGGTTCGCGACGCTCGCGGACCCGCCGGACGCGGCGCGGCCTGCCATCGTTAGCGGCGTGCCGATCGTCGCCATCGACGCCCGCGACGCGTTCGCGCCGCAGCTGCGCGGCTGGGGCCGCTACGCCAAGGAGCTGATCGCGGCGCTGCCCGAGCACCCCGGCATCGAGTACCGCTTCCTCTCCCACGGCGGTCCCGGGCCCGAGATCGTCTTCGAGCAGGTCGGCCTGCCGGCCCGGCTGCGCCGCCTGGGCGCCGATCTCGTCCACACGCCGAACTGCTTCTTGCCGCTCGCGCGGCCATGCATGGGCGTCGTCACGATCCACGACCTCGCCTTCGAGGTCTTCCCCGAGGACTTCTCGCCGCGCACGGGCTGGAAGTACCGCACGTTCACCCCGCGCGCCGCGCGCTCGGCGCAGCGCGTGATCTGCGTCTCGGGCTACACCGCCAACGACGTCGTGCGCCGCTACGACGTCGACGAGGCGCGCGTGCGGATCATCCCGAATGCGCCGTCGCTGCCGATCGGCGACGCGCCGGTGCCGGACCCGGGGGACGGCCCATACCTGCTTGCCGTCGGCGACCTGCGTCCGAAGAAGAACCTCCTGCGGCTCGTCGAGGCGTTCCGGCGCCTGCGCGGCGAGGGGCTCGAGCACCGGCTCGTGCTGGCGGGCGTCGACTCGGGCGAGGGCGAGCGCGTGCGCGAGGCGGCGGGCGGCGAGCCGGTCATGCTCACGGGCTACCTGCCCGACGCGGCGATGGACGCGCTCATGCGCGGCGCCGACGCGCTCGTGCACCCGTCGTTGTACGAGGGCTTCGGGCTCGTGCTCGTCGAGGCGATGGCGCGCGGCGTGCCCGTGCTCGCGGCGCGCGCGACGGCGCTGCCCGAGACGGGCGGCGACGCCTGCGACTACTTCGATCCGCTCGACGTCGGCGACATGGCGACCGCGATCCGGCGCGCGGTCGACGATCGCGCGCATCACGCCGAGCTCGCGCGCCGCGGTATCGAGCGCGCGGCGACGCTGTCGTGGGCGAGCAGCGCGGCGTTGACGGTCGCGGTCTACGAGGAGATGCTGTGAGGAGGGGTCGGGCCGTCGCGCGGGGCGCCGGCGCGCCCGCGCCCTTCTCCGGCCTCGTGCGCGCGCGGCGCGAGGCGGCGCGATGAGCCACGGCACGACGCCGCGCGCGGCGCGAGGAGGCGCGATGAGCCACGGCACGACGGTGCTCGTGCTCAGCGTCGACGAGGCGCCGCTGCTCGAGCACTCGCTGCCGGCGGCGGTCGCGCAGCCCGGCGCGGACGTGCTCGTCGTCGACAACGCGTGCACGGATACGACGCGGTCCGTGGCGCAGGCGTGCGGCGCGCGCGTGCTCGAGCTGCGAGAGCGGCTGTCCTATGCCGCGGCGATCAACGCCGGGATCGTCGCGACCGAGGGCGACGCCGTGCTGCTGCTGAATGCCGACTGCGTGCTCGACGCGGGCTTCCTCGACGCCGCCCGCCCGCGCCTGGAGATGCGCGGGGTCGGGTCGGTCGCGCCGCGGCTCGTGCGCGCCACGGGGATGCGGTCGGAGGACCGGCTCGAGGTGCTCGACGCGGCGGGGATGGTCGTCGACCGCCGCCGCAAGAACGGGCTCGTCGGCCACAACGAGCCGGCCTGCGCGTACTCCCATGCGGCCGAGGTCTTCGGCGGCGACGGGGCCTGCGTGCTGTATCGGCGCGAGGTGCTCGACGCGTGCGCCGTCGGCGGCGAGGTCTTCGACGAGGACCTCGAGCTGTGGGCATCGGACGTCGATCTCGCGTGGCGCGCGCGCCTGCTGGGCTGGCGCTGCATCTACGAGCCGCGCGCGATCGCGTGGCACATGCGCTTCTACTCGCCGTCGACGCGCGCGTCGCTGCCCGAGGCGCACCGGCGCCTGCAGTTCAGAAACCGCCTGCTGATGATGGCCAAGAACGACAGCTGGGCCGACGTCCGCGGCGACCTGCATCGGATCGCGTTCTACGAGCTGCTGGCGATCGGCCACGTCCTGCTGCGCGAGCGCCACCTGCTGCGCGCCTACGGCGAGGCCGTGCGCGCGCTGCCGGCCGCGCGGCGCCGGCGGCGGGTGGTGCAGGCCAAGCGCGCGGCGGGCGTGCGGCCGCCGTTCGGCCTGCGCGCGCCGCGGTAGCGCGGCGGCGCGCTCTGCGTCGGGGCAGCGCGCCGGCTGCGGACCGAGGTCGCGTTCAACCGCCGTCGAGCGGGGTGCCGCCGAAGGCCACCTCGTTGCCGTCGGGGTCGCGGTAGATCGCCTTGCGCACCCCGTTGTCGAGGGTGATGCGCTCGTCGGGCTCCAGGCCGCGGGCGCTGATCGCGGCGACGCGGGCGTCGAGGTCCTCGAGGAAGATCGTCACGACGCAGCTGCCCGCGCCGTCGGCGTGCTCGACGACGTAGACGTGGCGGTCCTCGGCCAGCGTCCACACCGCCTCGCTGGCGTGGGGGAAGAACGTCGGCGCGCCGAACAGCCGCTCGTACCACGGCCGGGCCGCCTGAAGCTCCCGCACGCGCAGACCCGCGAAGAGATGCAACGACATCGTCGCGAGTCTAGATCCCGCCCGCGGTACTCCGCCGATCAGATGTAGCGCGCGGCGCTACCCCGTGTGCGACGCCCTCGCCGCGGCGAACAGCGTCGCCACCTCGGCATCGAGGTAGTAGTCGGTGCCGCCGTCGTCGCGGCCCTCGGTCGCGATCGGCAGCTCGCGGCCGAGCTTGCGGCTGTAGCGGCCCGGCCAGGCGAGGATGCCCGCGACGCCGTGCGCGCCCTTCTCCAGGCGCAGCCGTGCGGCGATGTCGTTGCCGGAGAAGCGCCGGCCCGGCGCGTCGATCAACAGATCGAGCAGCTCGCGCGCGGGTGGCGCGAGCTTGCCGTACAGCCACGCGGCCTGGTCGGCGTCGTCCGCCGTCCAGCCCACCGCCTCGTGCCCATCGTGGCGTTCGGGGCCGCCGCGCCCGCGACCGCGGCCACGCGGACCGTCGCCGCGCAGGGCGCCGCCCCAGGGCGGGCCGCCGAGCGGGCCGCCCGGCCCCATCGGGCCGCCCCACGGCACGCGCCCGCCCTCTTCGGCGGCGAGGAAGCTCGCGAACCAGACGTAGAACTCCGGTACGCGCTCCTCGGGGACGGCGACGGTGATCTGCTTGTCCGCCATCAGGCGGTGCTCTCCGGGCCCGGGCCCGCGGCCTGCTCGGGCGCCGTCTGCTCGGCGGGCGCGCTGGCCTCGTCGGGCGTGACGTGCTCGTGCTCGCCGTGCGGTCCGCAGCGGTGGTGCCCGCGGTGGTGTCCGGGACCGTGGCGGTGGCCGCCCGGTCCGCGCTCGTCCGGCCCGCGCTCGCCGCGTTCGCCGCGGCCGCGCTCGTCCGGTCCGCGGTCGCCGCGCTCGCCGCGCTCACCGGGGCCGCCCGGTCCGCGCTCGCCGGGGCCGCGCGATCCGCGGGACCCGTGCCCGCCCGCCCCGCGACGCCGGCGTCCGGGGAAGCCGGCGAGGAAGTGTCCGTAGAACGCGTAGAACTCGGCCACGCGATCCTCGGGTACGTCGATGGTGATCTGCTTGTCCTTCGTGGTGGTCTCGACTGTCATGTCGAAGTCCTTTCCTTGCTTACGCCCGGAAGCATACACGAAGTAAATACTTAAGTAAAGAAGATCCCGATCAGGATCGCTCCGAGCGCCAGGACGACCGCTGCGGCCGCCAGCCGCAAGGGTCCGGGGCGCACCGCCGGGCCGGCGACGGCGTCTGGATCGGGCACCCACTTCGGGTGCTCCCGGGCCGCGTACGACGCCGGCACCGTCCCGCGCAGGATCCCCTCCATCGACGGCAGCTTGCCGGGGCTCAGCGCCATCCAGACATGGCCGGTCATGAGCACCCCCGCCACGATCATCGCCCAGTCGTGCAGCGCGATCGTCCCCGGCAGCCGCAGCGCCGTGTTGCGCTCGCCCAGCCACAGCAGCATCCCGGACACCGTGAACAGCACCGCCAGCGCCGCCTGGACGATCGCGTGCGCCTTCT
>DASXCR010000260.1:0-3885 GCA_036491075.1 Solirubrobacteraceae bacterium
CCGCTCGCCTCCCACAGCTTCGCGTAGACGCTCGTCGTCGTGAAGCCCGGCATCGTGTTGAGCTCGTTGAGCAGCACGCGCTCGCCGTCGACGAAGAAGTCCGCCCGCGCGAGGCCCGAGCAGCCGAAGCGCTCGAACGCCTCGACCGCGGTGGCGCGCACGAGCTCGCGGGCCGCATCGGAGATCCGCGCGGGGACGCGCAGCGTCATCCCGCCCGGCTCGTACTTCGCGGCGAAGTCGTACCACTCGGATGCGAGCACGATCTCGCCCGGCTGCGACGCGCTCGCGGCGCTCGTCGACCCCAGCACCGAGCACTCGACCTCGATCCCCGTGCTCATCGCCTCGACGATCACGCAGGGGTCGTGCACGAACGCCGCGTCGACCGCGGGGCCGACTCCTTCGACCTCGACCACCTTCGCGATCCCGAATGACGACCCCAGCCGCGCCGGCTTCACGAACACCGGCAGCCCGAGCTGCGCCAGCTCGCCCAGCACCGCCTCGCGCTCCGAAGCCCAGCGCGCCGCGCGCACGCCCGCGTAGGCGACCTGCGCGATCCCCGCGCGCGCCATCAGCTCCTTCGCGACGATCTTGTCCAGGCAGACCGCCGACGCGAGCACCCCCGAGCCGACGTACGGCACGTCGAGCAGCTCGAGCAGGCCCTGCACCGTGCCGTCCTCGCCGAACGCGCCGTGCAGCACCGGGAAGACGGCGTCGGCCTCGAGCAGCCCGCGCCCCGCTCGCAGCGCGAGCTCGCCGCCGTCGCAGGACCACGTCCCGTCGCGCGCCAGCGTCACCTCGGCGACGTCGTGCCCGGCCTCGCGCAGCCCCGCCGCGACGGAGGCGCCGCCGGTCAGCGAGACCTCGTGCTCGGACGAGCGACCGCCCGCGAGCACGGCGACCCTCACGGCGGCGGTGCCGGCGCCGTCGTGGTGGCGGGCGGCGTGGTCGTCGTCGGCTCGGGGTCGAGGCTCGGGTCGAAGACGCCGACCTTGATCGTCACCGACGACCCGGCGTCGACCTTCGATCCGGCGGCCGGATCCTGCGACTGGACGAGCCCGTCCTCGTCGGGCGAGTCGACCGCCATGTCCTGGGGCACGACCTTCAGCCCCTGACCCGACAGCGTCTCGGTCGCCTTGTTCTGCGTCGTCCCGGTCACGTCCTGCACCTTGACCGAGGTCGGCGCGGTCGCGACCGTGATCGTGACCTCGGTCCCGGTCGGCTGCGGCCCGGCGTCCGCGGCCGGGCTCTGCTCGAGCACCGTCCCCGGATCGGCCTTCGCATCGTCCCTGCCGACGACCGTGACGTTGGTGAAGCCGGCACCGTTGAGTGCCGCGCGCGCGTCGTCCTCGGACTTGCCGGTCACGTCGGGCACCGGCGAGAGCTGCGGGCCGCTGGACACCTGGATCGTGACCTTCTGTCCCTTCTCCGCCTGCGAGTTGCCCGACGGGTTCTGCGCGATGACGTGGTTGCGCACGACCGTCGCGGACGGCGTCGGCTGCTCGTCGACCGTGAAGCCGGCGGCCGTCAGCAGCTTGCGCGCGGCGGCGTGACCGAGGCCCATGACGTCGGGGACCTTCGTGATCGGCTGGCCCTCGGAGACGTTGATCGTGACCTTCGCGCCCTTGTCGGCCGTCGTGCCGCCGGCCGGATCCTGCCCGTAGACGGTGTTGCGCGGCTTGTCGGAGCTGTCGCGGACGACCGCGACCGCGAAGCCCTCGCTGCGCAGCTTCTGCGTCGCCACGGAGATCGTGGATCCGACGACGCCGGGGACCTGCACGCGCTTCGGCGCTGCCGACAGGATCAGCGCGGGGATCAGGATCGCGGCGGCGACCGCCACGGCGAGCAGGTACGGCCAGCGCTTGCGCCGCCGCCGCGGGACGGGCGGGCGCTGCGGGGACGCCGGCTGCTGGATCTGGTGCGGGTCGACGGGCAGCATCCGCGACGTCCCCGTCAGCGTCGGCGGGCCGGCCGCGGACTGGACGGGCGGGCGCGGCAGCGGCGGGCCGACCATCACCGGCAGCGACGCCGCGGCCGCCTCCGCCGCCGCGATCACCGAGGCCGTTGGGATCCGCGAGGCTGCCGCCTCGAGCGCCGCGATGAACTCGTCGGCATCGGCGAAGCGGTCGGCGGGGTCCTTCTCGAGCGCGCGCAGCACGATCGCCTCGAGCTCGGGCGTCACCGCCGGGTTCAGCCGCCGCGGCGCGATCGGCGTCTCGGAGACCTGCTTCAGCGCAACCGTCACCGCCGACTCGGCGTCGAACGGCACGCGACCCGTCAGCAGCTCGTAGAGGATGATCCCGATCGAGTAGAGGTCCGAACGCGCGTTGACCGCGTGCCCCTGCGCCTGCTCGGGCGAGAGGTACTGCGCCGTGCCCATGATCGAGCCCGTCTGCGTCATGTCCGACGCGCCGGCGCGGGCGATCCCGAAGTCCGTCACCTTCGCGCGGCCCTCGTCGTCGACGATCACGTTCTGCGGCTTGAAGTCGCGGTGGATCACGCCGCGGCGGTGCGCGAAGCGCGCGGCGCGCAGGATCTGGATCGTGAAGTCGGCGGCGAGCGTCGGGTCCAGCGGGCCGTTCTCGCGCACGAGCTGCTTGAGCGTGCGCCCGTCGACATACTCCATCGCGATGTACGGCGTGCCGTCGTACTCGCCGCGGTCGTAGACCGAGACCACGTACTGATGCTGCAGCCCCGCGGCGGACGAGGCCTCGCGGCGGAAGCGCTCGACGAACTCCTCGTCCGCGGCGAAGCGCTCGTGCAGGAGCTTCAGCGCGACCTTGCGCTCGAGCTGCTCGTCGTGCGCGCAGTAGACCTCCGCCATCCCGCCTGTGCCGAGGTGGCCGATGATCCGGTAGCGCCCGTCGATCACGGCGCCCGTCGCCAGGCGCGTCACTTCAGCAGCTCCTGCAGGATCGCCTTGGCGATCGGCGCGGCGACGATGCCGCCCTGGCTCTGCGGGCCGTGGATGTTCTCGAGCGTGACCGCGACGGCGATCCGCGGCTTGTCGGTCGGCGCGAAGCCGATGAACCACGGCTGGTTGATCGACTTCGCGATGTTGAGCTCCGCGGTTCCGGTCTTGCCGGCGACCTGGATGCCCTGCAGCGCGGCGCCGACGCCCGTGCCCTCGCGCACGACGTTGCTCATCATCTCGGTGAGCTGGCTCGCGGAGGAGGTGCTCATGACGCGCTCGGCGACCTGCGGCTTGATCTGCTGCACGGTCCGGCCGTCGGCGTCGACGATCCGGTTGGTGATGTGCGGCTTCATCCGCACGCCGCCGTTGGCGACCGTCGCCGCGACCTCCGCCATCTGCAGCGGCGTCACCTGCAGGCGCTCCTGCCCGATGCCGACGCGGCCGATGTCGACGCGATCGGACTGCGGCGGGATCCACTTCTGCTTGGTCGTGTCGAACACGCCGCTCGGGCGCATCTGGTCGTCGGGGTAGTCCAGCGGCGGATCGGTCCCGAAGCCGAAGCGCTGCATGTACTCGGCCATCGTCCTGTGGCCGAGCTGCTGGGCGACCTGCGCCCACACCGTGTTGACCGAGTTCGTCAATGCGGTCGTAAGCGTGATCGATCCGTATTGCTCGTTGGAGAAGTTCGACAGCGGCGTGCCGGAGACGGTGATCGGCGACTTGCCGTCGATCATGGAGTCGGGGGTGAACTTCCCGGTGTCCAGCGCGGCGGCCGCGGTCACGACCTTGAACGTCGACCCCGGGGCGTAGCCGGCCTGCGTGGCGCGGTTGAGCAGCGGCGAGTTCGCGTCGTCGTGGATCAGCTTGTCGTACGTCGCCGCGTCGTCGAGCTGGTTGGGGTCATAGCCGGGCACGCTGACCATGACGCGCACCTTGCCCGTCGCCGGCTCGATCGCGACGATCGAGCCCTTGCG
>DASXCR010000261.1:0-14462 GCA_036491075.1 Solirubrobacteraceae bacterium
ATCGACGCCACCTACGCCCACATGAAGGCCGCGGGCATCGACGTCGACCCCGAGGTCATGCGCATGGGCGATCCCGTGCCGCCGATGTTCTGGTTCCGCGACCCCGACGCCAACACGCTGCTCGTCGTCCAGGAGGCCTGACCACGGGGCCGAGGCCGGTCGCGCTCGGGGCCGGCCTCGCCGTCAGCGGATGTTCACGTCGCGCGTCGCGCCGCGCTCACGGGACGTGGCCCGGATCCACGCCGTCAGCTCGTCGGGAACGAGCATGAGTGTCCGCATGACTCCTCGACGGCGCGCGGAGCCCGAAGTCATCGGTCCCGCACGGCTACGAGCGCGGCCCCGAGGGCTGGTGAAATCGACATTGCAATGACGCCGCCGTGATGTCATGATGACATCATGCAGATCGATTCCCACCTCGCACGCGTGCACGAGCAGCTCGTCGCGGCCGCCGCCCTCGGCGACGACCGCACCCGCGAGATCGCCGAAGCGCTGACCACGGCTGCGATTCCCGCGGTGCGCCTCGCCCTGCTCGCGGCACTCTCCGAGATCGCCGACGAGGTCACCGCGGCGCTGCTCGACCATCCCGGCGCACCCGCGGTCGCGGTGCGCATCGACGGCGACGAGATCGCCGTGGACGTCCGCGCCGTCGCCCCGGCGATGGCCGGCGAGGCGCCGCCCGTCCGGCCCTCCGACGCAGAGATGAGCGCACGCATCTCGCTGCGTCTCGGCGATTGCCTGAAGGCCGACATCGACGCGGCAGCCGAACGGGAGGGCATTTCCGTGAACACGTGGCTGGTCCGCGCGGCCGCGGGTGCCCTGCGCCCGGGGGCCCCCGACACGAGCCAGGGCGCCGCCGGACGCGGTCGACGACGCGAAACCCAGCACGTCAGCGGCTGGATCAACGGCTAGCCGGGAGAAGACCATGAACGACACGCACATCACGAAGACGTTTGCGCTGACCGGCCCGATCAACCTGTCGGTCCGGCTTGGGCGCGGCTCCGTCACCGTGCACACCAGAGACGACCTCGAGGCTGCCACCGTCGACCTCGCGCCCAACCCGGGTGCCGAGGAGCTCGCCGAGCAGATCGTCGCGGTGCTCGTCGGTCCGACGCTGACGATCGCGTTGCCGCGCGACGGCCGACTCGCCGACATCGTCTCGGTCTGGAGTCACCGCCAGCGCACGCGCGACTG
The DNA here is from genome assembly GCA_036491075.1 of Solirubrobacteraceae bacterium. GTDB lineage: Bacteria > Actinomycetota > Thermoleophilia > Solirubrobacterales > Solirubrobacteraceae > CADCVQ01. Next base: position 1,192 of record DASXCR010000261.1, read on the forward strand.
CGTCGCGGTCACGGTCACCGTCCCGACGGGCACGGCGCTGAAGATCGCGACGACGCACGCTCCCGTCACCGTGAACGGACGCTGCGGCGGCGCCGACGTCAGCACCGGGTCCGGCGCGATCGCGCTCGATCACGTCGACGGCGATCTGCTGCTGCGCTATGGCAGCGCCGGCAGCCGCGTGGATCGCGTCAGCGGCTCGGTGAAGGTCCAGCACGGGGCGGGCGAGGCGCGCTTCGGCACGATCGAGGGCTCGCTCGAGCACGGCTGCGGCCGCGGCCTGCTCGACGTCGGCGAGGTCCACGGGACGGTCCGCTCGCGCAACGGCTCGGGCGGCGCCCGGCTGGCCGCGGTCCACGGCGACGTCGACCTGGCGACCGGGTCGGGCGCGATGAGCATCGGACTCCCCGCCGGCGCGGCGGCGCACGTGAAGGCCACGACCGGGTCGGGGCGGGTGCACTCGGACCTGCCGATCGACGATCGGCCGAAGCTCGCGACGAGCAGGACGATCACCGTCCGCGCGCTCACCGGCAGCGGGGACATCGAGCTGTTCCGCGCGGTCTGACGACCGCGGAGCCCGGCGGCCGGCTGCTAGTGGCCGTCGGGGTGCCGCGCCGGGCGCCCGGCGTGCATCGTGTCGATGATCTTGCCGTCCGGGTGGCGCAGGAAGGCGACATGCGAGTCGTCCTTCCAGAAGCGCGCCTGCAGGCCGGCGTACAGGATCAGGTCGCCGCTGCGCGTGAGCTGGTTCGTGCCCGGGCCGCTGTAGACGTAGGCGGTCTGGCCGGCGCCGAGGTCGCCCTGCGGAAACGAGTACACGTGCTCGTGGTCCTGCCCGCGGCAGTGCGTCAGCTCGAGCCCGGTCACCGTCACCGGCGCGGCGCCGTCGTTGACGACCTCGACGTGCTCGCTGAGAGCGCTCGACCGCACGACCGCGCAGATGTGCAGTCCCATGCCGCGGGGCCGCTGGTGCTGGGCGTACAGCGGGACGTCGGTGCCAAGCCACTCTCCGGACACGCCCGAGAGCGTATCTCGCCACGCCACGCCCCGCCCCGCGCGCCCCGTCTACCCCAGGCTCACCATGACGTGCTTGAGCTCCGTGTAGTCCTCCAGCGAGTACGCGCTCATGTCCTTGCCGTAGCCGGACTGCTTGAAGCCGCCGTGGGGCATCTCTGAGACGAGCGGGATGTGGTCGTTGACCCAGACCGTGCCGAAGCGCAGCGCGCGGGCCGCCCGCATCGCGCGGCCGACGTCGCGCGTCCAGACCGACGCCGCCAAGCCGTAGTCGACGCCGTTGGCCCACGCCAGCGCCTCCTCCTCCGAGGTGAAGCGCTGCACGGTCACCACCGGCCCGAACACCTCGCGCTGGACCAGCTCGTCGCCTTGGCGCAGGCCCGCGACGACCGTCGGGGCATAGAAGTTGCCGGGGCCGTCGATGTCCGCCCCGCCGGTCACCGCCTCCGCGCCGGACGGCGCGCGCGACACGAAGCCGCTCACGCGCTCGAGCTGGGATGCCGAGATCAGCGGGCCCATCTCCGTGTCCTCCGACATCGGGTCGCCGACCGTGAGGCCGGCGGCGGCGGCGGCGAGCGCCGCGACGAACGCGTCGTAGACCTTCGGACCCGTGAGCACGCGCGCCGCCGCGGTGCAGTCCTGGCCCGCGTTCCAGAAGCCCGCGATCTTCACGCCCTCGACCGCCGCCTCCACATCGGCGTCGTCGAAGACCAGCACCGGAGCCTTGCCACCGAGCTCGAGGTGCACGCGCTTGAGCGTGTCCGCCGCCGACCGCGCGATCGCCTTGCCCGTCCCGACGTCGCCCGTCAACGACACCATCGCCACGTCGGGATGCGCGACGAGCGCGGCGCCCGCCGGCTCGCCGTGGCCGAAGACGACGTTGAGCACGCCGTCGGGCAGATGCTCTGCGCAGATCGAAGCCAGCAGCGCCGCCGTCATCGGCGTCTGCTCGCTGGGCTTCAGCACGACCGTGTTGCCCGCAGCCAGCGCCGGGCCGATCTTCCAGATCGCCATCATCAACGGGTAGTTCCACGGCGCGATCTGGCCGACGACGCCGATCGCCTCGCGCCGCAGCATCGACGTGTAGCCCTCCAGGTACTCGCCCGCCGCGGTCGCCTCCATGCAGCGCGCCGCCCCCGCGAAGAAGCGCAGGTTGTCGACGAGCGCCGGGATCTCCTCGCGCATCGCCGCGATCGGCTTGCCGACGTTCAGCGACTCGACGACGCTCAGCTCCTCGCCGCGCGCCTCCAGCGCGTCCGCGATCCGCAGCAGCGCGAGCGCGCGCTCGCCCGGCGCCGTCGACGACCACCCTTCGAACGCGCGCGACGCCGCGCCCACCGCGGCGTCGACGTCCGACGCGTCCGACAGCGGGGCGACGGCGATGACCTCGCCCGTGGCGGGGTTGCGGACCTCCTCCGTCTCGCCCGCGCGCGGCGCCGCGAACGCACCGCCGATGAAGTTGTCGATCGTCGTCGTCACCGTGCTCATCGAAAGTCGCGACTCCTCAGGTAGCTCACATGCCCAGCGCCTCGGCGACCGCGGGGTGGATGATCTCGCCGCCGTCCACGTTCAGTCCCGAGCGCAGCTCGGCGTCCTCGTCCAGCGCCCGCCGCACGCCACGGCCGGCGAGCTTCAGCACATACGGCAGCGTCGCGTTGGTCAGCGCATACGTCGCGGTCACCGGCACCGCGCCGGGCATGTTCGTCACGCAGTAGTGCGTCACGTCGTCGACCTGGAACGTCGGGTCGGAGTGCGTCGTCGGGCGCGACGTCTCGAAGCAGCCGCCCTGGTCGATCGACACGTCCACCAGCACCGCACGCGACTTCATCAGGCGCAGCTGGGCCCGCGTCACGACGTGCGGCGCCCGCGCGCCGTGGATCAGCACCGCGCCGATCACGAGATCGGCCTCCGGCAGCATCTGCTCGATCGCCAGCGTCGACGAGTACACGGTCGACGCGCGACCGCCGAAGATCAGGTCGAGCTCGCGCAGCCGGTCGATCGAGCGGTCGAAGACGAACACGTCGGCCTGCATGCCGATCGCGATCAGCGCGGCATTCGTGCCGACCACGCCGCCGCCGATCACGAGCACGGTCGCCGCCGCGACGCCCGGCACGCCGCCGAGCAGCACGCCGCGTCCGCCGAGCGGCTTCTCGAGCATGAACGCGCCGGCCTGCGTCGCGATCTTGCCCGCGACCTCGCTCATCGGCGCGAGCAGCGGCAGCCGCCGGCGCGCGTCCTCGACCGTCTCGTACGCGATGCACGTCGCGCCCGACGCGCGCAGCCCCGCCGTCAGCTCGCGCGCGGCGGCGAGGTGCAGGTAGGTGAACAGCGTCTGCTCGGCGCGCAGCAGCGCCACCTCGCCGGCCTGCGGCTCCTTGACCTTCAGCACGAGCTCGGCCTCGCCCCAGACGTCCGTCGCGGCGCCGACGATCCGTGCTCCCTGCGCCGCGTAGTCGGCATCGGCGATCGCGCTGCCGACCCCGGCCCCGGCCTGCACGAGCACCTCGTGGCCGTGCGTCGTCAGCTCGCGCACGCCCGCCGGCGTGATCGCGACGCGGAACTCGTCGGGCTTGATCTCCGTCGGAATGCCGACCTTCATCCGGTCACCTCGAACACGCACGCGCGCGTCTGCAATTCGCTGAACAGGTCGTCGGGGTCTACGCAGCGCTCCGGGGGATGGACGCCGACGCGGCGGATCCGGGCGCGGGCGAGCAGCCGGACGAACGCGGCTGCGGGCGCGGCCGTCGAGACGATCCCGCCGCCCAGGCCCCAGTCGCGATCGGCCGGGTCATCGCGGTCACGCGCACCGTCCGCCCGCTGGACGCGCCGACCGCCTCCACCACGTGGCCGGAGATCGCCGAGGGCGACGGTGGCGCCGCGGCCGCCTGCGCGGCCGCGATCTGCGCCTCGGCCGCGCCGCGCAGCCCCTCGAGCCGCGCCAGCAGCGCCGGCGGCAGCGACAGCCGGAAGCTCGCCCGCTGCACGTCGAAGCTCGAGCCGAACGTCTGCAGCTCGGAGTGCAGCGTGTGGATCGTCGCGACCTCGCCGATCGGCTCGGGGAAGCGCACGAGCCCGCCCGGCGCGCACGGCGACAGCTCGCGCGGCTCGCCGCCGTCGAGCACGACGGGCTTCATCTCGAGCTCGTCGAGCAGCGTCCGCAGCGCGTACGGAGCGCGCAGCAGGTCCGTCGGCTCCGGGTCGCGACCGGCCGCCGCGACCCGCAGCTCCGCCACCCGATCGCCGCCGAGCGCCAGCTCGCGGACCGCGCGCGCCGCCATGACGTTCGTCTTGCCGGGGCTGGATCCCATCCCGAGCACCGCGAGCCGGCCGGCGCGCTGGAAGCGCTCGTGCAGCGCGAGCTGGCGCGCGGTCATCCAGTACAGGCCACCGAGGTCGAGGTAGTCGCAGCCGGCCTCGAGCGCCGCCTCCATCGCTACGAGGTTGATCCGGTAGCTCGCCGCGTTGACGAGCACGCCGCAGCCGCCGATCGCCGCCGCCAGCCCATCGCGCGCGTCGACCGCCGCCGCGCGCGCCCGCGGCCCGCCGTGCTGCGCGGCGACGGCCGCCGCCCGCGAGCCGTCGAGGTCGAGCAGCAGCAGGTCTTCGACCTCCTCGGATTCGGCGAGGTCGCGCACGATCGCACGCGCGATCGTCCCGCCGGCGCCGAGCACCGCGACGTTCACAGCGCCAGCTCCCGCCCGCGCAGCGCGAGCCAGAACTCGATCCGGTCGCGCGGGCTCGCCAGCGAGCGCCCGGTCAGCTCCTCCACTCGCCGCATCCGGTAGCGCAGCGTGTGGCGGTGGCAGAAGAGCTGCGCGGACGCGCGCTCCCAGTGGCCGTTGTGCTCGAGGTAGGCATCGAGCGAGCGCAGCAGCTGATCGGAGTACTCCGGGTCGCCGTCGACGACGCCCGCGAGCACGCCGTCGCAGTAGGAGCGCAGCGCCTCGTCGTCCTGCAGCGACAGCAGCAGGTGAAACGAGCCGAGATCGGCGTGTGAGGCGACATCGGGCGCGTCGCCGTTTGCGAAGCGCACGGCTTCCAGCGCGCAGCGCGCCTCGTGGAAGCTGCGCCGCAGCGAATGCGCGCTCGCCGCCCGACTCGCCGCGGCACGCACGGCCGCGCCGCACTCGTCGGCGAGCTCGAGACGCATCCGCCGCGCGAGCACGATCGGGTCGCGGTCGCGCACGTCGACGATCGCGCACAGCAGCGTGCCGCGCACGGCGACGAGCGCGCGCACGTCGGCGCGTGCCAGGGCGCCGTCCAGCATCGGCTCGGCGGCGACCGGGTCGGACGTCGCGAACGCGAGCACCGCGACCTCGTCGCCGATCCCGAACGGCGCCAGCCTCGCCGCGAGCTCCTCGGGATGCAGGCGGCCCGTCAGCGCCTCGGCGAGCACGTCGCCCGCGAGCCGGCGCTCGGTGTCGCGGGCGATCCGCAGCCGCATGAGCTCGAGCGCCACGACGGTCGCCGCCTGCTGCAGGATCAGCCGCTCGAAGTCGCCGAGGGCGCCGTCGCAGATCCCGGCCAGCCAGGCCTGCGCGGGTGCGCCCTCGCGGCCCACGACCGCCAGCACCAGCGCGTGCTCGCAGAGCGCCGCCGGGACGTCGCCGCCACCCGCGATCGCCGCCGTCAGCGCCCCCCACTCGGCGTCCTCGAGATGCCCGCTCGACGCGATCGTCTCACCGCGCCCGCTCAGCACCGTCGCGCTGCCGCCGATCGCATCGGCGACGATCCGCATGACCTCGCCGAGCCCGCGCTCCTCGAGCACGAGCCGCTCGAGCTGCCCCTGGATCGCGCTGCTGCGGCGCAGCGCGTCGTACTGCTCGCTGACGAGGTGCGAGAACGCCCGCTCGGTGATCGCGATGAACGGCACCTCGTAGGGGACCTCGAAGATCGGCAGGTCGTGCTCCTGCGCCGCCGCGAGCAGGCCGGGCGGAACCGTGCTGTGCCCGAAGCCGACGCCGAGCCCGACGCCCGCGATCCCGTGGCGCACGAGCCGCGCGACGTACTGGTGCTGACGCTCCTCGGTGTCGAGCTTGATGCCGGTCGTCAGCACGAGCTCGCCGCCGGTCAGCCACGGCGTCGGGTCCAGCAGCTCGGTGCTGTGCACCCAGCGCACCGCGCGGCCGGCCGACGCGTGCCCGCTGCGGAGCGTCAGGCCGACCTCCGACAGCAGGCGCTCGACGGTCAGCATCGACGCCCGGCGACCCGCCCGGCGGCCTCGGTCAGGACGGCGCGCAGGATCCCCTCGATCTCCTCGAACTGCTCGGTCCCGGCGATCAGCGGCGGCGACAGCTGGATCACCGGGTCGCCGCGATCGTCGGCGCGGCAGATCAGGCCGCGGCGAAACAGCTCGCCCGAGAGGAAGCCGCGCAGCAGCTCCTCGGACTCGTCGTGGTCGAAGCCCAGCTGCGAGTCGCGATCCTTGACGAGCTCGATCGCCTGGAAGTAGCCGGCGCCGCGCACGTCGCCGACGATCTCGATGTCGCGCAGGCTGTCGAGCATCGCGCGGAACGCGGCCTCGTTGGCGCGCACGTGGCCGCAGAGGTCCTCGCGCTCGACGATCGCGATGTTCGCGAGCGCGACCGCCGCCGCGACGGGGTGGCCGCCGAACGTGAAGCCGTGCGCGAACGACGCGCTGCCGTGCATGAACGGCTCCGCGACGTGGTCGGCGACGATCATCGCGCCCATCGGCACGTACGCCGAGGTCAGCCCCTTCGCCGTCGTGATGATGTCCGGCACGTAGCCGAAGCGCTCGCAGCCGAACATGTATCCCAGGCGCCCCCACGAGCAGATGACCTCGTCGGAGATCAGCAGCACGCCGTGGCGGTCGCAGATCTCGCGCACGCGCTGGAAGTAGCCGTCGGGCGGGGTGAAGCAGCCGCCGGCGTTCTGCACCGGCTCGAGGATCACGGCGGCGACGGTCTCGGGGCCCTCGGCGACGATCCGCGCCTCGATCTCCTCGGCGACCCACAGCGGGTCGCGATCGGCGGGCTCGCGGTAGGTGTTCGTGTTGGCGACGTGGCAGCCGCCGGGCGCGACCGGCTCGAACGGGTCCTTCAGGCCGGGCAGGCCGGTCGCGGCGAGCGCACCGAGCGACGTGCCGTGGTAGGCGAGCTCGCGCGCGACGATCTTCGTGCGGCCGTCGTCGCCGCGCGTGCGGTGGTAGTTGCGGGCGAGCTTCCAGGCGGACTCGACGGCCTCCGAGCCGCCCGACGTGAAGAACACGCGGTTCAGGCCCTCGGGCGCGAGCTGCGCGATCTTCTCCGCGAGCTCGATCGCGCGCGGGTGCGCGTAGCTCCAGTTCGTGAAGAAGCCGAGCTCGCGCATCTGCGCGGCGGCCGCGTCGGCGAGCTCGGCGCGGCCATGGCCGGTGTTGACGCAGAACAGCGCCGACAGGCCGTCGAGGTAGCGCTTGCCGTGGACGTCGTAGACGTAGCAGCCATCGCCGCGGGCGATGATCGGGATCTCGGCGTCGGGGCCGTAGCCGCCCATCCGCGTGAAGTGCATCCAGAGGTGGCGCCGCGCCACCGCCTGCATGTCCGCGGGTGCCGTCGCGGTCTGCGTGGCTGGCTCGGTGAGATCGGTGGCCATGTCGCTCCTCTCGGTCGCGCCGGCGGTTGCGGCGCGGTCGCGGTCTGTCCGCTTCGGACAACGGTAGCGGGGAGGCGCGACCGGCTCAAGCCGCAGTTCGGGCGTAGCGCCGGCCCTCGCGTTGTCCATTTCGGCTAAACGGCGGCTGCTCTCTTGAGCACTGTGGCCCCTTGCGCGCGTGTGCGGCGGTGCGTAGCGTCCGACCGCAGGCCGTTCGATCAAGGAGAGAGCTCATGGCCGGTGCCGTCGTCCCCTCGCCGAATTTCGCCCCTGCGCTGCCGAGAGCGGGGGCCGAGGTCGTCGACAAGGGCCTGCGCAAGGGGGCGATCGGCTTCATCTCGAGCGTCGTCATCGGCGTCGCCTCGACCGCGCCGGGCTACAGCCTCGCCGCGACGCTCGGGCTGATCGTCACGGCGGTCGGCTTCCAGTCGCCGGCGGTGCTGTGGGTCGCGTTCATCCCGATGCTGTGCATCGCGAGCGCCTACCTCTACATGAACCGCACCGACCCGGACTGCGGCACGACGTTCGCGTGGGTGTCAAAGGCGATGGGCCCGTGGGCGGGATGGCTCGGCGGCTGGGCGATCGTCGTGTCGGACATCATCGTGATGGCGAACCTCGCGCAGATCGCCGGCCTGTACTCGTTCACGCTGTTCGGCTGGGACGCGGCCGCGGCATCGACGGTCGCGGTGACGGCGGTCGGCGTGCTGTGGATCGTCGTCATGACGGCGATCACCGTGATCGGGATCGAGCTGTCGGCGCGCACGCAGTGGTACCTGCTCGGGGCCGAGGTCTTCACGCTCGCGCTGTTCGCGATCGTGGCGCTCGTGCGCGTGTACACCGGCCACGCGCTCGCGGGCGCGACGCACCCCTCGCTGTCGTGGTTCTCGCCGTTCGCGATCGACGGCGGGACGGCGGCGCTGACGGCGGGCGTGCTGCTGGCGGTCTTCATCTACTGGGGCTGGGACAGCGCGGTGAGCGCGAACGAGGAGACCGAGGACCCGACCGAGGCGCCGGGCAAGTCCGCGATCGTCTCGACGATCATGCTCGTCGGGATCTACCTCCTCGTCGCGACGGCGGCGGTCGCGTTCGCCGGCACGAAGCCGCTGGACGGCCAGGACGACGCGCTGTCGATCCTCGGCAACGACGTCCTCGGCGGGACGTTCGGCAAGCTCATCATCGTCGCGGTGCTGACGTCGGCCGCGGCCTCGACGCAGACGACGATCCTGCCGACCGCGCGGACCGTGCTGTCGATGGCGCGCGCCGGCGCGCTGCCGGAGAAGCTCGGCGCCGTGCACCCGCGCTACATGACGCCGCACGTCGCGACGGTGCTGTTCGGCGCGGTGTCGATCGTCTGGTACGTCGGCATGACGATCGTCAGCCAGAACATCCTCTACGACTCGATCGCGGCGCTCGGCCTCATGATCGCGTTCTACTACGGGATGACGGGCTTCGCCTGCGCGCTGTACTACCGCCGCGAGGGGCGGCGCTCGCTGAAGGGCCTGCTGTTCGCGGTGATCGCGCCGGCGCTCGGCGGGGTGATCCTGACGTGGGTGCTGGTGAAGTCGGTGATCGACCTCTCCAAGCCCGCGAACTCGGAGTCCGGCGACTCGTGGTTCGGCCTCGGGCCGCCGCTCGTGATAGGCGTCGGGTTCATGGTGCTCGGCGCGGTGCTGATGGTGTGCTGGAGTCGCGGGCACCGGCGTTTCTTCGAGCAGCGCATCGAGGTGTTCGAGGCGGCTGCCGAGGCGTGACCGCGCGGCGTGAGGAGTGGGCCGGGCCGTCGCGCCGGTAGCTTCTCCAACATGGTGAAGCGCACGTCGATCGCGGTCGTCGCAGGATGTCTGTCGTTCGTCGCGGTCGCGTGGGGCGCCGGCTCCGTGACGCTGAGGCTCGGCCGATCGCAGGTCGGGGGAGTCTCCTCCTCGCGCGAGACGGCTCGCGGGACCGTTCGCGTCACGCCGGCGCGGCACTGGAGGTTCGTGCGATACGCAAGGCCCGGGCCGTCGAAGGCGGAGTACTCCATTGCGGTGAGCGGCGCCAGCTGCCTGCCCGAGGGTGAGCTGTGGGTCGTCGGCGTGCAGGCGACCGCGGCCGATCCGCGGGTCGTCGTCCGCGAGCACGCCTCCATGGGCGTGCTCGCAGCCGGGCGCCTGCACGCGGGAGCGTGGGCCGTCGTGCGCTATCGCACCGCGCCATCGGCGACCCAGCCGCTCCTCGGCGCGGTCGCCGCGATTCGGGTCGCGCCGCGCCGGCTGCTGACCGTGCAAGCCCGGCTGCGATCGTCGTGCTCGCTGTCGACTGCGCAGCTGAGGCAGATCGCCGCCGAGCTCGGCGCGAGCGCGCGTTCGGTACGGCCGCACGTGCGCATCGCGAAGGGACCTGCGTAACGGTCACCGACCGTCCTCGAAGTAGTGGCCCGCTTGCAGGTCCTCGATCAGGCCGGGATGGGTCGGCTCCCAACCCAGCCACTGACGGGTCAGCTCGCTGGATGCGGGACTGTCCAGCGACACGAAGCCGCCGAGGAAGGTGAAGTGCTCGTCGGCGTCCTCTGCCGCGATGCTCGCTGCGGGCAGGGCGAGCTCGCGGCCGATGACCGCGGCGATCTCCCGAAACGCCACGCCCTGGTCGGCGACGGCCCGCAGCCGCGACCCGGCTGCGGCGGTCTCGAGCGCCAACCGGTACGCGCGCGCCGCGTCGAGCGTACGCACCGCGGGCCAGCGGTTCTCACCTCCGGCGACGTAGCCGGAGACACCTGTCGCGCGGGCGATGGCGATCAGGCTCGGGCCGAAGCCGTGGTGATCCAGGCTGCTGTGCACGAGCGGCGGGAGGCGTACGACGCAGGAGCGCACGCCACGGTCGGCGAGCGCACCCACGGCGTTCTCGGCGTCGATCCTCGGCCCGGCGTCCAGCACGTCGCGTTCGGTGCCCGGGCGCCCGGTGATGCCGGCATGCGCGAGCATCAGCGTGCCCGAGGTGCTGACGAACGGCTTGCCGGACCCCTCGAGCGCCGCGCCGATCGCCGCGACGGCAGCGAGGTCGGCTGCGACCGCTCCGGCGAAGTCGCCGGAGCGCATCGCCTCGTGCTTGAAGGCCAGGTGGATCACGCCGTCGGACGCGGCGGCGGCCTCCCGCAGGTCGTCGAGGTCGTCGAGATCGCCGCGACGGACCTCGGCGCCGGCGACGGTGAGCACGGCGCTGAGGCGTCCGAGCGGGCGAGACCGACGACCTGATGGCCGGCCGCGAGCAGCTCGGGGACGACGGCGGAGCCGATGTGACCGGACGCACCGGTGACGAGAACACGCATGGGAAGACCTCCTGGGGTGACCGTCCCCGGCACGAGGCGTACCCGAGCGACGGCTGATGGCACTTGGTGTCATCGAGGGTAGCAGCGTCATGGCACCGGGTGTCATCGGCTACGCTGGGCCGTATGCCGAGATGGCAACCGGACGCGCACGGCAGGCTCCAGCAGGCGGCGCTCGCGCTCTATGGCGAGCGCGGCTTCGAGAACACGACCGTCGCGGAGATCGCCGAGCGCGCGGGGCTGACGAAGCGCACGTTCTTTCGCTACTTCGCCGACAAGCGCGAGGTGCTGTTCTGGGGCGCGGCCGCGCTCGAGGAGCTGTTCGTGACCACCGTGGAGGGGGCGCCCGAGTCGGCGGCGCCGATCGACGCGGTGGCGGCGGCGCTGGACTCCGCCGCCGCGATGTTCGAGGACCGGCGCGCGTTCGCCGCCGTACGCCAGCAGATCGTCGCCGCGACCCCGGAGCTGCGCGAGCGCGAGCTGATCAAGCTCGCATCGCTCGCCGGGGCGGTCGCGGCGGCCCTGCGCCGCCGCGGGGTCGGCGACCCCGCGGCGATCCTCACCGCCGAGGCGGGGATCGCCGTCTTCCGGGTCGCGTTCGACGGCTGGGTCGACCCGGCCAACGAGCTGCCCCTCCAGCGGCTGATGCGCGATTCGCTGGACGAGCTGCGAGCGATCGCGGCGGCGTAGCTCGGATGCGACCCCGCCACGCCATAGGTCATCCGTGCCTGCGCCGCAGGGCGACCGTTGCGGCAAGATGCAGGCCGCGATGACGACGACGCTGCGCATCGGAGAGACGGAGGTGCCGCGGATCGGCCTGGGCACCAATCGCCTGCAGGACACCGCGGAGCACGCGGCGTTCGTGCGCGACGCGATCGCCGCCGGCATCCGCCACATCGACACCGCGCGCCTGTACTCCGGCGGCTCCAGCGAGTCCGCGATCGGCGCTGCGCTTGCCTCCGGGAGGCCCGAGGGCGTGGTGGTCGCAACGAAGGGCGGCTATCACGACGGCCGCCCGGAGACGATCGCGCGCGAGATCGAAGAGAGCCTGCGTGAGCTGCGCACCGAGCGCATCGACCTGTACTACCTGCATCGGGTGCACGACGACGTCGCGATCGAGGACAGCCTCGCGGCGATCGTCCGCGAGCGCGATCGCGGGCGGATCGCGCAGATCGGCGTCTCCAACGTCGACCTCGCGCAGCTCGCGCGCGCCCGTGCGGTCACGGAGATCGCTGCCGCGCAGAACCACTACAACCTCGCGCACCGCGAGCACGACGACGTGCTCGACTTCTGCGCCAGCGAGGGCATCGCGTTCGTCCCGTTCTTCCCGCTGCGCGACGAGACCTCCGCGCTGCGCGAGGTCGCGGCCCGGCACGGCGCGACTCCCGCCGCGGTCGTGCTCGCATGGCTGCTTCGCCGCTCGGCGACGACGCTGCCGATCCCCGGCACGCTGTCGGTCGCGCATGTGCGCGAGAACCTCGCGGCGCTCGGCTTGAATCTCAGCGATGACGACGTCGCCGCGCTCGGCGGCGGCCTGTCGTAGCCCGGGCGGCGGCGCTGCGCCGGGCGCGCCGCCGCCCTCTCGACTCGCTCTCACCCCGGCCGGGCGTTGACGCGCTCGACGCCGTGTGCGACCGTCTGTCCGGGGAGCCGCTGCGGCAGGAACGCCGCGCGGCTCGGAGACTCAGAAAGCTGGGGGATCGCATGGTTCGTCGCGGCGTGTCCGTGATCGGGGTCGTTGGGGTACTGCTGGGGCTCGTGCTCGCCGGGACGGCGCAGGGGGCCACGTTCACGCGGGACGTCGGCACGACGACCACGTTCTCGAACTCCGCCTCGATCCCGATCGCCGACGGGCACTGCAACGACACCCGCTTCTCGAAGGACGTGCAGGGCAAGTCCGACCCGTACCCGTCCACGATCGACGTCGCCGGCGTGTCGGGTCCGATCACGCAGCTCGAGGTGACGCTGCACGACATCTCACATCGCTACCCCGAGGATCTGCGCGTCCTGCTCGTCGGGCCGGCCGGGCAGTCGGTCATGCTGATGAACCGCGCCGGCAGCGGCGACGACATCGGTCCGCTCGACGACGTGACGCTGACGTTCGACGACTCGTGGGACGACCAGCTGAGCGACCAGTCGGCGCACGTCAGCACGAGCTACGGCACGGGCTACGGCTGCAAGAGCATCGCGGTGCAGTCGCCGCTGCCCGCGCCGGCTCCGGCTCCGCCGTACGGCACCGCGCTGTCGACCTTCGACGGGACGAACGCCAACGGCCAGTGGAAGCTCTACGCCGTCGACACGTTCGACGACTTCACCGGCGTCATCGACGGCGGCTGGAGCCTCGACATCGCAAGCGGCATCTCGA
>DASXCR010000262.1:0-3237 GCA_036491075.1 Solirubrobacteraceae bacterium
CGTGCGGGTGCAGCGCTTCCTGGCCTGCGAGCAGCGCCGCGCCGCGCACGCCGGCGCGCGGGCCGTAGCGGGCCTGGCGGATCTGCGTCGCCGTGCCGACGCCGTGCAGCACGAAGCGCGCGGCCTCCTCGCGCGCCGGCCCCAGCAGCATCTCGCCGGCCGCCGACACCCCGCCGCCGACGACGACGAGATCGGGATCGAACGTGTTGATCGCGTTCGCGATGCCGATGCCGAGGCGCCGTCCGAGCAGGTCGATCGCGGCGCAGGCGCCGGGGTGCCCGTCGCGCGCGGCCTGCACGGTCGTGCCGTCGGGCAGGCCGTGCTCGTGGCCGAGGGCGGACAGCTCGCGTCCCGCGGCCAGCGACTCGAGCGAGCCGGGCTGCGGGAAGTGGTCGCCGTCGTGGGCGAAGGGCGTCGCGCGCAGGTCGGCGCCGACGATCGTGTGGCCGAGCTCGGCGGCGGCCCCGGTCGCTCCGCGATAGACGCGCCCGTCGATCACGATCCCGCCGCCGACGCCGGTCCCGATCGTGAACATCACGAGATGGCGGGCGACGAGCGCGCCGTCGTCGTCGTAGGCCTCGGCGAGCGCGGCGCAGGTCGCGTCGTTGTCGACGACGACCGGGATGCCGAGCCGCTCGCGCAGCACGTCGCGCAGCGCGATGTCGGCGAGCGGCACGTTGACCGACGCGCGCACGCGCCCGGTCGCGAAGTCGACCACGGAAGGGACCGCGACGCCGACCGCTCGCGCGTCGCCGGCCTCCTGGATCGCCTCGACGAGCTGGTCGAGCAGGTGGACGCCGTCGCTCGTGTCCGTGCGGCGGATGCGCGGCTCGTGCAGCGTCGTGCCCTCGAGCACGGCCACCGAGATCTTCGTCCCGCCGACATCGACGCCGATCAGCCTGTCGCTCATGAACACCTGGCTACCCACTGTCTCCGAGCATGGCACACCGGGTACCGCGCTCGTGTGGACGAGATGTCACGAATCGCGGGCCGGCTGATGGTCGGCCTGGACTACCCCCTGTTCATCGTCACGACGGCGGTCGGCGGGCGCCGCGCGGGATGCGTGATCGGCTTCGCCACGCAGTGCAGCGTGGATCCGCTGCGCTTCCTCGCCTGCCTGTCGCGCACCAATCGCACCTACGGGCTGGCGCGCGAGGCGACCGCGCTCGCCGTGCACCTCGTGCCGCGCGCGCGCACCGACCTCGCCGAGCTGTTCGGCGGCGAGACGGGAGACGACGTCGACAAGTTCGCACGCTGCGAATGGTCGCCGGGTCCGTACGAGCTGCCGATCCTGCAGGGCTGTCCGAGCTGGTTCGCGGGCGCGATCCTCTCGCGCCACGACCTCGGCGACCACGAGGGCTGCCTGCTGGCGCCGACGCACGCGCGCTACGAGCCCGGCGAACTGTTGTACTTCCAGGCCGTGAGGGACATCGAAGCCGGCCATCCGGCGTGACGGCGGCGCGCAACGAGCCGCCGGTGACGTTGCGGCGGCTCCTGCCGTCGGCGGGCGCGCTGACGGCGGACGAGCTCGTCTCGTCGCTGGACTTCGCCGCGCTCGCGCCGGACGATCGCCCCTACGTCGCGGTCAACATGGTCGCGACGGTCGACGGCCGCGCGAGTGTCGCCGGCCGCTCGGGCACGATGTCCAGCGCCGCCGATCGCCAGCTGTTCCACGGGCTGCGCACGCGCGTGGACGCCATCCTCGTGGGCGCCGGCACGGTGCGCGCCGAGCGCTACGGCCGGATCGTGCGCGACCCGCACCGTCGCGAGCAGCGCGTCGCGGCGGGCCTCGACGCCGACCCGCTCGCGATCGTCGTCAGCGGTCGCCTCGAGCTGCCGGTCGACCTGCCGCTGCTGCAGGATCCCGACTCGCGCGTCATCGTGGTCACGGCGGTGCAGACGAAGCTCGAGGGCTGTGCGGCCACGGTGCAGTACCTGCGCGGCGAGACGGTCGACCTGGCCGCCGCGCTGGCGCGTCTGCGCGCCGAGCACGGCGTGCGCTCGATCCTCTGCGAGGGCGGTCCGAGCCTCAACGCCGCGCTGTTCGCCGGCGGTCTCGCCGACGAGCTGTTCCTCACGACCGTTCCCACGCTCGCGGGCGCGGCGGGTGCGCTGGCGATCATCGGCGACGCGCCGCTCGACGCGCCGCTGGGCGCCGAGCTCGCCTGGCTGCTCGAGCACGACGGCGGACTGTTCGCGCGCTACCGCGTGGGAGCCTGAGACCCGCGCAGCGGGCTATGCCCGCAGTCGCGACGCCGCAGTTGCGATGTTTTTTCCGCCGTGCCGCGGCGTCGTCTGCCCGACGATAGTTGGGAAAAGTGACTCTCACCAGTCCCGAAAAGGTGGCGTCGCGTCCAAACGGGCCGTGTCGGCTTGCGCCGACGTCGGCAGGTCTGATCTGTCGAAAAATGCGTTCTATTCACTGCATGGACACCGGTGGCTGCAACGCCATACTCGTGTGAGCAGGCTCGTGCTCCAACTCCGAAGGGGAAGTCGATTCATGCGCAAAGTCATCAATCCGCCCTTGGTCATCGCGTTCGCCGCGCTCTTCGTCGCCCTCGGAGGCAGCGCGATCGCGGCGAGCCACTACCTGGTCACGTCGACCAAGCAGATCAAGCCCAGCGTGCTGAGATCCCTGAAAGGCAAGACAGGCCGTGTCGGGGCGCGGGGCCCGGCCGGGCTGAGCGGTGCCGCGGGCGCGAAGGGAGCGACGGGCGCCGCGGGGACGACGGGCGCCGCGGGCTCGAAGGGCGACTCGGGCCTGCCAGGCTCGGCGGTCCTGCACGGCTCGGGCGCACCCGCGAGTGGCACGGGAGTGGATGGCGATTTCTACATCGACACCGTCGCGCACACGATCTATGACCCAAGGCATCGAGCGCATGGCCGTCGGGAACCTCGCTGGTCGGACCAGCCGGGTCGATTTCCGCGAGCACTACGACCGTGACCGTCGACTGCACCGCGGTAGCGACCACCGACTCGTCGCATCCCGTCATCCTCAGCATGGGGATCACCGAGCCGGACGGCACGTCGGTCGCGATCGGTCACGTCACCGGTACCCCCTCGATCCCCCCGATCGCTCCCCACTCGTTTGCAAGGACGACGATCGCCGACGCACCCTTCGGCCCGTACCAGATCGGACTCGAGGCCGGCTCGAACGGGTTGGGCGGCAACCTGTCGGCGAGTGCGACCTGCAACGTCGCGACGGACGTCGAGGACTATTTCGTGCCGCTGACGCTC
>DASXCR010000263.1:0-19438 GCA_036491075.1 Solirubrobacteraceae bacterium
CATCGTCCAGGGCATCACCGGGCGCGAGGCCGTCAACCTCACCCGCGAGTGCCTGGACTACGGCAGCGGCGCGAAGATCGTCGGCGGCGTGACGCCGGGACGGCTGGGCCGCGACGTCCACGGAGTGAAGGTCTACGACACGGTCGCCCAGGTCGTCGAGGCCCATGGCGGCCCGATCGACGGCTCCGTCGTGACCGTCCCCCCCGCCTTCACCAAGGACGCGGTCTTCGAGGCGATCGAGAACGGCGTCAAGCTGATCGTCGTCGTCACCGAGCGCATCCCGCGCCGCGACGTGGCGCAGATGGTCGAGCTCGCGACGCTGCGCGGCGCGCGCATCATCGGCCCGAACTGCCTCGGGATCATCGTCCCGGACGTCATCAAGATGGGCGGCATCGGCGGCCCTGCGCGCAACGCCGCGCAGGCCTACACACCCGGCCCGATCGGCGTCATCAGCCGCTCCGGCGGCATGACGACCGAGATGTCGAGCACGCTCAGCGCCGCAGGCCTCGGCCAGTCGACCGCCGTCTCGATCGGCGGCGACGCGATCATCGGCTCGTCCTACGCCGAGCTCATGCCGCTCTTCCAGGCCGACGAGCAGACCGAGGGCATCGTCATCTACACCGAACCCGGCGGCCGCATGGAGGCCGAGCTCGCGCGCTGGGTCAAGGAGACCGGCTGCACGATGCCGATCGTCGCGTTCATGGCCGGTCGCTTCATGGACGAGATGCCCGGCATGAGCTTCGGTCACGCCGGCACGATCGTCGAGGGCATCCAGGACACCGCGGCGGAGAAGATCGCGCGCCTCGCCGAGGCCGGGATCACGGTCGCCGAGGAGATCTCCGAGATCCCCGCGATCATGAGGTCCAAGCTCGCGGCCCTCGGGAGTCCGGCATGAGAAGCGACGCGATCTTCATCGGCATCGAGGTCGACGACGCGGCGCTCGCCGAACACCCCGAGCTACCGGCGCACCTGACGCAGGTCTGCCCCGTCGACATCTACCGCGAGGCGGCCGGCGGCGGCCTGCAGATCATTGCCGAGAACGTCGACGAGTGCGTGCTCTGCGGCCTGTGCCTGGACACCGCCCTCGGCGTCCCCGCCGGCGCGGTCAAGGTCCTCAAGCTCTACGACGGCGGCGCGGTGCTCGGGCAGTAGGGCTGGGGGGCACGACGCTCGCGGGGGCGAGGCCGGCGCGTTGCGCCGGCGCCAAGCGCCGGTCGTCAGCGTTCAGGCTTCACCGGCGCCCACCCGCAGGGCCAGCAGCGCGATGTCGTCGAAGCGCACCGCGTCGCCGGTCAGCGTCGTCGTGACGTGCTCGAGGCACCCGTCGAGATCGGCCGGAGCACCCGCCATCGCGGCCCGCAGCTGCTCGAGGCGCCCGGCGATGCCGGCGTCGCGACGCTCGACGAGGCCGTCCGTGTACAGCAGGATGCTCTCCCCCGGCTGCAGCGCGTGCCGCGCCTGGGGGACCTCTCCGTCGCGCCAGAGCGTTCCCAGCGGCGTCGACCGCGCCCCCGGCAGATACGACGAAACGCCCGCGGCATCGACGAGCAGAACGGGCATGTGGCCGGCGCTGACGTAGCGCAGCTCGCGCGTCGCGGGATCGAGGTCGAGGTAGGCGAGCGTCGTGCCGATGCCCTCGCCGAGGTGATCGACGAGCCGGTGCAGCTTGCGCACGACCTCCGCCGGCTCGAGTCCCTCGATCGCGTAGGCGCGCAGCGCGGTGCGCAGCTGGCTCATCGTCGCCGCGGCCTCCAGTCCGCGGCCGACGACGTCGCCGATGACGATACCCACGTGCCCCTGCGGAAGCGGGATGACGTCGTACCAGTCGCCGCAGATCTCGGCCTCGGTGCTGCCCGGCAGGTAGCGCGCGGCGAGCTGCATCCCCGCGATCGCCGGCAGCTGCGTCGTGAGCATGCTGCGCTGCAGCGTCCGCGCCAGGCGGCGCTCGCCCATCTCCGCGATCATCGCGACCATCGCCTGCGGCCGTCCGTCGTGGTCGTGCAGGACCGACGCGCTCGTCTCGGCCCAGATCGACTCCCCGTCCGGGGACAGGTAGCGCTTCTCGAAGCGCGACGCCGTCCGCTCGCCCGCCACGAGCTGCGCGATGGCGTGCTCGGTGAGGGCGATGTCGTCCGGATGGGTGATCGCGGCGGCCGCCACCCCCAGCAGCTCGTCGCGCGTGCGTCGCACCGTCCGGCAGAAGGCGTCGTTGACCTGCACGAAGCGACCGTCGAGGCCGAGCACCGAGGCCCCTATCGGCGCCTGCTCGAAGATGATCCGGAAGCGTTCCTCGCTGGCGCGCAGCGCCGCCTCGGCCACGCGCTCGCCCGTCATGTCGCGGGCGATCGTCGCATAGAAGTCGATCTCGCCGTCCGAGCCCGTGCTTGCCACGATCACCTGCGACACGGGGATCTCGCGGCCGTCGCGGTGCCGGCGGGCGAGGTTGCCGCGCCAGACGCCGTCGCGCCGCACGATCGCCAGTGCCGCGTTGCGAACGTAGTCGCGCGCCCACTGCGGCGAGAAGTCGCCGGCCTCGAAGTCGCCGACGTCCTCGTCGGGACCGATCCCCACCATCTGTCGCCCGCCGGCGTTCACGAACGTGAGACGCAGGTCGCGATCGGCGATCGAGACCCAGTCGGTCGTCGCCTCCAGCAGGGCCGCGTAGCGCCGCTCGGCACTGCGCGCGCGGTCGCGAGCGCCGACGTCGTCGAAGATCATCAGCAGCTCGTCGCCGAGGCGCGAGGTCGTGACCTGGAAGCGCCCGGAGAACTCCGGATGCCCGGCGAAGCGGTCGGAGTAGTCCAGCACGGTGTGGTGCGGCTCCCCGCCCTCGAGGACCGCGGTCATCGCTTCGAAGAGCTCGTCGGGGAAGGCGGGGAGCGCGTCGTGGACGCGCCGGCCGCGCAGCGTGGACGCGGGAATGGCGCCGGCGATGTCGCCGGCGCGGTTGTTGGCGTAGGCGTAGACGAAGTCGACGAGCGTGCCGCCGTCGTCGCGGACCGGCCGCATGAGCGCCGCGCCGACGGGCATCTCGTCGAGCGCGGCGAACGCTCGCGCCGTCGCGTCGGCGGTTGCGACACGACCCGGCCGTCCCCTCTCGGCAGGCGCCATCGCGAAGTTGTACCTGTCCGGCACCCGGCGTGGGGACCGATCTGCGCGCGCGGACCCGCCGCGCCGCGACACGCACCGCTCAGAACAGGTTGCGCAGCTGATCCTCGATGACCTTGTCGAGCTCCTGCTCGGGATCCTCGTCGCCGCCGACGACGCGCAGCTTGGGCGGCTCTGGAGTCGCCGTGCGGGCGAAGAACGCCGTCGGCGTCGCGGCGCCCGGACGGGCGAGCACGCGCACGAGCGCATCCACGACCCGCGGGTCGAACTGCGTCCCCGCGCACGCGCGCAGCTCCTTGACGGCGGCCTCCGGCGACTGCGCGCGGCGATAGGGGCGCGTCGTCGTGATGGCATGGAACGTGTCGGCGACCGAGACGATCCGCGCGGGCAGCGGCACGCCCTCGCCGGCGATCCCGTCCGGATAGCCGTTGCCGTCCCAACGCTCGTGCGAAGCACGCACGATCGCGCCGACGTCGGTCATGCTGCCGCCGACCTTGTCGAGCATCCGCTGCCCGGCGACCGTGTGCTGGCGCATGACCTTCCACTCGTCGTCGTCGAGCGGGCCGGGCTTGTTGACGATCGACTTCGGGACGGCGATCTTGCCCACGTCGTGCAGGAGGGCGCCGAACTCCACGAGCCGGCGGTCGTCCTCGCCGAGGCCCATCTCGTCGGCGATCTCCAGCGACAGCGCGATGACCCCGTAGCTGTGCTCGCCGGTGTACTCGTCGTCGGCGACGATGACCTCGCCGAGCAAAAACGCCGTCCCGCGGTAGGCGGCCGAGAGCTCGATCGCCTGGTCGATGCGCGCGCTGCGCTCGCGCGCGAAGACCCGTAGCAGCCCGGCGAGCGGCAGCACGAGCAGGAACGCCATCCGCGCGTCCTGCGCGGCGACGGCGGCGAGAAAGCCGATCGGCGTCAGCAGCAGGTCGACGAGGAAGACGAGCCCGGTCATGCGCAGCTGCAGGCGCGGGGCCACCCGCAGCACGAGCCATTCGCGGCTCGCCCCGGCGATGGTGTCGCCGGCGAACTGGCTTGCGAGCGCGAGCAGGTAGACCGGCCAGCGGTCCCACGACGGACCCTCGACGCCGAAGGAGGCGAGCACGAGCGCCGGCCCGACCGCGAACCACGCGTTGCCGACCGAGACCAGCACCTGGCGGCCCGGGTTGTGGTCACGGGCGATGTCGCGCATGCGCCCGAGCACGAGCCCGGCGGCGACGACAAGCGGGGCCCACGCGGGGTCGATCGCGAACAGCACCGGCACGAACAGGATCTGCGTCGGGATCGTGTAGCCGGCGCCGACGTCGAACTCCACGCGCGACACGAGCGCGAACGCGACGATCAGCGCGATCGTCAGCCCGGCCGGCGGCGATGGCGCCGCGAACAGCTGCGGCAGCGCGACCGCGACGACGACGAAGGCGAGGGCGAAGCCGGTCTCGACGACGGCCTCGCGGCGCGCTGCCGGGGCGCTCTGGCGCTCGCGGCGAGCGGCGAGCAGGCGCTCCGCCGCGCCGGTGAGGTGCGGCTTGCTGGCCCCGCGCAGGCGCGAGATGGTTGCCGGCTTGTGGTCCCGCACGCTCACGCCGTGCTCGGTATCGGCCGGATCGCGACGGCGCCCGCGCCGCGGCGGACGGATGTCCTACCAACCGGGCGCACGCTCACGCCGATGGGCATCTCGCGCCGACACCTCATCGCAGCAAGGGCGCCACACTCGGGAAAGGACCCCAACTTGTTCTCTCGTCGCATGAAGCTGCGCATCGGCTCGACGGCCGTGATCGCTTTCGCCGCGCTATCCATGTCCGCCGTATCGGCGGATGCCGGCCTCCTTGTTAGCACAACGCAGTCATGCGACGCGGGTCCTGCGCCCACGCAGGTGTTCTCACAGTGGCTGGACCCCTCCGCATACGCGCCCCTTGCGGGCGGCAACTTCGAGTCGGGGGCAGCCGGCTGGACGCTGAACGGCGGCGCCAAGGTCGTCGCGGGCAACGAGTCCTACGCGGTCGGCGGCTCGAGCGACGCGTCGTCGCTGTCGATCCCCGCCGGCGGCTCGGCGACGAGCCCCGCGGTCTGCGTCGACCTCGCACACCCGACGATCCGCTTCTTCGCCAAGCGCAACGGCGGCGGGCTGCTCGGCCTCTCGCAGATGAGCGTCGAGGTGCTGTTCCAGAACAACCTCGGCATCCTCAACAGCCTGCCGATCGGCGTCGTCACGCCGTCCTCGAGCTGGCAGCCGACGCTGCCGATGACGATCCTCGCGAACCTGCTGCCGCTCAGCCCGGATGCGGGCACCCCCGTGCAGTTCCGCTTCACGCCGCTGCTCGGCGGCGACTGGTCGATGGACGACGTCTACGTCGACCCCTACCAGCGCCGGTAGCCGTCAGCTGCGCGCCCGGCGCAGCCGCAGCCGCTCCTCCTGCTTCTCGACGACGTGCACGATGAGCTTGAGGATCTCCTGGACGCCGCTGGCCTTCGCCTGACCGTAGGTGAAGGCCTCGCGCCAGTCGGCGATGTGGGCCTCCTTCGCCATGACGTTGAAGAAGGAGCGGGGCATCTGGACGCGCACGCGGGCGTCCTCGGCGATGCCCTTGGTGACCTGGACCTCCTCGTCCTTGCCCTTCAGCTCGACGCGATACATCTGCACGTCGCCACGGCCCTTGAGCTCGACGGCGAAGACGAGCTTCAGCGGAGCGAGCGCGGGGACGTCGTCGACGAAACGCTCGACCGCAGTCTCGATCAGGCTCTTGGCGTCGTCGGCGGCCACGTGCGCCCAACCCTAGTGGTTCGGGCGCGCGTCTCGTCCGTGCGTCGCGTCAGATCCTGTTGCGCTGCAGCAGCTTGCGGCCGATGACCATCTTCTGGATCTCCGACGTGCCCTCGCCGATCAGCAGCAGCGGCGCGTCGCGGTACAGGCGCTCGATCTCGTACTCCTTGGAGTAGCCGTAGCCGCCGTGGATGCGGAAGGACTCCTCGACGCAGAAGCGGCCGGTCTCCGACGCGAACAGCTTCGCCATGCCGGCCTCGAGCTCTGAGCTCACGCCCGCGTCCTTCAGCCGCGCGGCCTTGCGCGTGAGCAGCCGCGCCGCCTCGATCTGCGTCGCCATGTCGGCGAGCTTGAACTGGATCGCCTGGTGCTGGGCTATCGGCTTGCCGAACGCCTTGCGCTCCTGCGAGTAGCGCAGCGCGAGCTCGAGCGCGCGCTGCGCGATGCCGACGCCGCGCGCCGCGACGTTCGCACGACCGACCTCGAGTGCGTCCATCATCTGCACGAAGCCCTTGTTCAGGCCCGCCTCCTCGCCGCCGAGGATGTTCTCGGCCGGGCAGCGGTAGCCGTCGAAGACGAGCTCGGTCGACTCGACGCCCTTGTAGCCCATCTTCTTCAGCGGCGGCGGGACGTCGAAGCCCTTCCACCGACCGGTGTTCTGCGACACCCCCGGTTCCTTCTCGGCGACGAAGCAGGTCATGCCCTTGTAGCGCGGGTCGGCGTCCGGATCGGTCTTGACGAGTACGAAGACGAGGCCCGAGCGCAGCCCGTTCGTGACCCACATCTTCTGCCCGTTGATCTCGTAGAAGCCGTCGTCGCGCTTGCGGGCGGTCGCCTTGAGCGCCTGGACGTCGGAGCCCATCTCCGGCTCGGACAGGCTGAACGCGGCGCGCAGCTCACCGGTCGCCATCTGCGGCAGCCACTTGCGGCGCTGCTCCTCCGTGCCGTACTTCATCAGCAGGTAGGAGCCGATGAAGTGCGTGTTGACGATCCCGGAGATCGAGATCCAGCCGCGCGAGAGCTCCTCGACGATCATCACGTAGGTCGTCAGGTCGAGGCCCATCCCGCCGTACTCCTCGGGGATCGTGACCCCGAACAGCCCGAGCTCCTTCATCTGGTCGACGATGTCCTGCGGGAACTCGTCCTCGTGATCGAAGTGCTCGGCGTTGGGCAGGATCTGCTCGTCGGCGAACTGCCGGACCATCGCGATGATGTCCTTCTGCTCGTCGGTGTACTCGCTGTACGGGGCGGGGGCTACGGCCATGGCTGCTCACGCTCTCTCGAGGTCTCGATCACTCGGCTCTATGGGTCTCGAGCAGCTTACCGTCGGCCGCTGGGTGGGTGGCGGGTTTGCGAGACTGCGCGGTGCGATGGGCAACTACGCCTCGAGCGTCGTCGAAGCGGCGCCGCCGGACCGCCTGGCGCTCGTCGAGCTGGCGCGCGGCGGGGCGCGGCGGGAGTGGTGCTTCGGCGAGCTGGCGCGCGCCGCCCGGACGCTGGCCGCGCACCTGCACGAGCGGGGCGTGCGGCGCGGCGACACGGTCCTCACGCTCGTCGGCAACCAGCCCGACTGGGTCGTCGCGATGGTCGCGTGCTTTCGCCAGGGCTACGTCGTGCTGCCCTGCAACGAGCAGTTGCGCGCCAAGGACCTGCGGCTGCGTCTCGCGGTCTGTCCGCCGGCGCTGGTCGTCTGCGAGGGACGCAACGCCTCCGTGCTCGCCGAGGCGGGTTGGGACGGGCCGACGATCTTCGTGCCCGGGGCCGTCGACTGGCCCGAGCGCGAGCCTCCGCCGGCCGCCGACCTCGCCCCACTCGATCCCTGCCTGATCACGTTCACGAGCGGGACCGCGGGCGAGCCGAAGGCGGTCGTGCACGGGCAGCGCTACCTCGCCGGACAGGCGCTGCAGGCCGAGTACTGGCTCGCGCCGCGACCCGGCGACCTCGTCTGGTGCACGGCCGCCAGCGGCTGGAGCAAGTCGGCGCGCAACGTCTTCGTCGCGCCGTGGATCCGGGGTGCGGCGGCGCTGCTGCACGACGCCCGCTTCGACCCGTTCGAGCGGCTCGACGTGCTCGAGCGCGAAGGCGTGAACGTGCTCTGCATGGCCCCCACCGAGTACCGCGTGATCGCCAAGCGCGCGACGCTGCGACCGGCGCCTGCGCTGCGCGGGCTCGTCGCCGCCGGCGAGGCGCTGAACCCCGAGGTGCTGCGCGCGTGGGAGCAGGCGACCGGCCTGCAGATCCGCGACGGCTACGGCCAGACGGAGACCGGCCAGCTGACGGGCATGGCGCCCGGCGAGGCGGTGCGGCCGGGATCGATGGGTCGCGCGCTGCCGGGAGTCGGCCTGTCGATCGACGAAGGCGAGCTCGTCGCCGATCCTGCGACCGTGCCGACGTTCTTCCTGCGCTACGAGGGGTCGGCGGCGCCGAGCGGGCCGTGGCGCACCGGCGACCGCGTCACCCGCGACGAGGACGGCTATCTCTTCTTCGAGGGCCGCACCGACGACGTGATCATCTCCGCCGGCTACCGGATCGGGCCGTTCGAGGTCGAGTCGGCACTCGTCGCGCACGCGGCGGTGGCCGAGGCGGCCGTCGTCGCGGCGCCCGACGACGAGCGCGGCTGCGTCGTGCGCGCGGTCGTCATCCTGCGTGACGGCTTCGCACCCTCGGACGCGCTCGCGCGGGCGCTCCAGGACCACGTCAAGGAGCAGACCGCGCCGTACAAGTACCCGCGCATCGTCGAGTTCGCCGCCGACCTCCCGAAGACCGCCAGTGGCAAGGTGCGCCGGGCGCTGCTGCGCGGCGACGCCGGCGCCTGATCGGGGTCAGCCTTCCGGGGTCGCGGCGGCCCCGAGCGCACCGCGACCATCGAGGAGGCGCACCGGCCGAGGCGCTTGGGCGCGTCGGGCGCTCAGGCAGCGGCCCCCGGCAGCGCGACGATCGCGTCGATCTCGACCCGCGCCCCCTTCGGCAGGGCCGCGACGCCGATCGCCACGCGCGCCGGCGGGTCGACCTCGAAGAACGTTCCGTAGACCTCGTTGACGTCCGCGAAGGCGCCCATGTCCGTGAGGTAGACGGTCATCCGCACCGCGTCCGACAGGGATGCGCCGGCCGCCGCGCAGACCGCGCTCAGGTTCTTCAGGCACTGGGTCGCCTGCTCGGCGGGCGTCGCTCCGACGAGCTCGCCGGAGTCCGGGTCCAGCGGGACCTGGCCCGAGCAGAAGAGCAGCCCGGCGGCGATCACGGCGTGACTGTAGGGACCTAGCGCTGCCGGAGCGCCGATGGCGGTCACGGGCTCGCGATGTTGGGACACGGTCGCTTGACTCCTCGCACGGGTTGCTTGACCTCGGCACCGTAGCGCGCTGCTACGGTGAGATCGATGCGCCTCCCGGCAACGCTGGCCGTGCTGGTTGCCACAGGCCTCGCGCTCGCGGCCGCCGCCCCGCCCGCCGGAGCGGCCATCGCCTTCGCCCCCTGCGCGCAGGCCGCGCCGCTGCAGTGCGGCACGCTCGACGTGCCGCTGGACCGCACGGGCGCGGTCCCCGGCACGGTGCGGCTGTCCGCCGTGCGCAGGCTCGCCGCGGCGAGCCCGACGCCGACGGCGCTCGTCGGCCTCGCCGGCGGACCGGGCCAGGCCGCGCTGCCGCTCGCCTCGGACATCGAGCAGCTGATGGCGCCGGCGCTCGCCACGCGCGACCTGCTCGTCTTCGACCAGCGCGGCACCGGCAGCTCGGGGGCGCTGCGCTGCTCGCTCACGGGCACGCTCACGCAGGCCGGCAGGCGCTGCGCCCGCGATCTCGGCACGCGCCGCGGCCAGTACACGACCTCGACGAGCGTCGACGACATCGAGGCGCTGCGCGTCGCGGGCGGCTACGACAAGCTCGTCCTGTTCGGCGTCTCCTACGGGACGAAGGTCGCGCTCGAGTACGCCGCGCGCTATCCCAGCCACGTCGAGGCGCTCGTGCTGGACTCCGTCGTGCTGCCCTCCGGCCCGGACCCGCTGCAGCGCTCGACCTTCGCCGCGATGGCCCGCGTGCTGGGCGACCTCTGCGCCGGCACGGCGTGCGCCGGGATCTCCACCGACCCGACCCGCGACCTCGCAAACCGCGTGCGCAGCCTCGCGCGCAAGCCGCTGCGCGGCCTGCTGACGAGCGCGAGCGGCGTGCACGAGCGCGTGACGATCGATCGCGGCGACCTCTTCGGCATCATGCTCACCGGCGACGAGAACCCGACGCTGCGTGCCGAGCTGCCGGGCGCGCTGACGTCCGCGCGCCGTGGCGACTCGGCCCCGCTGATCCGGCTCGCCGCGCGGTCGGCGGGGATCATCAACCTCAGCCGCCAGTCCGGCGCGGGCGAGGCCGACTTCGACGACGCGGTGTTCGCCGCGACCCTCTGCGAGGAGGGCGACTTCCCCTGGAATCGCGCCGCCGGGTCGGCCGCCCGCTCGCAGCAGGTCAACGCCTTCGCTCACATGCTGCCCGGAGCGCCGTTCAGCCCGTTCGACATCGCGACGGCGCTGACGAACCAGATCATCGAGCTGTGCGTGGGCTGGCCGATGGCGTCGACCCCGGTGGCGACGGGTCCTGAGCCCGACGTCCCCACGCTCGTCATCGACGGCGCGGCCGACATCCGCACGCCGCTCGCGGACGCCGCACAGGTCAAGTCGCTGATCCCCGACGCGCAGATGGTCGCGATCCCGTTCACCGGTCACTCGGCGCTCGCCAGCGACCTGTCCTCCGACCAGTGCGCAGAGCGCGCGGTCGGCCAGTTCTTCGCGGCGCAGGCGGTCGCGCCGTGCGCCGCCGGCGGGCAGAACCCGTTCTCCCCCACCCCGGTCGCGCCGACGCGCCTCACGCAGCTGAAGCCCACGGGGCCGGCCGGCAAGGTCGGCCTCACGATCTCGGCGGCACTCGCGACCGCCACCGACATCCGCCGCCAGATCATCGGGGACGCGCTCGAGGCGGGGAGCGTCCCCACACGGACCGGCGGGCTGCGCGGCGGGCGCGCGACCGTCCACGGCGGGCGGCTGACGCTCATCGACGTGACGTACGTGCCCGGGGTGCAGGTCTCGGGCAGCGAGCGCGTCGACGGCACCGGCACCGGGGCGCTGCGCATCCGCGGCGCCAAGGCCGCGCACGGCTCGCTGACGATCACGAGCAAGACGATCACCGGCGTCCTCGGCGGTCACCGGGTCAGCCTGGTCTCGCGTGCGGCGGCCGTCGACGCCACAGGGGCCTCGAACCGAGGGCTCACGCGGCTGCTGAGCCGCTTCGGGGTGCACGACATCGGCTGACGGGTAGCGTCGAGGGATGTCCAACGCCCTCGCACGCGAGACCTCGCCGTACCTGCGCCAGCACCGCGACAACCCCGTCGACTGGATGGCGTGGGGCGAGACCGCGCTGTCGCTGGCGAAGGAGCTCGACCGGCCGCTGCTCGTCTCGATCGGCTACTCGGCCTGCCACTGGTGCCACGTCATGGAGCGTGAGTGCTTCGAGGACCACGAGATCGCAGCGCTGATGAACGCGAGGTTCGTCTGCGTGAAGGTCGACCGCGAGGAGCGCCCCGACGTCGACGCGATCTACATGGAGGCCGTGCAGGCGATGACCGGCCACGGCGGCTGGCCGCTGAACGTCTTCCTCACGCCCGACCAGGTGCCGTTCTACGCCGGCACGTACTTCCCGCCGCAGCCGCGCCACGGGATGCCGAGCTGGCCGGCCGTGCTCGATGCCGTGTCGAAGGCGTGGGAGACCCAGCGCGACGACATCCTCGCCCAGAGCGAGGCGATGATCGCCCGGCTGAGCGGTGCGTCGGTGCTGAAGGCATCCGAGCGACCGCCCGGCGTCGAGGCGCTCGACGAAGCCGTCGCGCAGCTGCGCGCGGGGTTCGATGCGATCGACGGCGGCTGGGGTCGCGCGCCGAAGTTCCCCGCGGCCTCGGCGATCGAGTTCCTCCTGCGCCGCGGAGAGCCCGCGATGGCGCTGCAGTCGCTGCGCTGCATGGCCGCCGGCGGCATCAACGACCAGATCGGCGGCGGCTTCGCGCGCTACTCCGTCGACGCGAGCTGGACCGTGCCGCACTTCGAGAAGATGCTCTACGACAACGCGCTGCTCGCGCGCGCATACCTGCACGGCTGGCAGGTCAGCGGCGACGCGATGCTGCGCCGCACGGCCGAGGAGACGCTCGACTGGGTGCTGCGCGAGATGACGGGTCCGGAAGGCGGCTTTCACTCCGCGCTCGACGCGGACTCCGAGGGCGTCGAGGGGAAGTTCTACGTCTGGTCGATGGACGAGCTTCGGAGCGTCCTCGGCGAGGACTTCGACGTCGCCGTACGCTGGTTCGGATCGAGCGACGAGGGCAACTTCGAGGGCCTGAACATCCTCGAGTCGCGCGGCGCGGAGCCGGCCGACGACGTCCGCCTGCGCATCCGTGCGCGGCTGCTCGCGGCGCGCGCCACGCGCGTGCGCCCGGGCCTCGACGACAAGCGCCTGTGCGCCTGGAACGCCCTCATGATCGGCGCGCTCGCCGAGGCGGGCGCCGTGCTCGAACGCGAGGACTACCTCGACGCGGCGCGCCGCGGCGCCGCGTTCGTGCTCGACACGATGCGCGACGGCGACGGCCGCCTGCTGCGCACCTACAACGCCGGCGAGGCGAAGCTCAACGCCTATCTCGAGGACCACGCGTTCCTGCTCGAGGCGCTGCTCACGCTGTCCGAGGCGACGTTCGAGCCGCGCTGGTTTCATGCCGCGCGCGCGACCGCCGAGACGATGATCGCGCGCTTCGCCGACCCCGACCGCGGCGGCTTCTTTCAGACCTCCAGCGATCACGAGCGGCTCGTCGCGCGGCGCAAGGACCTCGACGACAACCCGATCCCCTCCGGCTCGTCGAGCGCGGCCCTCGGACTGCTGCGGCTCGCCGCGCTGACGGGTGAGGCGCGCTACGAGGAGCACGCGATCGCGGTGCTGCGACTCACCGGCCAGATCGCGCGCCGGCACCCGCAGGGCTTCGGCCACCTGCTGCAAGCGCTGGACTTCCACCTCGCCGCGGTTCAGGAGGTCGCGCTCGTGGGCGAGGACACGCGTGCGCTGGCGCGCGCGGTGCGCGCGGCGTTTCGCCCGAACGTCGTGCTCGCGGGCGGCGACGGAACCGACGCGCACGGGATCGCGCTGCTCGAGGGACGCACGGCGATCGACGGTCGCCCGGCCGCCTACGTGTGCGAGCACTTCAGCTGCCTGCGGCCCGTGAGCGAGCCCGAGGAGCTGTCCGCGCTGCTCGTGGCGTCCACCTGATCGGCTAGAACCCGGCGCGGATGAGCTCGCTGTTCACCTTCGTCGCCGGCCGCCGCACCAAGTGGGTCATCGCCCTGGTCTGGCTGCTGATCGCCGCGGGCACCGTCGCGGCGAAGCTCCCGAGCAAGTTCTCCGATGCCGAGCGCAACGAGTCGACGTCGTTCCTGCCGGGCGACGCCGAGTCGACGAAGGCGCTCGCGGTCACGAAGCGCATCGAGGGCGGGGAGCTCGCCCCGCTCGTCATCGTCTATCACCGCGACGGCGGGCTCACGGGCGCCGACCGCGCGACGATCGCGCGCGACCGCGCGGTGTTCAACCGCCGGCACATCCGCGCGACGTCGCCGTTCGGCAGGCCGGTCTTCTCGAGCAAGGGCGATGCCGCGCTCGTCGTCGCGCAGATCAAGAGCGACGGCCAGAGCGACACGATCGCCGATCCGGTGAAGCTCGTCCGCAGGCGCCTGGCCAACCACGGCCACGGCCTCGAGGCCAAGGTGACCGGTGGCGCCGGCTTCTCGGCGGACGCGATCGAGGTCTTTCAGGGCATCAACGGGACCCTCGTGCTGGCGGCGTTCGTGCTCGTGCTCGTGCTGCTGATCCTCATCTACCGCAGCCCGATCTTCTGGCTCGTGCCGATCGTCTCGGTCGGCTTCGCGGAGCTCGCGACGCGCGGCATCGGCTACGAGCTGACCACGGCCGGGGTGACCGTCAACGGGCAGTCGTCGTCGATCCTGTCGATCCTCGTGCTGGGCGCGGGGACCGACTACGCGTTGCTGCTCGTCGCCCGCTACCGCGAGGAGCTGCGCCGCCACGCCGATCGCCACGAGGCGATGACGCGCGCGCTGCGCAGCGCCGGCCCCGCGATCTTCGCCTCCGGGCTCACGGTGATCGCGGCGCTGCTGTGCCTGATGCTCGCGAAGGTCAACGGGACGTCCGGCCTCGGGCCGATCGCGGCGCTCGGGATCGCGATCGCGATGCTGGCCATGCTCACGCTGCTGCCGGCGCTGCTCGTGATCTGCGGGCGCTGGATCTTCTTCCCGTTCATCCCGCGCCTGGACCCGGCGACGGCGAGCGAGACCACCGGGCCCTGGAGCCGGCTCGGCGACGCCATCGCCCGGCGCCCGCGCAAGATCTGGGTCGGCGTCGTCGTGGCGCTGCTCGTGCTCGCGGTCGGGCTGGTGGACCTCGACGACGGGCTCACGCAGGGCAACTCGTTTCGCGGCACGGTCGAGTCCGTCCAGGGTCAGAAGCTCCTGAGCGCGTCGTTTCCGAGCGGGGCGAACGCCCCGACGGACATCGTCGTGCGCGACCTGCTGAAGGTCGCCGCGGTCCGCAGCGCGGTCGCGGCGGTGCCGGGCGTCGTGTCGGTCGCGCCGGAGTCTCGCGACCATCCTGGGGCGACGTCGGACACGATCCTGCTGAAGGCGGTGCTGTCAGACGACCCGTTCTCGACGCAGGCCTATGCGCTCGTGCCGAAGCTGCGGGCGGCGGCGAAGCGCGCCGGCGGGCCGCAGACGCTCGTGGGCGGCGCCACCGCTGTCGAGGCCGACCTGCGCACCGCCGCGGCGCGCGACACGAAGCTCATCGTCCCGATCGCGCTGCTCGTCGTGTTCCTCATCCTGATGGTGCTGCTGCGCGCGGTCGTCGCCCCGCTGCTGCTGATCGGGACGGTGATCCTGTCGTTCGCGGCGTCGCTCGGCGTCGGCGCGGTCGTCTTCGACGTCGTGTTCGGCTTCCCGGGCTCGGACCCGTCGCTGCCGCTGTTCGCGTTCGTGTTCCTCGTCGCGTTGGGGATCGACTACAACATCTTCCTCATGGCACGCGTGCGCGAGGAGACGCGCGCGCATGGCACCGAGGCGGGCATGCGCCGCGGGCTCGCCGTCACCGGCGGCGTCATCACGTCGGCGGGCATCGTGCTCGCGGGGACGTTCTCCGCGCTCGGCGTGCTGCCGCTCGTGTTCCTCACCGAGATCGGCTTCGTCGTCGCGTTCGGCGTCCTCCTGGACACGTTCATCGTGCGCTCGATCCTCGTGCCCGCGCTCGTGCTCGACCTCGGCCCGAAGGTGTGGTGGCCGTCGAAGCTCGCCCGGTCCGGCGACTAGCACCAGCAGAGTCAGCCCGCCGCGTAGTCGAGTTCGGCCACGGCCGAGTCGGCGAGGCGCAGCTGGGCAGCGGCAACGTTCTCCTCGAGATGCTCGACCGACCCGGTGCCCGGGATCGGCAGCACGACCGGCGAGCGCTGCAAGAGCCACGCGAGCGCGACCTGGCCCGTCGTCGCGCCGTGGCGCTCGGCAACGCCGTCGACGACGCCACCGGGCTCCGAGAGTCTGCCGGCTTGGAGCGGAAACCACGGAATGAATCCGATCCGCTGGCGGTCGCAGACCTCCAGGACGCCATCGGCGTCGCGGTCGATGAGGTTGTAGCGATTCTGGACGGTCACGACGTCGACGATGGATCGCGCCTGTGCGAGCTGCTCGACGGAGACGTTCGAAACGCCGACGTGCCTGATCTTGCCCTCGTCCTGCAGCTCCTTCAGGGCACCGACGGACTCCGCGTACGGGACGTCCTCGTCAGGCGCGTGGAGTTGGTAGAGGTCGATGCGATCCACCTTCAGGCGCCGCAACGATCCCTCGCAGGCCGCCTTCAGATGCTCGGGCCGCCCGTTGCGCGGCCACTGCCCGGGCCCCATGCGCTCGAGCCCGCCCTTCGTCGCGATGACGAGACCGTCGGGATAGGGATGCAGCGCCTCCGCGATCAGCTGCTCGGAGACGGATGGGCCATAGCTGTCGGCCGTGTCGATGAGATCCACGCCGAGCTCGACGGCGCGCCGCAGAACCGCTATCGCCGCATCGTGGTCGCGCGGCGGGCCCCAGATGCCCTCGCCGGTGATGCGCATCGCGCCGAAGCCGAGGCGGTGCACCTCGAGGTCGCCGCCGATGGCGAAGGTGCTCACGTCGGTCCCTCGGCCTCGATGACGAGCACCTTCGGGGTCAGACAACGCTCAGAGGACCGGCAGGTAGCGATCGAGCTCCCACTGCGAGACCTGCACGCGGTAGTCCTCCCACTCGCGGCGCTTGATCTCCACGTAGCGGTTGAACATGTGCTCGCCGAGCGTGCGCAGCACGAGCTCTGACTCGGCCGTCAGTTCGATCGCCTCGCCGAGCGTCTCGGGCAGCTGCTCGATGCCCAGGCGGCGGCGGTCGTCGGGCGACAGGTGATAGAGGTTCTTCTCCATCGGCTCGGGCAGCTCGTAGCCCTTCTCGATGCCTTCGAGGCCGGCCTGCAGAAGCGCCGCGAACGTCAGGTACGGGTTGCATGCGGGATCCGGGCAACGCAGCTCCATCCGCGTCGCCTTCTCCTTGCCGGGGTGATAGAGCGGCACGCGCACGAGCGCCGAGCGGTTGCGCCGGCTCCATGCGACGTAGACGGGCGCCTCGAATCCGGGCACGAGGCGCTTGTAGGAGTTCACCCACTGGGCGAAGATCGACGACAGCTCGCGCGCGTGCTTGAGCTGACCGGCGATGAACGCCTTGCCGACGTCCGACAGGAAGTACGGGTCGTTCTCGTCGAAGAACGCGTTGCTTGCGTCCTTGAAGAGGCTCATGTGCGTATGCATGCCCGAGCCGTTCTCGCCGAACAGCGGTTTGGGCATGAACGTCGCGTGCCAGCCGTACTTCATCGCGTATTCCTTGACCGTGATGCGGTACGTCATGCAGTCGTCGGCCATCTTCATCGCGTCGGCGTAGCGCATGTCGATCTCGTGCTGGCTTGGACCGACCTCGTGGTGGGTGTACTCGACGTGGATGCCGAGCTGCTCGAGCGCGAGCACCGTCTCGCGGCGCACGTCGGAGCCGGCGTCGAGCGTCGTGAGGTCGAAGTAGCCGCCGTTGTCGAGCACCTGCGGAGGGCTGTTGGAGTCGCGGAAGAGGAAGTACTCGAGCTCGGGGCCGACGTTGAACGTGTCGAAGCCCATCCGCTCGGCGCGCTTCAGGGCCCGGCGCAGCACGTGTCGCGGATCGCCCTCGTACGGCGTGCGCTCGGGTGTCAGGACGTCGCAGAACAGGCGCGCGACCCCCTGCTCCTCGGGACGCCAGGGCAGGACCGCGAACGTCGAGGCGTCGGGCATCGCGATCATGTCGGACTCCTCGATCGCGTTGAAGCCCGTGATCGACGAACCGTCGAAGCCCATGCCGTCCGCGAACGCGGCGTCGAGCTCGCTGCGATTGATCGAGAACGACTTCAGCTGACCGAGGATGTCGGTGAACCACAGCCGGATGAAGCGGATATCGCGTTCGGCGACGATGGCCTTGACGTCATCGGGGGTTTGGGGGCGGTCGGCGGACATGCGCGGGAGCCTATTGCAGCGATCGTTGACGCCCAGGTCGGCGGGGCTTTCGCTCTGAGGACTCGTGCGACCGGGCGGGCGCGCAGCGTGACGCCGCGGGCCGTACGCCGCGGTTGTCGCGATCGGTGGGTCAGCGGTCAGCGGTCAGCGCTCGGCGAGCCAGCGCCGCGCCCAGCGCTCGAGCTCGTAGACGGCCGGGGCGAGCTCGCGCCCCATCTCGGTGAGCTCGTACTCCACGCGCACCGGGCGCCCCTGGTGCACGGTGCGGATGACGACGCCGCGCGACTCGAGCTCCTTCATACGCTCGGAGAGCAGGCGGTCCGACAGCTCGGGCACGGAATCCGCGATCTCGCCGAAGCGCAGCGTGGTGCGATGGATCAGCACGCTGACGATCGCGCCCGTCCAGCGGCGCCCGATCAGCTCCACGGCCTCGTGGTACAGCGGACAGCAGGGCGGGTGTCCGTTCCTCGCAGTGCCCCCGTCACCGAGCGACGCCGGCCCGCGACCGTGCGCGGCCGACGGCTGCCGGCCGTCCTCGGCAGCCCGCATGCGGCGCTACGCGGCGCGCAGCGTCCGGGTGTCTTCGACGGATCCGTCGACGGGGACGTCGCCCGCGACGTTCACCATCGCCGTGAAGCGCTCGAGCGCGACGTACGCGATCGCCTCGAGGATCTGCTCGTCCGACCAGCCGGCCTCGCGTGCCTCCTCGTGCAAATGCATCGGCGGCGCGCCCGGGTTCTCGACGACGGCCTTCAGGTAGCGCAGCAGCGCGACCTGCTTCTCGTCGCCGGAGTTGAACTTGCGCGCGGCCGCGATCTCGTCGAGCGGCACGCCGGCTTGGCGGGCGGTGCGGTTGTGCATCGCGACGCCCGGTCGCGATCCGTGGTGCTCGGCGATCGCCAGCGAGATGCGCTCGAGCGTCGCCACATCGAGGGCGCCGCGGCGCAGCTCGGAGCGAAAGCGCGCGTAGCCGCGCAGCGCCGCGGGCGATCCGGCCAGGGCACCCAGGAAGTTCGGCAGCTGGCCGCCGGTTGCGAGGGCTCCACGCAGCACGGGGACCGAGCCCTCGGGAGCCGTCAGGTCGTCGTGGATCTGGAATCTGCTCATCGGTGTCTTCATGGGTGGCCTTCTGGGGATGAGATGGGGATCGGCGTCCGTGCCGGCTGCTCTACTCGGGGTTCGTTCCTTACTTGAGGTAAGTGTAAGCCCCTGCCCGGGCCCATTACAAGGGCGCCTGATGACTTCTACGCGCCGCGCCTAACGCGTGGCTCATCAGGACGTGACGGATTTGCAAAGGCTTCCCCGGCCGCGAGGGTTGTATCCGGCCTGGCGCGCAGCCACTCGCGGGGGTGGTTCGGGCGGCGGAATCGGCGCGGAGCGCGTTGTCGCGCCCCGCGCAGCGCCGAGGCCGCGATCAGCGGCGCGAGCGAATTTGCGCGGGCGCGGGACGAGGCGATCGGTCAGCAGGGGCGGATCGCGGGGCGTGGCGTTCGAGGCTGGGTCGGCCGCGGGAGCGCCCGACCGCGCGAAGGATCACAACGGCGTGAGCGAGATGACCGCGGGGGCGTCGGCCGTGCCGATCGCCACGAGGATCAGGATCAGGCCCATGAGCAGCGCCCACATCGCGACGCGATCGGGACGTGCGCCGACGCGCTCGATCGGGCGGCGTGGCGGGCGGCGGCGCTCCGGATCGACCACACGCGGGACGGCCGGGGCGGGAACGGTGCGACCGCGCAGCTCGATCGTGGCGCGGCCCGGCGCGCCGCTGCCCTTCACGCGGGGCCGCCGCGGCTCGATCGGATGCTCGGCGTCGTGACGCGGGTGGGCGTCCGAGTGCTGGCCGCGACGCGGCGCGAGCGCGGGCTCGGGAGCACGCCGGAGCGGGCTGCTCTCGCTGTGCAGGGGACCGCTCACACGGCGCATCTCGGCCTCGACATGACGACGCTC
>DASXCR010000264.1:0-8715 GCA_036491075.1 Solirubrobacteraceae bacterium
GACGTTCGGCAAGGGCGTCTTCCAGGAGATCAACGAGCTCGGCAACGGCGGCGCGCTCGACATCACCGTGGGCCAGTACTTCCTGCCGAGCGGGCGCAACCTCGGCGGGCCGGGCGTCAAGCAGGGCAGCGGCATCAAGCCCGACGTCGTCGTACGCGACAACCCGAAGACGCCGACGCGTGACGAGGCGCTGCAGCGCGCCCTCGCCGTGCTCGCGCGCAAGCTGTGAGCAAGCGCCCAGGCGGTAAGAAGGGCGCCGGCAAGAAGGGCGCGGGCAAGGGACGCGCGATGCCGCGCCCGAGCGCCGCTCGCAAGGCGCAGCCCGGCTCGGAGTCGAAGACGAGGTCGGGGCGCGGGGCGGGGCCGGGCTCGGCGGCGAAGGACGCCACCGGGGCGCGGCCTGCTCGCGGGGCGGCCCGCGGCGGGGCACCCGGTCGCGCGCCGACCTCGCCGGCGCGCGCCGCCGTCGGTGGCGGCGAGGGGATCGTCGCCGTGCTCGACAAGCGCGCGCGCTTTCTCACCGCCGAGCCGTTCTTCGGCCCCGGTGGTCGGATGATCGTCGAGCGCGACGCGAAGGCGAAGGTCGGCGAGCTCGTGCTCGTGCGCCCGGCGTCGCGCGGCGGCGGGCACGCGAAGATCGTGCGCCGGCTCGGGTTCCCGGACGTCGCAGGCGACGTGCTCGAGGCGCTCATGCTCGACCGCGGCCTGAAGCGGCGCTTCGACCCCGCCGTCGAGCGCGCGGCGAAGCAGGCGCGCGACGAGGGGCCGGACCCGGCGATCGCCCGCCGCGACCTCACGGCGCTGACGACGTTCACGATCGACCCGGTCACCGCGCGCGACTTCGACGACGCGATCTCCGCCGAGGCGATCGTCGGCGGCGCGACGCGGATCTGGGTGCACATCGCCGACGTGAGCGCGTTCGTGAGGCCCGGCTCGCTCGTCGACCGCGAGGCCGCCCGGCGGGGGACGAGCGTCTACGTTCCGGGCCGCGTCGAGCCGATGCTGCCGGAGGCGCTCTCCAACGACGCCTGCTCGCTCGTGCCCGGCGCCGAGCGCGCGGCGGTCACGGTCGAGCTCGAGTTCGACGGCCCGCAGGTGTTGCGCACGGCGTTCTACCGCTCGACGATCCGCTCCGACGAGCGCCTGGACTACGAGCGCGTCGATCGCATCTTCGCGGGCACGGAGGAGGCGGCGCAGCCGTGGGCGATCCCGCTCGCCGCCGCGCGCGCGGTGTCCGCGGCGCTGCATGAGCGCCGCCTCGAGCGGGCCGCGCTCGAGCTCGAGACGAGCGAGCCCGAGTTCGCGTTCGACGCCGGCGGGCACGTGGCGCAGGCGCGGCCGAGCGAGCAGACCGAGTCGCACCGGCTCGTCGAACACCTCATGATCGCGGCCAACGAGCAGGTCGCTCGGATGCTGTCGGACCGCGGGGTGCCGGCGCTGTATCGCGTCCACGAGCAGCCCGAGGGCGAGAGCGCGCTGCGGCTCGTCGCGCAGCTCGCGTCGCTGGACGTGGCGACGCCGCCGGTCCACGAGCACATGACGCCGCCGGAGGCCGCCGAGGTCGTGGCCGCCTGCTCGCGCCTCGTCGGCCAGCACGTGCAGCGCACCGGCCGCGGTCGCGACGCGCTGACGTTCCTGATCCTGCGCTCGCTCAAGCAGGCCAGCTACGGTCCGAAGAACCTCGGTCACGCGGGGCTCGGGCTCACCCACTACTGCCATTTCACGTCGCCGATCCGCCGCTACCCGGACCTCGTCTGCCACCGTGCGCTGCTGAGCGCGGTCGGCGGTGGGGAGGAGTCGCCGCGCGGATCGGACATGGAGGAGGCGGGCACGTGGTCGTCGGCGCGCGAGCGTGACGCGATGCAGATCGAGCGCCTCGCCGACCGCGTCGCGCGCGCGTTTCTGCTCGAGCGCGAGCTCTTCGAGGGCGGCTGGTCGCAGCGCTTCGACGGCGAGGTCACGGGCCTGATCGGCGCGGGCGCGTTCGTGCGCTTCGCCGGTGGCCACGAGGGCATGCTGCCGCTGCGCCGGCTGCATGGCGACTGGTGGGAGCTCAACGAGGAGGGCACGATCCTGCGCGGCGAGCGCACGGGGGAGACGCTGCGCCTCGGCGACCCGCTGCGGGTGCAGGTCGAGCGCGTCGACACGGCCCGCGGGCGGGTCGATCTCGTCCCGGCGCGCGACGACGAGCCCACGTAGCAGCCGCGCACGCCCGCGCCTGAGCGCGCGGCCGGCACCTTCGACCTCGCGGCGCCGCTGCGCGCAACGGCCCGCGGGCCGCTCAGCCGGGTGCCGCCGCGAGGAAGCGCGCGGCGATCGGCGCCGCGACCTCGGCGCCCGAGCGGCCGCGCTCGACGAGCACGGCGACGGCGAGGTCGCCGCGCGCGGCGATGAACCAGGCGTGCGTCGCCGGCGGGTCGCCGCCGCCGAACTCCGCCGTGCCGCTCTTGCCGATCGGCTCGCCGGGCAGCGACGCGAGGGCCGTGCCGGTACCGGACGTGACGACGCCGCGCATGAGCGTGCGCAGCGTCTTGAGCCGCGCGGCCGGCAGCGGCTCGCCGGCGCTGTGGGGGTCGCCGGTCTCGAAGCGCGGCGCGCGCCAGCGCCCGTCGGCGACGGTCGCGGCGACGCCGGCCATCGCGAGCGGCGTCGCGAGGATCCGCTCCTGTCCGATCATCGCCGCGGCGCGCTCGACCTGCGTGCGTCCGGCGGGCACGCGCGTACGCGCGACGGGCGCCGACGTCGTGAACGAGCGCCCAAGGCCGAACGCGAGCGCTGCCTTCGGCAGCGCGTCGGCGGGCAGTCGCGGCGCCAGCGAGACGAAGGCCGTGTTGCACGACTGCGCGAAGTCGCGGGCGAACGAGGTCGCCCCGCTCGCCTCGCCCTCGAAGTTCTTGAACGTCTTGCCGTCGACGACGAGCGTCGCCGGGCAGGCGACGCTCGACCCGGCATCGAAGTCGGCCGCGAGCAGCGCGTCCGTCGTGACGACCTTGAACGTCGAGCCGGGTGGGTACTGGCCCGTGAGCGCGCGATCGAGACCGTCCACGGGCCGGTCGGCAACGGCGAGCACATCGCCGGTCGAGGGCTGGATCGCGACGAGCGCACGGGGCGCGGTGGAGCTGCCGAGCGCCCGTTCGGCTGCGGCCTGGACGTCGCGGTCGAGCGTCGTCTCGACGTCCTGCCCGCTGCGGCCGGTGACCTGCCGCAGCGTCCGGATCGGCTCGCCGTCATCCCGCACGACGATCCGCCGCGTCGGCGCGCCGCCCAGCCGCTTCTGGTCACGGGCCTCCAGGCCGGACTGGCCGACCACGGACGCCGCCGTCACCGTCGAGCCCAGCTTCGAAACCTGCTCGGCGGTCGCCGGACCGACGGTCCCGAGGAACGCTCGCGCGAAGCCGCGCGTCGGCGCGAGCTGCGCCCGGCCATCGACGCTGGCCGCGCCGGCGATCCCGGCGAGCCGCGCCGTGTAGCGGGCCGCCTGCGCCGGGCGGACGTCGAGCAGGTCGACGAACTGCTTGCTCCCGGCACCGCGCAGCATCGCCAGCACGGCCGCCGCGTCCAGTCCGAGCGCCTTCGCCGCGGCGTTCGCAGTGGCGGCGAGCCCTGAGACCTGCTCGCGTTGCAGGCCGATGCGCACGAGCGCACGGTCGGTGACGAGCGGGCGGCCGTCGCGGTCGAGCACGTCGCCACGGCG
Source organism: Solirubrobacteraceae bacterium (assembly GCA_036491075.1). Taxonomy (GTDB): domain Bacteria; phylum Actinomycetota; class Thermoleophilia; order Solirubrobacterales; family Solirubrobacteraceae; genus CADCVQ01. Next base: position 3,695 of record DASXCR010000264.1, read on the forward strand.
CGGGAGCTCGGCGACGGTTCCCAGCCGCCGCGTGCCGGTCGTCAGCGCGGCGTCGATGACGCTCGGGCGCCAGACGACCTGCCAATGACCGGAGACGAGCCGCAGGTTCGCGGACGTCCGGCTCACGAGCCGTCCGATCTTCGGGACCGTCCACGCGACCTCGAGCGTGCCGCTGGCGGTCGTGCCGTGCTGCTGGACCCCGACGACGCGAACGTTCGCCGACGCGCCGTCGAGGCCGGCGCGGTTGGCGCGCAGATCGCGCAGCGCGGCCGCGGTGGGTCGGGCGACGGCGGCCGCGGCGGCGTCGTCGCCCTTCGACCACGCCGCCGCGAAGGTCTCAAGCGTCGACTTGGCCGACGGCTTCGACGACCCACAGCCCAGCGCGAGCGCGGCGGTCGCGCACACGAGCGCGGCGAGGGCGAGTGTGCGGACCGGCACGCCAGATGGCCTACCCCGAGGTGTCGCGACCATGCGCGGACGCCTACGCGGCGGCCCGCTGCGCGCGGCGCGCCGCGACCACCGCGCCGATCTCGTCCCAGTCGATGTCCTTGAAGTTGTGCATCGGGCAGAACTTCGGCCCGCACATCGAGCAGAACTCCGCCGACTTGAAGTAGTCGTCGCCGAGCGTCTCGTCGTGCATCGCCTGCGCGGTCTCGGGGTCCAGCGACAGTGCGAACTGCTCGCGCCAGTCAAACGCGAAGCGCGCCTGCGACAGCTTGCGGTCCCACGCCGCGGCGCGCTTGTCGCCGCGCGCGAGGTCGGCCGCGTGCGCCGCGATCCGGTAGGCGATCAGGCCCTGCTTGACGTCGTCGGCGTCGGGCAGCCCGAGGTGCTCTTTCGGCGTGACATAGCAGAGCATTGACGTGCCGTGCCAGCCGACGATCGCCGCGCCGATCGCCGACGTGATGTGGTCATAGCCCGGCGCGATGTCCGTCACGAGCGGGCCGAGCGTGTAGAACGGCGCCTCGTGGCAGACCTCCTGCTGGCGACGGACGTTGGACTCGAGCTGGTCCAGCGGGACGTGGCCCGGACCCTCGACCATGACCTGCACGTCGCGCTCCCAGGCACGCAGCGTGAGCTCGCCGAGCGTGTCGAGCTCGGCGAACTGCGCGGCGTCGGAGGCGTCGGCGATGCAGCCGGGCCGCATCCCGTCGCCGAGCGACAGCGAGACGTCGTGCTCGCGGCAGATCGCGAGGATGTCGTCGAACGCCTCGAACAGCGGGTTCTCGCGCTTGTGGTGCACCATCCAGCGCGCGAGCAGCCCGCCCCCGCGGGAGACGATCCCGGTGACGCGGTGCCGGCAGAGCGGCAGGTGCTCGAGCCGCAGCCCGGCGTGGATCGTCATGTAGTCCACGCCCTGGCGCGCCTGCGCGGCGACGACCTTCAGCAGCCGCTCGATCGTCAGGTCCTCCGCGTGCGTGATGCCGTCCATCGCCTCGTAGATCGGGACGGTCCCGACAGGCACGGTCGAAGCGGTCAGGATCGCCGCCCGCGTCTCGACGATGCGCTTACCCGTCGAGAGGTCCATGACCGTGTCCGCTCCCCAGTGCTCGGCGAGGCGCAGCTTGTCGACCTCCTCGTCCAGCGACGACGTCGTCGGCGAGTTGCCGATGTTCGCGTTGATCTTCACCCGTGCCCTCAGGCCGATCGCCATCGGGTCGAGCGCCGCATGGTGGACGTTCGCCGGGATGATCATCCGCCCGCGCGCGACCTCGTCGCGGACGAGCGTCGGGTCGAGATGCTCGCGCGCGGCGACGCGTCGCATCTCGGGGGAGACCTCGCCGCGGCGGGCGAGGTGCATCTGCGTGCGGCAGACGGCGGTGCTATCGAAAGCGGAACGCGTGCGCGTGTCCATCGTGATCTCCCTTCGCTGGCATGACCCAGATCAGGTTCGTCGGGTCGGCGCTAGGCAGCGCCCTCTCAGCCCCTCGTGCAGGGACCCCCCGGATGTGTGGATGCACAGCACGGTACTAGTCTCAACGTCATGGCCAAGGGCAAGAAGAAGAAGGTCGCCCCGGGCGACGTCGCATCCAATCGCTACGCGAGCTTCAAGTACGACCTGCGCGAGAAGATCGAGTGCGGCATCGTGCTCGAGGGGACCGAGGTCAAGGCGCTGCGCAACGGCGGCTGCCAGCTGAAGGAGGGCTACGCGCTGATTCGCGACGACGAGGTCTACCTCGTCAGCATCCACATCCCGCCCTACGCACCCGCCTCACGCAACAACCACGACCCCGAGCGCGACCGCAAGCTGCTGCTCAACCGCCGCCAGATCGACAAGCTCAAGGCGCAGACGAAGGAGAAGGGCCTGACGCTGGTCCCGACGCGGATGTACTTCTCCGGTGGCCGCGCCAAGGTCGAGATCGCGCTCGCCAAGGGCAAGGATCGCTACGACAAGCGCGAGGCGATCAAGGACCGCGAGATGAAGCGCGACCTCTCGCGGGCGCTCAGCGACGCCAACCGCTGAGCGTCACGGGCGGCTCCGGCCTGGGACAGGCACGATCAGGGCTCCGCCCACGGTTAGTCATGCTTCGCAACGATGCGGGCGATCGCCAGCTTGACAAGTTCGATGCTGACTCGATTGATCGGCCCGTCGACCTCGCCGTTGTCATCGACCGTCACCGGTACCTAGGGATCCCGCCGCCAGACGGCTCGCGCTGACTCGCGCCGCCGACCGCAGGCGGCCGCCGCCGGGCACGAAAACGCTCGTCCGCGACGCCGTCAACGGGGTACGCCGAAGGGATGACGACGAGATCACTCCGTGTTGCACCGCCGCTCGCCCTCCTGCTCCTGACCCTCCTCGGCGCGCCCGTCGCGACCGCGGCCTCGGGCGCCTACGTCGCCCTCGGTGACTCCTACTCGTCGGGCCTCGGCTCGACGACGTACATCGCGAGCTCGGGCGCCTGCAAGCGCAGCCGCCAGTCCTACGTCTTCCAGCTCGGCCGCACGTTGTCGTCGTTTCGCGCCTGCGCGGCCGCGACGACGAGCGACATCCTCGACCACCAGCTGAAGCCGTTCCCGAAGGACACGAAGCTCGTCACGGTCACGATCGGCGGCAACGACGCGGGCTTCGCAGACGTCGTCTCGAGCTGCCTGTTCGGCAGCGCCTCGGTCTGTGCGACACGCGTCGACAGCGCGTCGAAGTTCATCCGCGCCACGCTCCCGGGGCGCCTGCGCCACGCGTACCTCGCGATCCGCAAGCACGCTCCGAAGGCGACGGTCGTCGTCGCCGGCTACCCGCGGCTGCTGGCCGGCCGCCCGTGCAGCGCCGCCGGGAAGATCGACGTCGCCTCCCAGCGGCTCCTGAACACCGCCAGCGACCTGCTCGCGAAGACGATCGGCACCGAGGTCCGCCGCCACCTCCGCTTCCGCTTCGCCGACGTCCGCGCGGCGTTCGACGGCCACGGCGTCTGTTCGTCGTCGCCGTGGATCAACGGCCTCGACGGCTCGATCGCCAGCGTCTTTCATCCGAACCCGGCGGGCTACAAGGCGTACGCCCGCGCGATCAAGGTGACGCTGGGCTAGGTGATCTCGCGGTAGCGGGTCACGAAGATCCCCGCCGCCGCGAGCACGACGCAGGTCGCGCCGAGCACGAGCCCCGCATCGGTCTGGCTCAGCAGCGTGCCCTTCGCGCCCGGCGTGCCCTGCAGTGCGAGCAGCGCCTCGCCGGGGAAGTACTTGCCGACGGTCGTGCCGATGAAAAGCGCGACGACGCCGCGCACGAGGAACAGCACGAGACCGACCACGATCGTGAGGATCTGGTTGCGCAGCAGCGCGCCGAGCGCGACCCCGAAGAGGCAGCCCAACACGATCCCGGTGCCCACGCCGCAGTAGATGTTCACGGCGAGGTCGCCGTCGACCGGGACGCCGCGGTTGGAGAGGATCGACAGGCCGAGGCCCGCGTTCACCGTCACGTACAGCAGCGCCGACACGACCCCGACGACGAGGCCCACCGCGAGCTTCGCGAAGATCACCCGCTCGCGTCGCGGCGTGATGACGAACGTCTGGTTCGCGGTCCCGTGACGGAACTCGTTCGTCGCCAGCAGGGCGCCGAGCGTGAAGATCAGGACCGTCGACAGCGGCGTGCCGATCAGCAGCGTCGCGGGGTTGCGCGCCTTCAGGTCCTTGATGTCGCCGAGCCCCGTAAGCAGGCCAGCGGCCAGGGCCTCGATCAGCAGCATCGATCCCAGCAGCAGCCAGGTCGTCGGCACCGACACGAGCTTCAGCCACTCCGAGCGCAGGATCCTCATCGCACGTTCCCGCTCTCGCCGGTGAGCTCGAGGAAGCGATCCTCCAGCGTCGACACGGCGCGCGTCAGCTCGAAGATCGCGATCCGGTTGTCGGCGGCGATCGTCCCGATCTGCTCCAGCGACGACCCATGGACGAGCATCGTGTCGGCGCGGCCCTCGCGCCGCACGCTTGCGCCCGCGGCCTCGAGCAGCGCCCGCAGCTGGTCCATCTTCGGCGAGCGCACGAGCGCCGGACGCGTGTCGCCGGCGATCAGATCCGACAGCGTGCCCTGCATCACGAGCCGTCCGACGCCGATCACGACGACGCTGTCGACCGTCTGCTCGACCTCCGACAGCACGTGCGAGGAGATCAGCACCGCGCGACCCTCCGCGGCCAGCGCGACGAGGATGTCGCGCAGCCAGCGCATGCCCTGCGGATCGAGGCCGTTGGCGGGCTCGTCGAGCATCAGGATCTTCGGATCGCCGAGCAGCGCCGCGGCCAGGGCGAGGCGCTGGCGCATGCCCATCGAGTAGCCCTTCACGCGGCGGTCGCGCGCGGGGGTGAGCTCGGTCATGTCGAGCACCTCGTCGACGCGGCTGTTGGGCAGCCCGGCGGCGGCGGCGAGCGTGCGCAGGTGGCTGCGCCCGGTCCGGCCGGGATGCACGTCGCTCGCGTCGAGCGACGCGCCGACGGTCTCGACGGGGTTCTCGAGCTCGTGAAACGGCTTGCCGAGCACGAGCGCCTGCCCGCTCGTCGGCCTGATCAGCCCGAGCAGCGCCCGCATCGTCGTCGAC
>DASXCR010000265.1:0-8537 GCA_036491075.1 Solirubrobacteraceae bacterium
ATGCCCCCGTGAACGTCACCCTTCCAGACGGAACCGAGCTCGAGCTCGCCGACGGCGCGACCGGCGCCGACGCGGCCGCCGCAATCGGTGCCGGCCTCGCCCGCGCCGCGCTCGCGGTCAAGCAGAACGGCGAGCTGCGCGATCTCGGGCGGCCGCTGATCCCCGGCGCGGCGCTGGAGATCGTGACGCCGAAGTCCGACGGTGCGCTCGACGTGATCCGCCACGACGCCGCGCACGTCCTCGCTGCCGCCGTGATGGAGCTCTATCCCGGCGTGAAGATCTCGATCGGCCCGCCGATCGAGAACGGCTTCTACTACGACTTCGAGTTCCCGGAGGGCGTCGCGATCTCCGACGCGGACTTCCCGCGGATCGAGCAGAGGATGCGCGAGCACGTCAACGCCGACGAGCACTTCGAGCGCGAGGACGTGACGGTCGCCCAGGCGCTCGAGCGCTTCCGCGGCGAGGGCCAGGACTACAAGGTCGAGCTGATCGAGGACCTCGTGAGAAACGCGGACCCCGCCCATCCCGTGGAGACGGTCAGCCTCTACACCAACGGCCCCTTCACCGACCTCTGCCGCGGTCCGCACGCCCCCGCCACCAAGCGCATCAAGGCCTTCAAGCTGCAGTCCGTGGCCGGCGCGTACTGGCGCGGCGACGCGACCCGTCAGCAGCTGACGCGCATCTACGGCACGGCGTTCTTCTCCAAGGACGAGCTCGCGCAATATCTCGAACGCCTCGAGCAGGCCCGCGCACGCGACCATCGCAAGCTGGGCAGGGAGCTCGATCTGTTCATGTTCAGCGAGCTGTCGCCGGGGTCGCCGTTCTGGCAGCCCGCCGGCATGGCGATCTGGAACGAGCTGTCGAAGCTGTGGCGCGCGGAGAACCTCGCGCGCGGCTACCGCGAGGTCAAGACGCCGATCCTCTACGACGTCGACCTGTTCAAGCAGTCCGGGCACTGGGACACCTACCGCGAGAACATGTACTTCACGGACGTCGAGGACCGGCCGATGGGCCTCAAGCCGATGAACTGCCCGGCGCACATCCAGCTCTTCAAGAACGAGCGCCGCTCCTACCGTGACCTGCCGATCCGCTACTCCGAGCAGGGGCTCGTGCACCGCCACGAGCCGTCGGGGACGCTGCACGGCCTCATGCGGGTGCGCCACATCACGCAGGACGACGCCCACATCTTCTGTACCGAGGAGCAGGTCCGCGACGAGGTCATCGGCGCGCTGGACTTCGGCTTCTTCCTCTACGACCTGTTCGGCTTCGAGCCGCGGCTGGAGCTCTCGACGCGGCCGGCCAAGCGCGTCGGCACCGACGAGATGTGGGACCGCGCCGAGGCCGCCCTCGAGGGGGCGCTGCAGGCGCGCGGCCTGACCTATGAGGTCAACGCCGGCGACGGCGCGTTCTACGGCCCGAAGATCGACCTGCACATGACCGACTCGATCGGCCGCTCGTGGCAGCTGGGCACCGTCCAGCTGGACTACTCGATGCCCGACCGCTTCGACCTCGCCTACACCGGCGCCGACGACGCCGAGCACGCCCCGGTCATGATCCACCGCGCGCTGCTGGGCTCCTTCGAACGCTTCATCGGGATCCTGATCGAGCACTACGCGGGCGAGTTCCCGGTCTGGCTGACGCCGGTGCAGGCGATCGTCCTGCCGATCGCCGACCGCCACGTCGCCGCGGCGCGCCAGGTCCACGAGGCACTGCTCGCGCAGGGGTTGCGCGGCGAGGTCGACGAGCGCACCGAGTCGGTCGGGCGCAAGATCCGCGACGCCGAGGTGCGCAAGGTCCCGTACATGCTCGTCGTCGGCGACCGCGAGGCCGAGGACGGCAGCGTCGCGGTGCGTATGCACGGCGGCGGCGACAGCGGCAGCGAGCCGGTCGACGCGTTCGTGGCGCGGCTCGCGCAACAAACCGCACGACGTTCGTCGTGAGCACGCGTATACTGGCCTCGTTGACTCAGATCTACATCTTCATGCCGCGCACGCACCCCGCTTGACGCGCGCCCCGAAATAGTGCCGGTCCCTCGCAGGTTCGATCGGCGCCCGCCCGAGCGGGACTCGACACGGATCAACGAACGCATTCGCGTGCCCGAGGTCCGGCTCATCGACGAGCACGGTGACCAGGTCGGCGTGATGAAGACCGACGACGCGCTGCGCTACGCGCAGGATCGCGACCTCGATCTCGTCGAGGTGGCACCCGAGGCGCGCCCGCCCGTCTGCCGCGTGCTCGACTACTCGAAGTACAAGTACGAGCAGGCGCAGAAGCTCAAGCAGGCGCGCAAGCACCAGCAGCAGATCGTCATCCGCGAGATCAAGTTCCGCCCGAAGATCGCGGAGAACGACTACAACACCAAGAAGGGCCACGTCGAGCGCTTCCTGCGCCACAAGGACAAGGTCAAGATCACGATCATGTTCCGCGGGCGCGAGGTCACGCACCCCGAGCGCGGCGTGATGATCCTCGACCGCCTGGCGGAGGAGCTCGCCGAGCTCGCGACCGTCGAGCAGCGTCCGCTGCAGGACGGCCGCAACATGACGATGATGCTCGGTCCGTCCAAGGCCGTGCTCAGCGGCGAGATCGGCGCACTGGACGCCTCCGAGCCGGCGCCCGGCGACGACGCGTCCGCGACGGCGACGTCCGGCGAGTCCAACGGCGCCGCCACCGCACAGCCGACCGACGCTCAGGCACCCTCGGCCTGAGCGCCCGCCCGGCCGTCGCGCCGGGTGCCGGGCGCGGGCATGGCGCGCCCGTCTGCCATACTGACGCCCTCGCTATGCCCAAGATGAAGACACATTCCGGCGCCAAGAAGCGCTTCAAGCTGACCGCCAACGGCAAGGTCAAGGCGCGCCATCCCTTCTCCAGCCACATCCTCGAGAAGAAGTCGCCGAAGAAGAAGACCGCGATGAGCCGCCCGCTGATACTCAACGAACACGACGCCCCACGCGTCAAGAAGCTGCTCGGAGCCAAGAGCAAGTGACCCGCGTCAAGCGTTCCGTCCACGCCCGCAAGAAGCGGCGCGCGACCCTCGAGCGGACGAAGGGCTTTCGCGGCGAGGCGAACTCGAACTACAAGCGGGCCAAGGAAGCGCTGATGAAGGCGGACGCGTACGCGTACCGCGACCGGCGCAACCGCAAGCGCGACTTCCGGCGGCTGTGGATCACCCGCATCAACGCCGCCGCGCGGCTGAACGGCATGACATACGGAACCTTCATCCACGGCCTGCAGGTCGCGGGCATCGAGCTCGACCGCAAGGTCCTCGCGGACATCGCCGTGCGCGATCCCGAGGCGTTCTCCCGATTCGTCGACGCCGCCCGCGAGGCGTCGGCTGCCTAACCGCTCCAAGCCGACTCAGACCACCTCACCGGGCGCCGCTTCCTCTCCAGGACGGCGCCCTTTTTCGTTCTCATGATCATCACCAGCACCCACAACGACAAGCTCAAGGAGATCCGCAAGCTCGCGCGCCGGCGCGAGCGCGACTATCGCGGGCGCTTCGTCGCCGAGGGCGAGGACCTCGTCGATGCGGCGCGGGCGGTCGGCTGGGAGCCGGTCCACCTGCTCGTCGCCGCCGGCAGCGGCCTGGAGGGCGAGGAGGTCGAGCAGCCGCTGCTCGACGGCGTCAGCGGCCTGGCGTCGGGCGCGCGCGCGATCGGCGTCTACGAGTCGCGCTGGGGCGCGCCGGCCGGACCGCTGTGCGTCTACCTGCACGGGGTCGCCGATCCCGGCAATGTCGGCACGATCCTGCGCTCCGCGGTCGCGTTCGGCGCGGACTCGGTCGTGCTCGGCCCGGGCTGCGCGGATCCGTTCGGGCCGAAGGCCGTACGCGCGTCGATGGGCGCGATCTTCGAGGTGCCGGTGGCGCGGGCGGCGGGCATCGACGACGTCCCCGGCGCGCGGATCGCGCTCGTCGCCGGCACGGGCGCGGCGCTGACCGGCCCCGCGGACGGCGACACGACGCTCGTCGTCGGCGCCGAGCGCGACGGCCTGCCGGCCGACGTCGTCGCGGCCTGCGACCGGGTCGCTCGGATCCCGATCGCGACGGAGTCCCTGAACGCCGCGATGGCCGCGACCGTGGCACTGTACGAGCTGACCCGGGGAGAGTTGTGATCGATCGCATCGCAGAGCTGCATGCCGAGGCGCAGTCGGCGATCACCGGCGCGACGTCCAGCTCCGAGCTCGAGGAGCTGCGCGTGCGCTACCTCGGTCGCAAGGCCGAGCTGCCGAACGTCCTGCGCCAGATCGCGCAGCTCGCGCCCGAGCTGCGCGGGCCGACCGGCAAGGCGGCCAACCAGGCGCGTCAGGCACTCGACGCGCTGATCGCGCAGCGCGTCGAGCAGCTCGCCGGCGGCGAGCTCGAGCAGCGGCTGCAGGCGGACACGGTCGACGTCACGCTGCCGGGATCGCCGAGCCAGCCGGTGGGCGGGCTGCACCTGCTGTCCTCGACGCGCCGCGAGATCGAGGACGTCTTCCTCGGCCTGGGCTTCAAGATCGCCGAGGGCCCCGAGGTCGAGACCGTCTACTACAACTTCGACGCGCTCAACCACGCGCCGACGCACCCCGCGCGCGGGCGGATGGACACGTTCTACGTCAGCGACGACGTGCTGCTGCGCACGCACACCTCGCCCATGCAGATCCGGTCGATGCAGGCCGAGCCGCCGCCGCTGTACGTCATCGTCCCGGGCCGCGTCTACCGGCGAGACTCCGACGCGACGCACACGCCGCAGTTCCATCAGATCGAGGGGCTCGCCGTCGACGAGGACATCACGCTCGCAGACCTCAAGGGGACGCTGCTCGCGTTCGCCCGGGCGATCTTCGGCCCCGACCGCGACGTGCGCCTGCGCCCGCACTTCTTCCCCTTCACCGAGCCCTCGGTCGAGGTCGACGTGTCGTGCTTCAACTGCAAGCGCGGCCACCTGCGCGACGGCTCGCGCTGCCCGGTCTGCAAGGGAACGGAGTGGCTCGAGATCCTCGGCTCCGGGATGGTCGACCCGAACGTCTTCGCGCACGTCGCCGAGTACGGCTATGACCCCGAGCGCGTGCAGGGCTTCGCCTTCGGGCTGGGGATCGAGCGGATCGCGATGCTCAAGCACGCGGTGCCCGACCTGCGCCTCTTCTACGACAACGACGTGCGCTTCCTGGAGCAGTTCGCATGAGGGTGCCACTCGAGTGGCTCGCCGAGTACTGCGATCCGCGGCTCGACGTGCGCGACCTCGGCGAGCGGCTGGCGATGACGGGCACCGAGGTCGATCGGATCGTCCATCACGGCGTCGGCAACCTCGATGCGTTCGTCGTCGGGCGGGTCATGGAGACCGTGCGCCATCCGGACGCCGACCGGCTCACGGTCTGCAAGGTGAAGATCGCCGACGGCGTCGAGACGCAGATCGTCTGCGGGGCGCCCAACGTCGCCGCCGGTCAGATCGTCGCCGTCGCGCGGCCGGGAGCGATCATGCCCGACGGCACGAAGCTCAAGAAGGCGAAGCTGCGGGGCGTCGCGTCGGACGGGATGATCCTCGCCGAGGACGAGCTCGCGATCAGCTCCGAGCACGACGAGACGATCGTGCTCGATCCGGCGGGGCTCGTGGTCGGCCAGCCGCTGGCCGGCGTGCTGCCGATCGCGACCGAGGTGCTCGAGCTCGAGATCACGCCGAACCGCCCCGACTGCCTCGGCGTGTACGGCGTCGCGCGCGAGGTCCATGCGGCGACCGGCGCGCAGCTCGCCCGGCCGCCGTGGGAGGAGGACCCCGGATCGTTCGAGGGGGAGGTGGGGGTCGAGGTCGTCGTCGAGGCACCCGACCTGTGCCCGCGCTTCACGGCGCGGGCCTTCGAGGACGTCGCGCTCGCGCCGTCGCCGCCGTGGCTGAAGGCGCGGCTGACGGCGGCCGGCCAGCGGCCGATCAACAACGTCGTCGACATCACCAACTACGCGATGCTGCTCACCGGCCAGCCGCTGCACGCGTTCGACCTCGACCGCATCGCGGGCGCGCGGCTCGTCGTCCGGCGTGCCGGGGACGGGGAGGAGGTCGTGACGCTCGACGGCCAGACGCGCGTGCTCGACTCGGACGTCTGCCTGATCGCCGACGCCGACGGCCCGACGTCGATCGCGGGCGTCATGGGCGGCACGCGCTCGGAGGTGCAGCCGTCGACCACGCGCGTGCTGATGGAGGTCGCGAGCTGGGACGGACCGAACGTCCACGACACGTCGCTGAAGCTCGGTCTGCGCAGCGAGGCGAGCGGGCGCTTCGAGAAGGGCCTGTCGGTGCAGCAGACGCTCGAGGCGCTGGCGGTCGCGACGCGGCTGATGGTGCAGCTGACCGGAGCGCGGCTCGTGCCGGGCACGATCGACGTCGGAGGTGCCGGCCCGGACCCGCTCGTGATCCGGCTGCGCGACGCGCGCGTGAGCGGGCTGCTCGGCGTGCAGATCGAGCGGGCCGAGAGCGCGTTGCACCTGCAGCGGCTCGGCTTCGAGACGCTCGACCGGCCAGCTGGCCTCGACGTGACGGTCCCGCACTGGCGGCGCCACGACGTCACGCGCGAGGCCGACCTGATCGAGGAGGTCGCGCGCCTGCACGGCGTCAACGACCAGCTCCCGGCGACCCTGCCCAGCCGCCGCGGCGCGGTCGGCGTGCTGACGGCGGCCCAGCGCCTGCGCCGGCGCGCCGAGGACGCCCTCGCGGGGCGCGGGCTGCGCGAGATCGTCGGCTGGAGCTTCCAATCGCCGGACCTCGACGATCGCCTGCGCCTGCCGGCCGACGACCCGCGCCGCGCGCGCGTCGCGATCGAGAACCCGATGAGCGCGGAGCAGTCCGTGCTGCGCACGACGCTGCTCGGCTCGCTGCTCACAGCCGCGGGCCACAACGCCGCGCGCGGACAGGGCGTGCCGGGGATGTTCGAGTCCGGTGCCGTCTACCTGCGCGGCGACGAGGCGCTGCCGCACGAGCACCGCGCGATCGGGGCGCTCGTGCCCGGCGACGTGTTCGCCGCGAAGGGCTATCTCGAGGGGCTGCTGGGCGCGCTGCGCGTGGACGCGACCTTCGCGTCGGCCGCGCAGCCGTTCCTGCATCCCGGCCGCAGTGCCGAGGTCCGCGTGGGGGAGAGCGTCGTCGGCTGGGCGGGCGACGTGCATCCGCTCGTCTGCGCCGGCTGGGACCTCGAGCGCGTCGCGGCCTTCGAGATCGACCTCGACCTCGCGATCGAACGCGCCGAGACGGTCGTGCGCTACGAGGACCTGACCTCGTTTCCCGAGCTGCGCGAGGACATCGCGATCGTCGTCGATGCCGGCGTCCCCGCCGCGACGGTGCTGCAGGTCGTCCGGGCCGCGGGCGGCAAGCTGCTCGCGCGGGCCGAGGTCTTCGACGTCTACCGCGGCGAGCAGGTCGCCGCGGGACGCACGTCGCTGGCGATCGCGCTGACGTTCCGCGCGCGGGACCGCACGCTGAGCGACGGCGACGTCGCGCCCGCGCGCGAGAAGATCGTCGCGCGGCTCGCGAAGGACCTGGGTGGTGAGCTGCGTGCCTGACACACGCGTGCTCGTGGCGGGCGGCTCCGGCTACGCCGGCGCGCTCGCCGCGCGGCTGATCGACCGCCACCCGGCGTTCGAGCTGTCTGCGATCACGAGCCGCAGCGACGTCGGCCGGCCGCTGTCGCAGCTGTATCCGCACTACCGCGTCGATGCGCCGCTCGAGGAGCTCGACCTCGATCGTCATTGCGACGTCGAGGCGGCGATCGTCGCCTACCCCCACGGCGCCGCGGCGCCGGTCGTCGCCGGTCTGCGCGAGCGCGGCGTGCGCGTGGTCGACCTCAGCGCGGACTTCCGCCTGCGCGACCGCCCGGCCTACGAGCGCTGGTACGGCGAGCACGGCGCCCCCGAGCTGTTCGGCTCCGGCGTCTACGGCCTGCCGGAGGTCTACGGCGAGCAGATCGCGCGCGCCGACCTCGTCGCGAACCCCGGCTGCTATCCGACGGCGACGCTGCTCGGGCTCGCACCGCTCGCCGCCGCCGGCAGCGTCGTCGACGTCGTGATCGACGCGAAGTCCGGCGTCTCGGGCGCCGGCCGGGCACCGCGGGCCGCCACCCACTTCGTCAAGGTCACCGAGAACGTCGTTCCCTACGGCGTCGGCGGCCACCGCCACATGCCCGAGATCGACCAGGAGCTCGCGCTGCTGGGCGCCGCGGTGACGACGACGTTCACGCCGCACCTCCTGCCGCTGGACCAGGGCGAGCTCGTCTCCTGCTACGTCACGACGCGCGAGCCGTGGAGCCAGGCGCGCGTCGACGAGGCCTACGCCATCTGGGCCGACGGCAAGCCGTTCGTCGAGATCGCCGGCGCGCCACCGGGCGTGCGCGACGTGCGCGACACGAACATCTGTGCGATCTGGCCGCGCGCCGACGAGCGCACCGGCAAGGTCTTCGTGTTCGCGGTCATCGACAACATCTGGAAGGGCTCGGCGTCGCAGGCGGTGCAGAACCTCAACCTCATGTATCGCCTGCCCGAGACGCTGGGGATCGAGCCGTGAGCTTCTTCGCCTCGCGCTGGG
>DASXCR010000266.1:0-2987 GCA_036491075.1 Solirubrobacteraceae bacterium
TCAGGACGCCGCCGGTGCGCGACGCGTCGACGAAGCCCATCGCGGCGACCGTCTTGCCGGCGCCGGTCGCGTGCTCGAACCAGAAGCGCTTGTGGGCGTTGGGGTCGTCGGGCGCCTCGTCGAGCTGGTCCTCGTCGAGCGGGAACTCAGACCCGCCCACCCCGTCCTCGTCCGGCTCCTCCTCGGCCTCGTCCTCCTCCTCGTCGTCGTCGCCGATGTCGATCTCGATATCGAGCGGCTCGAGATCCTCCTCCTCCTCCTCCTCCTCCTCGTCGTCGTCCTCGTCGCCGTCGTCGGGCTCGGGATCCTCGTCGTCCTCGACGGCGGCCGCCGCCGGCTCGTCGTCGAAGTCCTGCGGCTCCTCGTCGTCGAGCGCGAGCACGGGCGCCGCCATCGCGACCGGCGCGCTCCCGCCGTTGCGCTCGGCCTCGGCGAGCAGCGCCGTCAGCGTGCCCGACAGGGCATCGACCTGGTGCGGGTTCAGCGACGTGCCGTCGGCGAGCTTGGGCTCGTCGTCGGAGAGCACGCGCTCGAGGCCGAGCATCAGCGAGTAGCGCCGGCGCCACTCGGGTGACGGGACCTTCGCCCCGGCGTCGATCTCCGGCAGCGCGGCGTCGAAGGCGCGACGGCGCGCGCTGCCGGGGGCGAGCGCGTCCTCGATCGTCTCTCCCGCGTGCACGAATGCTTCGCGGGTGAACGATTCGGCCCGCGTGATGTCGCTGGGTGTGGGAACGGACATGACCGCGGAGGTCACTGGCGTGGGATCAGCCAAGATCGGCTTCCTGCTCGAACGGAATGCGGACCGCGCACACAGCCGTCGCGATCCGGGACGCCGGGACCAGCCCGGTCGATGCGGTGAGGCGTCTCAGCAGAGACCGGTCCTTACCCGCGTGGGGCGCAGCATAGCGAACACCCCGGCTATCGCACCAGCGCATCGTGCGCTTATGGCACGCTGTCGCGGATGCGCGCCGCGGCGATCCTGTGCACGAGCGCCGTCGCGATCGCACTCGCGGTGGCGCTTGCGGTGGGCTTTCACCAGGCGCGCCAGACGTCCGACGCCACGAAGCCGCTCGCCCCGCTGACGCGTGCGCAGGTCTCCGTGCCGATCGCGGGCGCGCCGGCGCAGCTCGCCGCGCTGCGCCGCCAGGTCAACGTGCTGCACGGCGGCGGGGTGGCGGCGTTCAAGGCGCAGCTGCGCGCGCTGCGCGGCCACCCGGTCGTCGTGAACATGTGGGGCTCGTGGTGTCCGCCGTGTCGCGCCGAGGTGCCGGTGTTCCAGCGCGAGGCGGTCAAGCGCGGGGCGCAGGTCGCGTTCCTCGGCGTCAACTCCACCGACCAGCGCGCCAACGCGCTGAAGTTCGCCGCCCGCGAGCCGATGCCGTATCCGTCGTTCGAGGATCCGCGCGGCAACATCGCGGCCGGCATCTACCACTCGCTGGTCCTGCCCGTGACGGCGTTCTACGACGCCGCCGGCAGGCTCGCGATCGTGCAGCAGCGCCCGTTCCTGAGCGAGGCCGCGCTGTCGCAGGCGATCGAGCGCTACGCGCTGCGCTGAGCGGCTGCGGGCCGGGCGCACGGCCGACGACAACTAGGATCGCTCCCGGCGCCGTGTCCGAGATCCGCATCGACCCCATCTCCGGACTGCGCGCGATCATCGCAGCTGCCGCCGGCTCGTCGGGCGCGTTCGCCCTCACGCCCGCCGCGCCGATCGACGCCGCCGGCGACCCGTACGCCGAGGGCAACGAGGCGCGGACGGCCCCCGAGCTGTTCGCGCTGCGCGCGGACGGCTGCGCGGCCGACGGGCCGGGATGGAGCGTGCGCGTCGTCCCGAGCGGCGGGCCGCTGCTGACCGAGGACGCCGCGCAGCCGCCGCCTCAGGACGATCCCGACCTCTTCGCCGCGCTCGCGGCGCGCGGCAGCCACGAGATCGTCGTCAACGCGCCGCAGCCCGTGTGCTCGCTCGCCGAGCTCTCCCTCGAGCAGGTCGTCGCCGCGGTCGACGTCTGGCGTTCGCGCATGCGCGAACACGACGACGCCGCCTACGTGCACGTCGGCGTCGACGAGGACGCCACCGAGCACACCCACGCCCAGCTGCACGCGCTGGCGTTCGTACCGGCCGCCGTCGCCCGCGAGCGCGAGCGCTTCGGGGCGCATGCCGTCCGCACGATGGGCGCCAACCTGCTCGCGGACGTCCTCCAGGAGGAGGTCCGGCGCCGCAAGCGGATCGTCGCGATCGACGACGACGCCGTGCTGCTGTGCCCGTACGCCTCGCAGCATCCGTTCCAGCTCATGCTCGTCCCGCGCCGCGGCCGCGAGCGCTTCCAGGACGACGGCCCGACCGGCGCCGCGCTCCTGCATCGCGGCCTGACGCTGCTGCGCGAGCGCTTCGAGGGCGTGAGCCCGCCGCTGTCGCTGTGGATCCGCACGGCCCCGCGCGGATCCGAGACGCCTGCGATGCGGACCAGCTTCTGCTGGCGCATCGACGTCGTCCCGCGCCTGGTGCGCGCGGGCGGCCTGCAGCTCGCCACCGGGATCGCCGTCAACCCCGTCGCACCCGAGCGAGCCGCCGCCGAGCTGCGCACGCTGCTGTCGACGTCGTAGCGCCGACCCCACCGCGACGGACGCCGGATCCGCGGACTCGCCGAGCGCCCGAGCCCCGCGATCCGGCCGCACGCCGATCCGCGACGCGTCCCCATACGATGGCGCGATGGCACGAATCGGACTTCTCACGGGCGGCGGAGACTGCCCCGGACTCAACCCCGTCATCCGCGGAATCGTCCGCAAGGGGATCGACACCTACGGCCACGAGCTGTACGGCTTCCGGCGCGGCTGGAAGGGCGTGCTCGAGAACGACGCGATCGAGCTGACGCGCGCGAACACGAGCGGCATCCTGCATCGCGGCGGCACGATCCTCGGCACCTCGCGCACGAACGTCTACAAGACCGAGAACGGCGAGGCGCGCGTGCTGGCGGCGCTCGAGGAGCGCG
>DASXCR010000267.1:0-4395 GCA_036491075.1 Solirubrobacteraceae bacterium
GGCTACGGCGACGCCGGCGCCGCGCTGGCCGAGCACGACGACGTCGACAAGGTCGCGTTCACCGGCAGCACGGAGGTCGGCAAGCTCATCGCGCAGGCGGCGGGCCGCACGAACCTCAAGCGCGTGTCGCTCGAGCTCGGCGGCAAGAGCCCGAACATCGTGCTCGACGACGCCGACGTCGCGGCGGCCATCGCCGGCTCCGCGCAGGGCATCTTCTTCAACCAGGGCGAGGTCTGCACGGCGGCGAGCCGCCTGTACATCCACGAGAACCTCTTCGACGAGGTCGTCGAGGGCGTCAGCCGCGCGGCCGAGGCGATCAAGGTCGGCCACGGGATGCAGCCCGACACGGAGATGGGGCCGCTCGTGAGCTCCGAGCAGTTCGAACGCGTCACCGGCTACCTGAAGATCGGCGCAGACGAGGGCGCGCGGACGATGACCGGCGGGCACGCGATCGAGGGCCCGGGCTTCTTCGTCCAGCCGACGGTGCTCGTCGACGCACCTCCGACCAGCGGATCATCCAGGAGGAGATCTTCGGCCCGGTCGTGGCGGCGATGCCGTTCGCCGACGTCGACGACCTCGCCGCGCAGGCGAACGCGTCGATCTACGGGCTGGCCGCGGGCGTCTGGACGCGTGACATCTCCAAGGCGCACAAGCTCGCCAGGCGCATCAAGGCGGGCACGGTTCACATCAACACCTACCACATCTACGACGCCGCGCTGCCGTTCGGCGGCTACAAGCAGAGTGGCTGGGGGCGCGAGATGGGGGAGGAGGTCCTGAGCGCCTACCAGGAGACGAAGTCGGTCGTGGTCGCGCTGTAGGCGCCGACGTCGCTGCTCATGGGCCGGCGTCGCGGCGACGACGCCGGCCCGTTCGAAGGACGACCCCGCCGGATGCCCGGCGGGATCGCGCGATTCGTCGAGCGGTCCTGCGGCGAGTCTCAGCCGGCGTGCACGAGCGCCGGCTCGCCGGTCGCGGCGGCCGCGGCCGCTGCCGCGCGGCTGTGTTGCGTGAGCAGCCCGGCGCAGACGAGCGAGCCGACGGCGTAGATCCCGGCTGCCCACCAGAAGGCGGTCGTGTAGCCGTGGACGGCTGCGGTCGACACGATGGCGGGCGTCGGGCGCCCGCCCGTGGAGGCCACCGCCGACGCGATCTGGCTCGTCACGGCCGACGCCGCCAGCGTGCTCAGCAGCGCCGTGCCGATCGAACCGCCGATCTGCTGCATGGTGTTGACCATCGCCGACGCCACGCCGGCGTCGTGCGGCTCGACGCCGAACGTAGCCGTCGCCATCGCCGCGCTGAACACGAGGCCGAGGCCCGTGCCGATCACGAGGATGCCCGGCAGCACGTGCCCGACGTAGGACGTGTGCACGCCGATGCTCGTCAGGATCAGCAGCCCGAACGCGGCGATCATCATGCCGCCGCCGATCAGCGGTCGCGGCCCGATCTTCACGAGCAGGAGCGTCGAGGCGCTCGTCGCGCTGATGACGATCGCGACGGTCATCGGCACGAAGGCGAAGCCTGACTGGATCGGCGAGAAGCCGAGCGTCTGCTGCAGGTAGTAGGTGAGAAACAGGAAGACGGCAAACATCCCGGCGCCCGACAGCAGCATCGCGAGGAACGATCCGCCGCGGTCGCGGTCGAGCACGACGCGCAGCGGCAGCAGCGGGTTGGCGCTGCGGCGCTGGATCGCCACGAACACGACGAGCAGCAGCACTCCGGCGACGAGCATCCCGATCGTCAGGCCGCTGGTCCAGCTGTGCGTCTCGGCGTTGGCGAGCCCGTAGACGATCGCGAACATGCCGAGCGAGGCGGTCAGCGTGCCGGGGATGTCGATCTTCGGCCGCACGGCGGGGACCTGGTTGTGAAACAGCGCGGTCGCGGCCATCGCGGCGGGCACGGCGATCAGGAGGTTCACGAACAGACACCAGCGCCAGTTGAGGTACTCGGTCAGCACGCCGCCGAGGATCAGCCCGAGCGCGGCACCGCCGACGGCCACCGCGCCGAACGCGCCGAACGCCTTGGCGCGCTCCTCGGGGTCGGTGAACGTCGTCGTCAGCAGCGACAGCGCGGCGGGAGCGAGCAGCGCGCCGAACAGGCCCTGCAGCGCGCGAGCCGCCACGAGCATGTCGAAGCTCTGCGCGAATCCACCGAACGCGCTCGCCACGGCGAAGCCGCTGAGCCCGATCACGAATGCGCGCTTGCGCCCGAAGAGATCGCCCATGCGACCACCGAGCAGCAGCAGGCTGCCGAACGCGAGCGCGTACGCCGTGATGATCCACTGGCGCTGGTCGTCGGAGAACTCCAGCGCCTTCTGGGCGGAGGGCAGCGCGATGTTGACGACCGTCGCGTCGAGCACCACCATCAGCTGCGCGATCGCGATGACGAACAGGATGATCCAGCGCTTCTCGTGGTGGGGGTTTTCGTGGGGCTCGGTCTCTTGCATGGGGTGTGTCCTCGATTCGACTAAGTGGAGTGCTACGCTCCATATGGAGGTTCCATCTCGACTTCCTGCGCGGAACCGTAGCACAGAAGTGGAGGAGATGGCTCCACTTTGTGAAGATCCTGTTTCGAGCTCGCGAATGGCCACCTCCCCGATCACCCCAGACCGCCCCCTGCGCCGCGATGCAGAGCGCAATCGCCAGGCGATCCTCGCGGCCGCGCGCGACGCCTTCGCGGAGGACGGCCTGGGCGTCACGCTGGACGAGATCGCGCGCCGCGCGGGCGTCGGCGTCGGGACGGTCTACCGCCGCTTCCCGGACAAGGAGCAGCTCATCGACGCGCTGTTCGAGGACGAGATCCGCGGGTTCGTGGCGCTCGCCGAGGAGTGCCTCCGTGCCGAGGACTCGTGGGACGGTCTCCAGCGCTTCGTCGAGCAGGCCTGTCAGGTGCACGCCTGCGACCGCGGCTTCAAGGAGGTCGCGCTGTCGGGCGTGCACGGCCTCGAGCGGGTGTCGCGCGCCCGCGAGCTGATGGTCCCCGTCGTCACGCGACTCGTGCAGCGCGCGCAGGCGGACGGCAAGCTGCGCGCCGACGTCGTGCCGACCGACCTGCCGCTGATCCAGCTGATGCTCGGCGCCCTCAGCGAGTGCACGCGCGACGTCGACCCCGACGCGTGGCGGCGCTACCTCGGGATCGTCATGGACGGCCTGCGCGCGCGCTGCGAGGCGCCGACGCCGCTGGCCCACCCGGGCCTGGACGTCGCGCAGGTGCAGGACGCGATGCGCGCCTGGCGCCCCGCGGCGCGGTAGCGGCTGGCCGCGCCGGCGAGCGACCGGCCGCGCTCAGAACGACGCGAGCCGCCGCAGCAGCCCGACGGCCTCCTCGAGCACCTCGCGCTCGTGCTCGCTGACGTCGTGCTCGAGCGCCTGCGCGAGCCAGCCCTCGCGCGCGCGGCGATCGGCCTCCAGGGTGACGTGGCCGGTCGGCGTGAGCTCGACGAACGCGCGCCGGCCATCGTCGGGGTCGGGGTGGCGCACGACGAGGCCGGCGGTCTCGAGGTCGCGCACCGTCTGGGCCATCGACTGCGGCCGCACGCGCTCGGCGACGGCGAGGTCGCTGATGCTCTGCTTGCCGCAGCGCGACAGCCGGCCGAGGACCGTGCCCTGCGACAGCGGGAACCCATGCTCCGCGCGCAGCCGCCGGACGAGGTGTCCGAGCGTCTCGCGCAGCTCGCTGGCGAGCAACGCGGAGGACTGCCGGGTGGTCATGGTCGCAGTCTAGATGGGGGTGGGGGCGGGTGGCGAGACGCCAATCCCTTCGGGAACTGGAGGAAAACTGTACAGGTTGCCTGTAGAGTTGTCGTCGGATGAACGCCAAGCGCACGCAGACGGACGAGGCCCGCTACAAGTGGCTCGCCCTCTCCAACACGACGCTCGGCGTGCTGCTGGCGACGCTCGACGGCTCGATCACGCTGATCGCGATGCCGGACATCTTCCGTGGCATCAAGCTCGACCCGCTCGTCCCGTCCAACTCCTTCTACCTGCTGTGGATGATCCTCGGCTACCTCGTCGTGACGAGCGTGCTCGTCGTCAGCCTCGGGCGCCTCGGGGACATGTTCGGCCGCGTGAAGATCTACAACCTCGGCTTCGTCATCTACACGGTCGCCTCGCTGCTGCTGGCGGTCGATTGGATGAGCGGCCGCGCCGGCGCGACGTACCTGATCGGCTTCCGCGTCGTGCAGGGGATCGGCGGCGCGTGCCTGCTCGCCAACGCCGCGCCGATCATCACCGACGCGTTCCCGGCCCATCAGCGCGGGATGGCGCTCGGCATCAACAACATCGTCGCCGTCAGCGGGACGTTCATCGGCCTCGTGCTCGGCGGCCTGCTCGCGCCGATCGACTGGCGCCTCGTCTTCCTGATCTCCGTGCCGGTCGGGCTGCTGGGCACCGTCTGGGC
>DASXCR010000268.1:0-39473 GCA_036491075.1 Solirubrobacteraceae bacterium
CCACTGCGACGGTGCTCGCCGCCTCGATCATGAAGGAGGGACTCAAGCTGGTCGCCGCCGGCATGAATCCGATGGATCTGAAGCGAGGCATCGACATCGCCGTGACGGCGGTGGTGAAGGACATCGAGCACCGCGCGAAGAAGGTCCAGTCCTCCCAGGAAATCGCCCAGATCGGCACGATCGCGGCGAACGGCGACAAGTCGATCGGCGACATGATCGCCAAGGCGATGAAGAAGGTCGGCAACGAGGGCGTCATCACGGTCGAGGAGGCCAAGAGCCTGGAGACCGAACTCGACGTCGTCGAGGGCATGCAGTTCGACAAGGGCTACATCTCGCCCTACATGGTCACCGACCAGGATCGCATGGAGGCTGTGCTCGAGGACCCCTACATCCTCATCGCCAACCAGAAGATCGGCTCTGTCCGTGACATCCTCCCGATCCTCGAGCAGACGATTCAGAGCGGCAAGCCGCTGCTGATCATCTCCGAGGACGTCGAGGGCGAGTCGCTGGCGACGCTGGTCGTCAACAAGCTCCGTGGCACCTTCACCGGCGTTGCCGTCAAGGCCCCGGGCTTCGGCGACCGCCGCAAGCGGATGCTCGAGGACATCGCGATCCTCACCAACGCCGAGGTCATCACGGAGGACATGGGCCTCAAGCTCGAGAACACCACGATCTCGCAGCTCGGCCGCGCACGTCGCGTCGTCGTCGGCAAGGACTCGACGACGATCGTCGACGGCGCCGGCGATCCGGCCGCCATCAAGGGCCGCATCAACCAGATCAAGAACGAGATCGAGACCACCGACTCGGACTTCGACCGCGAGAAGCTCCAGGAGCGCCTGGCGAAGCTGTCCGGCGGCGTCGCCGTCGTCAAGGTCGGCGCGGCCACCGAGACGGAGATGAAGGAGAAGAAGCACCGCGTCGAGGACGCGCTGCAGGCGACCCGCGCCGCCCTCGAGGAGGGCATCGTTCCCGGCGGCGGCGTCGCGCTGCTGCAGGCCGAGGGCGCGATCGACCTCGACAAGTACGAGGACGACGAGAAGACGGGCGCGAAGATCATCCTGCGCGCGCTCGAGGAGCCGCTGCGCCAGATCGCGCACAACGCCGGCCTCGAGGGCTCGGTCGTCATCAACGACGTCCGCAAGGCCAAGAAGGGCTGGGGCCTGAACGCCGCCACGAACGAGATCGAGGACCTCGTCGCCGCGGGCGTCATCGATCCGGCGATGGTCACGCGCTCGGCGCTGCAGAACGCAGCCTCGATCGCGAAGAACATCCTCACCACCGAGGCCATCGTGTGTGAGATCGAGGGCAAGGAGATGACCATGGGCGGCATGGGCGGCGACGGCGGCATGGGCGGCATGGGCGGCATGATGTAGGCAGGGGGCCTCGCCATCCGGCGAGCACCTGTTTTCGGTGAGACGAAGGGCCCGGCAGCGTGCCGGGCCCTTCGTGCTTTGCGGTTGCGAGCGGGCCGTCCGCATACGGGCCGCGGCGCTACCGTTGCGGGCGCAGGTCACGCGACCGCGCACATGAGCCCGGAGACCTCCCACCTCGCAGCGGTGAGGCGCTGGCTGGTCCCAGTGGCGGCGCTGCTCGCCCTGGCACACGCCGCGACGGCCGCCGCAGCGGGCTGGCAGATCGAGCCGATCGGCGCCTCCGAGGGGGTCCACGAGCTGCACGACCTCGCCTTCGACGGGCACGGCCGCGCGCTGCTGAGCTGGGACGCGGCGCTGCAGGGCCACGTCCCGCCGACGTTCGCCGGGCTCGCCACGCGCGACCCGGCCGGCGGTTGGCAGCGCCCGCCCGACCTGGCGGGCGTCGATCCGGCGTCGGCGCAGGTCCACGTCTTCTCCGGCCAGCAGGCGCTGCTCGTCGGCCGCCAGGGCGGGGCAGGCGCGTCCGCCGACCGCGGCGTCGTGGTCGCTGACGGCCAGACCGACGGCGGCTTCGGCCCGCTGCGCGTGCTGTCGAAGTTCACCGCCGCCTTCTGGTCGGCGTCCGACGCGTCCGGCGATGCGATCGTCGCCTGGAAGGGCGAGCGCTCCCCGTTTCTCACGGTCAGCGAGCGCGCCGCCGGGCACGCCTTCACGCGCCCGCGCGACCTCGCGATCGGGCGCTCCGCCACGGTCGCGATGGACGCTCGCGGCGATCGCGTGCTCGCGTGGCCCGACGGTCGCCGCATCTCCGCACGCGTGCGCCATCGCGGTGGCGCCTGGGGGCCGATCGAGCACTTCGGGCACCTGCCGGCGGACCGCGACCGCCGCCTGTCGTCGGTCGTCGCGCCGGGCGGGCGCGTCGTCGTGACCTGGGGGCGTGACGACGGCGACTGCGGCGTCGCCGTGCGCGACGTGCACGGCGTCTGGCGCGCCCGCCGCCTGGAGGCGCGCTGCGGCAGCGCCTCGGTCGGCGCTCGCGACGCTCCCGCCATCCCGGTCGCCGACGCCACCGGGGCGACCTACGTCGCATGGACGCACCGCACTCCCAAGGCGAACTCCGTGACGCTGGCCCGGGTCGGCACCAACGGGCCGGTCGGCAGGATCGTCGTCTCGCGCCAGCGCGGCGCGATCCTCGACGACGTCGCGACCGGTCCCGGGGCGGCGCTGGCGATCACGTGGTCGGCGGTGCTGTCGCGGACCGGAGCGCCGGTGCGGACGGCGACCTACGCGGCCGTGCGTCGTGCCGGCGCGGGATTTCAGATCGATCGCCTCTCGCCGGACGGCGTGCTGGTCGATCGCGGCAGCCGCGTCGCCTTCCAGCCGCTCACCGGCCAGGCCGTGGTGGCGATCCCCTACCGCCTCGGTCGCACGCTCGCGGTCGGGGCCGTCGTCAGCGCCCCACCGTCGCCGTAGCGTCTTCGTCCGTGGCGGGATGGCCGGCGAGGGCGCCGGCCCGCTCGCGGAGTCGTAGGCTCGATCCATGTCCGCCGACGCCGAGCTCATGGTCCGCCCCGCGCACGAGCTCGCGACGCTCGTGCGCGACGGCGAGCTGACGGCGCTCGAGCTCGTCGAGGCGTCGCTGCGCCGGATCGACGCGTTGCAGCCGATCGTCAACGCGTTCGTCGACGTCGACCACGACGGCGCCCGCGCGGCGGCGGCCGAGATCGATGCGGGAGACGAGCGGCCGTTCGCCGGCGTGCCGATCGCGATCAAGAACAACCGGGCCGTCGCCGGCCTGCGGGTGACGTGCGGGGCCGAGCTCATGGGCGATGGCGTCGCGCGCGAGGACCACAACGTCACGCGCCGGCTGCGCGCCGCCGGCTTCGTCGTCGTCGGCACGACGAACCTGCCGGAGTGGGGGATCCTGCCCGTGACCGAGCCGCGGCGCTTCGGCCCGGCCCGCAATCCGTGGGACCTCGAGCGCACGCCGGGCGGCTCGTCGGGCGGCTCGGCGGCGGCGGTCGCGGCCGGCATGGTCCCGCTCGCACACGGCAACGACGGCGGCGGCTCGCTGCGGATCCCGGCGGCATGCTGCGGCCTCGTCGGGCTGAAGCCCCAGCGCGGTCGCATCTCGCATGCGCCCGGCGCCGGCGAGCAGTTCCTCGTCGTCGACGGCGTGCTCACGCACACCGTCGCCGAGACGGCGCGGCTGCTCGACGTCCTGGCCGGCCCCGAGCCCGGCGACGCGTCGTGGGCGCCCCCACCCGTCGAGCCGTTCGCGGCCGCGGCCGGGCGCGAGCCCGGCCGCCTGCGGATCGCGGTCACGACGCTCGCGCCGATCGGCGACGGCACGCTCGACCCCGTGTGCGAGCGCGCCGTCCGCGACGCCGCGACCCTGCTCACCTCGCTCGGGCACGAGGTCGAGGAGGCCGACCCGCCGTGGCGGCGGCCCGAGATGTTCGCGCACTTCAGCGCGGCGTTCGGGCCAACGATCTGCTCGACGATCGCCTTCGCGGCGCAGCGGCTCGGGCGCGAGCCGCGGGAGGACGACATGGAGCCGCTGAGCTGGGCGCTGTGGCGCGCCTCGCTGGCCGTCGACTCGGTGCGCGCGGCGACGTCGCTCGCCGCGCTGCAGGGGTTCGCGCGGGAGGTCGTCACCTGGGCCGCGCCGTACGACGCGATCCTCACGCCCACGCTGGCGCGGTCGCAGCTGCGCCACGGCGTCCTCGACCCCTGCGGCCCCGACCCGCTGCGCACGTTCGTCCGCTCCGCGGACTTCACGCCGTACACGGCGATCGCCAACGTCACCGGGTCGCCGGCGATCAGCCTTCCGCTCTACACGCGCGAGGACGACGGCCTGCCGCTTGCCGTCCAGCTCGTCGGCCGGCCTGCGCGAGAGGGGGCGCTGCTGGCGCTCGCCGGGCAGCTCGAGGCGGCGCTGCCGTGGGCCGCCCGCCGTCCGCCGCTCGGCGGTTGACGCGCCCGGAGCCGATCCGCGCCGAGACGCCGTCAGCGCGCTGACGCGCCGCGCCCGCCAAGGCCGCAAGCGCCCTCAGGTTCGCGCGAGGACGCCGTGCCGGTGTGCCGCGGCGTGGCGTGAGCTTGCGTGCTCAGCCGGCGACGCCGAGCACCGCGTCGATCCGGCGCGGCGCGACGCCCAGCGCCTGGGCTCCCGCGCTGCCGGCGCGGCTCGTCATGGAGACCTCGAGCAGCTCGGCCTCGTCCCAGGTCGCGGGCGTGCGCGACCGCAGCAGCGCCTCGGCCATCCGCAGCGCACGGTTGACGATCGGGGCCGGCACGCCGACGAGCGGCCGCGGACGCCCGGCCGCGCGCAGGACGACCTCGAACAGCTCGCGCTGGGACAGCGTCTGCGGACCGGCGAGCTCGTGGCGCGCGCTGCCGGCGCCGTCATCGCCGAGCACGGCCATGACGCAGTCGGCGACGTCGTCGACCCAGATCGGCTGGTAGCGCGCCGTGCCGCGCCCGCTCAGCGGCACCGCGGGGAGCACGATCGCCAGCCGCTCGAGCAGGGTCAGCAGCCGGTCGCCGGGGGCGTACACGAGCGACGGCGCGAACACCGTGTGCCGGATGTCGGAGGACAGCACCGCCCGCTCGGCGAGCGCCTTGGCGCGCAGCACGCGGGTGCGGTCGTGGTTGGACGCGCCGAGCGAGCTGAAGAAGACGAAGTGCTCGACGCCCGCGCGCTCGGCCGCTCGCACCATCCGCCAGGTCGCGATCGCGTTGAGCTCCTCGATCGAGCCGGCGCGCTGATCGCGGATCGCCGCCGCCAGGTGGACGACGGTGCGCACGCCGCGCAGGGCGTTGCGAAACGAGGGCGGGTCGGCGAGGTCGCCGAGCGCGATCTGCACCCGGACGCGGTCCGATCCGAGCCGTCGAGGATCGCGCACGAGGCAGCGAACGGGCTCTCCGGCGGCGGTCAGACGGCGCAGCAGCGCGCTGCCGACGAGGCCCGTTGCGCCGGTCAGCAGGAGCACGCCTGGATACTATGTCCGGCCGCCCCACCCCAAGCCAACAAGCGAAGGAAACAAGTCTTCATGGCCTACGTCATCGCGGAGCCCTGCATCGGCACGAAGGACAACTCGTGCGTCGAGGTGTGCCCCGTCGACTGCATCCACCCGACCACCGACGAGCCCGACTACGACAGGGTCGAGATGCTCTACATCGATCCGGAGGAGTGCATCGACTGCGACGCCTGCGTCGAGGCGTGCCCGGTCGACGCGTGCTTCGCCGAGGATCAGCTTCCCGAGGAGTGGGCCAAGTTCACCGCGATCAACGCGGAGTACTTCTCCAAGCCGGCCTGAACCGAGCGCCCCGCCGCCGCAGAGCGGGCCTGCGCCACAAATGGCGTATTGTCGATCGACATTGTCTAGTATTGGGCCAGACGTATCCCCTGGAGATCGGAGATCTCGTGTCCGTGCTAGACGACGTACTCACCGCCAACGACGCGTACGCGTCCGACTTCGACAAGGGTGAGCTGGCGATGGCGCCCGCTCGGCGCTTCGCCATCCTCACCTGCATGGACGCCCGCCTGGACCCGGCCAAGTACGCGGGTCTCAGCGAGGGCGACGCCCATGTGATCCGCAACGCCGGCGGCCGCGCGAGCGACGACGCGATCCGCTCGCTCGTCATCTCCTACAAGCTGCTCGGTACCGCCGAGTGGTTCGTGGTCCACCACACGAACTGCGGCATGGAGTTCTTCACCGACGACGTCATCCGCGGCCTGCTCGCCAACAGCCTCGAGACGGCGGCGCTCGGCGAGAGCGGCTTCTACGACGTCGGCGAGGGCCCCGGCTCGGCCGAGGGCAAGTACGTCGACTGGCTGACGATCGCCGACCAGCAGCAGAGCGTCGTCGAGGACGTCACGCGCATCCGCACGCATCCGCTCGTGCCCGCCGGCATCCCGATCTACGGCTACATCTACGACGTCGCCAGCGGGCGGCTCGTGGAGGTGCCCGAGGCCACGACCGCCGGCGCCGTCGCGACGGCGGGCAGCGCGGCCTAGCTCGAGGGGCGCATCGCGTCCCCGGCTGGCCGAGGGCGCCCCGCCGGCCCGCGGCTGCCGCCGGGCCCGGCGGCGCGCACGCGTCCTGTGGGCGCCAGGTCCCTCGCGCGGGCTGCGCCGCCGCGCGGGGGCCGAACCGCCCCGTTCGGCGCCGGGCCGCCGTTAGCATCCGCCGCCTGCTCGTCCTGCGCCGCAACCTCCTCGCCGCCTGCGCCTGCGTCTTGCTGCTGGGAGCGGGCGCCACCGCCGCCCGGGCAGCGCTGCCGGCGGATTCCGCCGGCATCTACAGCGAGGAGCTCGAGCCCGCCAACAGCGCCGACCCGGTCGCCGCGGGCAGGGCGCAGCGCGCCGCCGGGGTGGGGATCGTCCGGCAGCCCTTCTCGTGGGCGCGCGTCGAGACGTCGCCAGGCGTGCTCGACTACGCCGTCTACGACGCCGTCATGCGCAACGCCGCGCTCTCGGGGCTCGCCGTGCTGCCGGTGCTCATGGACCCGCCCGCGTGGCGCAGCACGGCGCCCGCGTCGGGACGGCTGCCGGGGATGTACCCGCCGCAGGACCCCGACGCGATGGCCGTCTTCGCGGGTGCGCTGGTCCGCCGCTACGGCCCCGGCGGGAGCTTCTGGGCGGCGCATCCCGAGCTCACGCCCGATCCGATCCACAGCTGGCAGGTCTGGAACGAGCCCAACTACGACAAGTACTGGCAGAGCGGGCCGGACCCGGCCGCCTACGTGCGGCTGCTGCGGCCTGTCGCCGCGGCGATCCGAGCGGCGGACCCGGGTGCGGAGGTCGTGAGCGCCGGCCTGCCGTCGTCGGACGCGGCGATCGGGCTGACGACGTTCATCGCCGGGATGTACGCCGCCGGTGCGCGCGGCACGTTCGACACCCTGGCGGTGCATCCCTACGCGCGCGACGCCCCGGGCGCGCTCGCCGTGCTGCAGTCCGCGCGCGACGAGCTCGACCGCCTCGGCGATCGCGACCGTGCGATCTGGGCGACGGAGTTCGGCTGGGCGAGCGGCGGGCCGTCGTCGCTCGTCACGACGGACGAGGCCACGCAGGCGCAGCGCCTGCACGACGCGATCGGGCTCATGGCGCACGCGCGCACCGCCCTGCACCTGCGCGGGCTCATCGCCTTCCGCTGGACCGATGTGCCGTTGAACGCCGGCCAGCGCGACAGCTGGCCGCTGCACACGGGCCTGTTGCGCAGCGACGGCACGGCGAAGCCGGCGCTGCAGGCGTTCAGCGCGGCGGTCGCGCTGTGGCGCGCGGGCGCGCCGGCGCCGGGAACGAGCTCGCCGTCGTCAGCGCGAAGCGGCGGCGGGAAGGGCGCGTCCTCGACCGCCGCGCGGACCCTGCGCATCCGCCGCGTCGTGCTGCACGGCCGGCTCGTGGTCCACGTCGACGTCCCGGTGGGACGCGGCGGGCGGCGCGTGCGGATCTCCTACGAGGCGCTGCGCGGCCGGCGCGTCGCGGTCCGGCGGGCGCGCTGGGCGGAGACGCGCAAGCGCGTCGCGAGCGTCACGTTCGCGCTGCCACATGTCGCGCGCGCGGCGGACTCGTTGCGCGTGCGTGCGACGCAGGGCACGCTGCACGCGACGCGCAGCCTGCGCCTACGACGGGCGGCGAGCCGCTGAGGCTCGACCGCCGTCGGGCGCACCGGTCGGACCCTCAGCCGCCGACCATCGGCAGGCTGAAGCCCGTTGGCTCCGGCGCCTGCGCGGCCTGCAGCACCGGCAGCTCGATCGGCGCCAGCGCGACGATCCCGCGCGCGGTGCGGCGGATCGCCTGCGCGGCCGGGTCGTCGGGGTCGGTGAACACGAGCGGCGTGCCCGCGTCGGCCTGCTCGCGCAGCGGCATCGTGAGGGGCACCTTGCCGAGCAGCGGCACGTCGATCTCGTCGGCGAGCGCCTGGCCCCCGCCCTCGCCGAAGATGGCGAAGCGCTCCCCGGACGGGGTCGTGAAGCCGGCCATGTTCTCGACGATGCCGGCGATCTCCAGCGAGACCTTGCCCGCCATCTGCGCGGCGCGGCGCGCGACCTTCTGCGCGGTCGGCTGTGGCGTGGTGACGATCACGAACTTCGCCTGTGGCAGCAGCTGGGCGAGCGTCATCGAGACGTCGCCGGTACCGGGCGGCAGGTCGACGAGCAGGTAGTCGAGCTCACCCCAGGCAACGTCCTCGAGGAACTGCGTCAGCGCCTTGTGCAGCATCGGCCCGCGCCAGACGACGGCAGCGTCCTCCTCGACGAAGAAGCCGATCGACATGACCTTCACGCCGTGCGCCTCCATCGGCAGGATCTTGCGCTCGGGCGAGACGGGCGGGCGCTCGCCGCCGAGCCCGAACATGCGCGGGATCGAGTAGCCCCAGACGTCCGCGTCGAGGATGCCGACGCGCTTGCCGTCGACGGTCAGCGCCGCCGCGAGGTTGCTGGTCAGCGTCGACTTGCCGACGCCGCCCTTGCCCGAGCCGATGCACAGCACGTTCGCCACCTGGGCGAGCGCTCCGGCCGGCAGCGATCCGCGCCCGAGCGTCTTCTGCAGCTTGCCCTTCTCGCTGTCGGACAGGACGTCGAAGGAGACGTCGACCTTCGTGACGCCCGCGACGCTGCCGGCCTCGCGCGCGACGGCCTCGACGAAGTGGTTGCGGATCGGGCAGCCGGCGGTCGTCAGCGAGACGGTGACGGCGACGGCGCCGCCCGCGTCGATCTCGATCGAGCGGACCATCCCGAGCTCGACGATCGACTTGCGCAGCTCGGGGTCGATGACGCGCTCCAGCGCCGCGAGGATCTGATCCTTTGTGGCCATGCCCAGAGTCTAGAAGGGCGCGTGGCCCGGCCCGTCGCACCGGGGCGGTGCGCCCGAGACGGCCGCTGCCGCGCCCCGGAAACGGAAGGCGCGGCAGCGGTGCGTGCAGCGGGTGGCGCGGTGGCGCCGGTCGGGCGGTCAGACGAGCGAGGCGATCCTCTCCTGCACGGAGCTCGTCGCCTTCGTCGCGCGGGTGCGTCCGCCCTGGACGACGTTCTCGACGCGCGCCGACACGTGCTCGACGTTCTTCGCGACGGGTTCGAAGTCGAAGTCGCGGACGACCGCGCGGACGTCCTTCTGGATCCGCGAGCGGCTGCCACGCAGCTGCGTCTCGATCCGCGCGCGCGTCTTCTTCGCGTCGCGCTCGATCGACTTCAGGGCGGTGGTGCCGCGCCGCTCGAAGCGCCGCAGCTGCGTGTCGGTCTTCTTGCGGGTCGAGTACGTGGAGCGCAGCTCGTCGATCGCCGTGGTGAGCCGGTCGCGGGCGATGAGCGCCGCGCCGACCGGGACGAGCACCGCCTTCTCGGCGACCTCGCCCGCGCGCTCGGCGCGCGACTTGACGGCGCTCTGCGCCTCGGCGGCCTGCTTGGCGGCCGTCGTGCGGGTGCGCGCCGCGGTGGTCTTCGCCTTGGTCGCCGTCGTCTTGCGCGCCTCGGCGCCGCGGTTGGCGGCGCGCGTCTGCGCGGCCTTCTTGGCAGCCGTCGAGCGCTTCGTCGCGTTCGCCTTGCGTGTCGCTGCGGCCTTCTCGGCGGCGGCGGTCGGATCGGTGGTCTCAGCCATGTGATGTGGCCTCCTCGTGAGGACTAAGGATATTAGTTCTAAGCCGTATGGCCACCATAGTACCCGAACACGTGTTTGTAAAGCCTGGCGTCGTGGATCGAACGGAAGTTCTCCCACGCACGGGATCAGGGCAGGCTGAGCCGCCGCGTCCTACCGCGCGCGACGTCGCGGCGGTAGATGTCGACGCGGTGGTTGGCGTCCCTCGGGCCGAGGTCGTAGGCGAACGAGGGGAACGCGACGATCGCCGCGCGGGCGGCGAGGGCGGGGCTGAAGCTCGTGCGCGACGACGCCCGTCCCGCGGGTGTGGCGCTGAGCAGGCGCGTGCGGTGCGCGGCGAGATCGCGCAGGTAGACCTGGCCCTCGCCGCGCGGCGTGCCGGCGACGAGGTCGGTCGCGTGCGAGTCGAACGCGACCCGGCGGCCGTCCGCGCTGATCGACGGGTAGCGGCTGTAGCCGTTGCCCGGCAGGCCGCAGCGGTTCGCGCTCGCCAGCACCGTGCGGCCGGTCGCGACGTCGCGCACGAAGACGTCGCGCAGGCCCGTGCGGTCGCCCTTCGTCAGCGGGGCGTCGGATTGGAACGCGGCGACCGAGCCGTCGGCGCTGAGGACCGCGGAGAGGCTCGTGCCGTGACCGCTGTGCCCGTCGGGACCGGCGCTCAGCAGCACGGTCGCGCCGGTCACCCGGTCGGTCCGGAAGACGTCCCAGCCGTGGTTGGCGTCACCTGGCGTCAGGGCGTCGCGCGACTCGTAGGCGACGTAGCGACCGTCGGCGCTGAGCGCGGGGCGGTAGGCGTGCGGCGCTATCCGGTCGATCGCACCGGTCCGCAGGTCGGCGACGTCGATGCCGGCGGGGCTCTCGAACGCCACGAAGCGCCCGTCCCCGCTGAGCGCGGGGGTGCGACCGGCGGCGACGCGCCGCGTCGTGCCCGCGCGCAGGTCGCGGACGAAGACGTCGCGCACGCCGTCGCGGTCGCCGGCGACGAGGTCGGTCGCGGACGACTCGAATGCGACGAACCGGCCGTCGGCGCTGATCGCCGCGGCGCGGCTCGTCGCGTTGCCGACGCCGCCGTGCAGCGCGGCGCTGACCAGGCGCGTGCGACCGTGGACCGCGTCGCGTTCGAAGACGTCGCGCACCCCGTTGCGGTCGCCGGGCACGATCCCGGCCGCCGGCAGGTCGTAGGCGACGTAGCGCCCGTCGGCGGAGATCGCGGGCCGCGCGTGGAAGCGGTGGTCGACGGGCCCGTTGCCCCCGTGGGCGAACTTGCGCTGGGGCCTGGAGCGACAGCCGGGAGCGGGCGTCGCCGAGGCCGCGGCGGCGGCGGCTCCCGACCCGGCCGAGGTCCCGGTCGCGACGGCCATCGCCGACGCGCGCGACGCGAGGGGCGCGACCGCCGATCCCGAGGCCGGCGCCGCGCCGGCCACCGTCGCGCCACGCGCGGCGATGCGGACGCTGAAGCGCATCCGCGCGCCGCCGGCCTCGTAGACCACGCCGTAGCGCTCGCCGCAGCGGTACGGGCCCGCCGGCGCGTAGCGCCAGCGACCGGCTCGGCCGTGGCCGAAGTGCGCGCTCGAGACGAGCCGCCCCGTGTGGTCGTGCAGCTCGACGCGCACCTCGCCGGCGCCCAGAGCGCCGACCTCGAGCATCCGCCGGTCGGACACGAGCGTGCCGCAGCGCGCGACCGCGGGCGGTGCGAGCACCGTGCTGGCCGCGGGTCCCACGGCCGTCACATAGCCGGGGACGCGTCGGTCGAGGCCGTGGCACAGCG
Organism: Solirubrobacteraceae bacterium; assembly: GCA_036491075.1. GTDB lineage: Bacteria > Actinomycetota > Thermoleophilia > Solirubrobacterales > Solirubrobacteraceae > CADCVQ01. Next base: position 11,741 of record DASXCR010000268.1, read on the forward strand.
CCGAGCGCGGCACCCAGCCGCGGCGGCGGGCGTGCCCGTTCGCCATCCCGCCGAGCCAGGGGTTGCGCGCCCGGCGCGTGGCGCGGAACACGTCGCCGACGTAGAGCAGTCCGATCGCACGATTCAGCGGGCGGTCGCGCACGTAGACGACCGGCGTGCAGACGCGGAGCAGCTGCGCCCGCGAGAGCGGCGTGCCGGGACGGCCGTGCGGCGGCTTGGCCGCGAGCGCGCGCGCGACCGTGGCGGCGCGCCGGCCGCGGGCCGACGGCGGGCAGAACGCCGCGACGAGCACGTAGCCGCGCCGCAACGGGCGCTTCGTCGTGACGCCGAGCGCCCACGGGCCCTGGAAGTGATAGCGGCGGACGTCGCGTCCGGACGCGACGCGGCCGACGCTCGGCCCGCCCGGCCACTTGCGCATCCGGACCGGATCGCACAGCCGGCGCACGGTCCCGTGGACGAGGTGCTCCCGGCGCCCGGCAGGCCCGGCGGCGCCGGCCCGCCCGGCCACGGCGGCGCCGGACGGCCCGGCCACGGCGGCGCCGGACGGCCCGGCCACGGCGAGCAGCGTCAGCAGGGCGGCGGCGATCGCGTGCGGGCGTCTCACGTCGGCGTCAACGCGGCGCGCCGCGCGAAGGTTGCGTTCTGGGCGCGCTCAGGACGCCATCGCATGCACGCCGGTGCGCCGCATCCACGCGTCGGGGTCGCGCAGCTCGGCGACGCTCGGCAGCCGCTCGGGCCCGTCGAAGACGCTGTGCAGCGCGGCCGTCCCGCCGCCCGCCGCGACCGCGTCGCAGAAGCGCTTGCCGTCCTCGTACTGGCGCATCTTCGCGTCCAGCCCGATGAGCCGCTCGAGCAGCGCCATCAGCGGCGGGCGCTCCCGGCGACGGCGATCGAGCGCACCGCGCAGCTCGGCGAGCGACGGCAGCGCCTGCGCCCCGACGACGTCCATGACGTGCTCTGCGTGTCCCTCGATGACGCCCATGACGCCCTGCACGCGCTCGAGCAGGGCGCGCTGCGCGGGCCCGCCGATCGCCGCGACGAGCCCGTTCTCGCGCAGGCCGGCCGTGAACGCGCGGACGTCGTCGATCGAGGGCAGCTTCAGCAGCGCGCGGGCGTCGAGCTTGAAGTCCAGCGAGCCGAGCAGCTCGTCGAGCAGGCCCGCGAGATAGGGGCGCAGCCACGGCACGGCGGTGAACTGCACGGCGTGCGTGACCTCGTGGAAGGCGATCCACTTCAGCAGCTGCTCGGGGTCGGCCTCCAGGCGCTGTGCCGCGCGCGCGATGTTCGGCGCGACGAACAGCAGCCGCGCCGGCTGGTCGGGATCGGCGAACGCGAACTCGTACTGGCCGAGGACGCGCTTGGAGAGATAGCCGGTCAGGGCGCCGGCCTCGGCGGACATCAGCGTGCCGGCGGCCGCCTTCGCGGTGGTCCCGAACATGCCGCCGGCGCTCGCGAGCCGCTCGCCGATCGGGTCGAGCAGCGCACCCATCGAGTTCACGTTGGCCTCGATCCACGCCGGCGCCTGCACCGCCTCGGGGACCGGCAGCGCAGTGGCCGGCCGCAGCCCCGTGTAGGTCACGACGCGCAGCTGGGCGTCGGTGCAGATGGCGACGAGGTCGCCGGGCAGCGGCGGCGGGGGCGGCGCGCCCGCGCGCCCGGGCACCGACCCGCGGGCGACGGCATTGGCGATGCGCTGCGTCAGAGCACGATCGATCACGCCGTCCATGATGGCGAATCCGCGTGCCGGGCCGGCCCGGAGGATCGGGCGGACCCACGACGAGCACCGGATCGCGCCCCCGGCCGCGCGCACGAATCCGCTCGTCGCCAGTCGCCGCGCGATCTACAGGACGTCGAGCAGCTGCGCGAGCGCCTCGGGCGTGCGCGCGCCGACGACGGCGGAGTGCGGCTCGAGATCCAGCGGCGCGCCGAGCGGGTCGTCGAAGGCCGGGAACGCGACGACCCCGCCGGACTCGCGCACGATCAGCTGCGCGGCCGCGATGTCGACCGAGCGCGTGCGCCACAGCGTCAGCATCCCGTCGGCGCGCGTCGCAGCGACCTGGCACATCGAGATCGCGATCGAGCCGAGCGCGCGCACGCGATGCGCGTTGCGCTCGAGTCCCGCCATCGCCGGCGTCATCCATGGCGGAGCCGCGGACTCGAACACGACGAGCTCGAGGCGCCCGTCCTTCATGCGCCGCTCCGGCGGCGGGTCGGAGATCGGCACGCCATCCAGCTGCGTGCCCTCGCCCCTGCGCGCGACCCACTCCTCGCTCATCCCGAAGTCGTAGACGTAGCCGAACGCGACGTCGGCCATCGTCGGGCCGTCCGCCACGGCGATCGACAGGGAGAAGCTGCGCATGCCGCGCTTGGCGTTCAGCGAGCCGTCGAGCGGGTCGATCACGACGCGCAGATCGCCGCCGCCGTAGTCGATCACGCCGCGTTCCTCGCTGATCGCGGTGAAGCGCGCGCCGGCGGCGTGCAGGGCGTCGAGCTGGCCGAAGACGGCATCCTCGGCGAGCTGGTCGATGACGAGCGTGCGGTCGCCGCCCTCGCCGCGATCGCCGGTCTCGACGACGCGCTCACGGCTCGTCGGATGCTCGACCAGGACCTCGCGCATCCCCTGCACCGCGGTGCGGCAGGCCGTCAGCCAGTCGGCCTGGAGCGCGGTCGGGATGGCTGGCATCGCGGGGCATACTAGGCGAGTGACGGAGTCATCGGCCCTCGCCGTGCCGGCGGACCTCACCGCCGCGCAGGCGCGCGCGGTGACCCATCCCGGTGGACCGCTGCTCGTCCTCGGCGCGGCCGGGACGGGCAAGACGACGGTCCTCGTCGCGCGCCTGGCGTGGCTCGTCGCGCAGGGCGCGGCGCCCGAGTCGGTCCTCGCGCTGAGCCCGTCGAGCGCCGCCGCGGCCGCGCTGCGCCGGCGCGTCGAGGATGCGCTGGAGCGGCCCTACGAGGAGCTCGCGGTCCACAGCGTGCGCGAGCTCTGCACGCGGCTGCTGCGCGACGAGACCGCGGAGGCCGGCGTCGACCCGTTCTTCGCGCCGGTCACGCGCGCCGACCGCCTCGCGCTGCTGCTGGACCGCATGGACGACCTGCGCCTGCGCCAGCACGACATCGGCGGGCGTCCCGCCGTCCTGCTCGCGGGGGTGATCGACCGCATCGACCGCCTCAAGGACGAGCTCGTCAGCGCGACCGACTACGCCGCCTGGGCGGATGCGCTGCCCGCGGCAGACGACGCCCAGCGCGCTCGCGCCGCGCGCGAGGTCGAGTTCGCCCAGCTGTACCTCGACCACGACCGGCTGCTCGGCCAGGAGGGCGCGCTGGATGCCGGCGAGCTCGTGCTGCGCGCGATCGCGCTGCTGCGCGAGCAGCCGCACGTCCGCGCGCGCGTCGCCGAGCGCTACCGCCACGTGCTCGTCGACGAGTTCGCAGATCTCGGCTTCGCGCCCGCGCTGCTCGTCGAGTTGCTCGCTGCCGAGCACGAGTCGCTGACGGTCACCGCGGACGACGACCAGGCCGCGCGGCGCCTTCGCGCCGCCGCCCGCAAGAACGTGCGCGACTTCGAGCAGGCGCATCCGAGCGCCGAGGTCGTGCGCCTCGAGCGCTCGCTGCGCTGCCCGCAGCGCGTGCTCGACGCGGCGCGCGCGGTCGTCGAGCCGATCGCCGACCGGCTCGGCACGCCGGTCGCGGGCGAGCCGGGCGGCAGCGTGCGCTTCTGGTGCGCGGCCGACGAGCGCGCGCAGGCGCAGGCCGTGGCGGCGGAGGTCGAGCGGCTCGTGCGCGCGGGCTGCGAGCCCGAGCGCATCGGCGTGCTCGTGCGCTCGCTGCGCGACGAGGGCCGCGACGTCGCGGTCGCGTTCGAGGAGCGCGCGATCGGCTTTCGCACGGTCGGCGAGGCGGACTTCTTCGCGCAGGCCGAGGTCCGCGACGTGCTCGCCTGGCTGCGGCTGCTCGCCGATCCCAACGACGCCGGCGCGGTCGTGCGCGCGCTCGGCCGCCCGCCCGTGGGACTGCGCTCCGTCGACCTCGCGCGCTGCGTGCAGATCGCGCGGCGGCGCAAGCTCGACATGGTGTCGGCGCTCGTCGCCGCGACGCAGTCGCCGCAGCTGCCGCCCGAGGCACGCGAGCGCATCCACGTGTTCCTGCGGCTGTATCGCGAGTCGGCGGCGACGCTCGACGCCGACCGTCCGGACCTCTTCGTACACCGGCTGATCGAGCGGCTCGGGCTGCGCCGCCAGCAGGTCTTCAGCGCGCAGGCCGACGTCGTCGAGCGCCTCGTGCACCTCGCGCGGCTCGGCGAGCTCGCGAGCTCCTACGCGCGCCGCGCGCCGCACGCCACGCCGCGCGACTTCGCGCGCTACGCGGCCGCGGTCGCGGAGACCGACCTGCGCGACGAGGACGGCACCGAGCCGCGCCCGGGCGCGGTGCAGGTCATGGCCCTGGACGCGGCGGCCGGCCGCGAGCTTCACTGGGTCTTCGTGCTCGGCCTGACGTCGGCGCGGATGCCGGGCGCGCGCCTGCGCGCGGCCGAGCCGATCCCCGACGCGCTGCTGCGCGAGGCGCTCGGGCCGGACGATCGCGGCGCGCATGTCGCCTCGATGCGCCGGCTGCTGCACGTCGCGATGACCCGCGCGTCCCGCGGCCTCGTGCTCGCCTACCCGGCGCGCGCGTCCAGCGGCGCGGTGCAGCCGCCCTCGCCGTTCGCCGAGGAGGCGCGTGCCGCGGTCGGCGGTGCCTGGGTGCAGCTCGAGGAGGAGCTGTTCGGCCCCGCCGAGGCGCTGCACGCCACCTTCCAGGCGCTGCGCGACGAGCTGCTGTCGGACGTCGCGCGCGTCGGCAAGGGTCTCGGCGACCTGCGCCTGGACACCGACCTCGACGTCACGCACGCGGTGGTGCGCTACCTCGAGCTCGTGAAGATCGCCGCGCTGCTCGAGCGCCCGGCGGGGCAGTCGGTCGCCGAGGCGCTGGCGCCGGTCAACGAGCGCCTTGGCGCTTCGGTGTCCCCGATGCAGCGCGAGGTGCTGCTGACGTCCGCGCTCGACGAGTTGCTGCTGGATGCCGAGCGCGACGACCGGGCCCGCGCGGCCGCGCGCGCGGCGCGCAGCGAGCCGTCGCTGATCGCGTTCCTGCCGCGCCGCGGCGAGGGGCTCGCCCTGTCGGCCGGCGACATCGAGACGTATCTCGCGTGCCCGCTGCGCTACAAGTTCGGCCGCGTCCTGCGCGTGCCGCAGGAGCCGACGATCAACCAGCGCTTCGGGATCCTCGTGCACCAGGTGCTGCAGCGCTTCCACGAGTCGACGAGCGCGTCGCTTGCGGACATGCTCGGGCTGCTGGAGGGCGCGTGGCCGAAGCACGGCTTCGGCGACTCGGACGAGGAGCGCCAGCTGCGCGCGAAGGCGGATGCGGCGCTGCGCCGCTATCACCAGCGCGTCGCGGAGGACCCCGTGACGCCGGTCTGGTTCGAGCGGGCGTTCGCGTTTCGGATGGGCGCGCACACGCTGCGCGGCCGTGTCGATCGCGTCGACCGGCTCGCCGACGGCGGCTACGAGCTGATCGACTACAAGACCGGGCGCCCGCGCTCGGCGGCCGCGCTGAAGGAGGACGTGCAGCTGTCGCTGTACGCCGTCGGCGCGCGCGCGGCGTGGCATCTGGACGCGTCGCAGCAGTCCTACTGGTACGTGCTCGACGACGAGAAGGTGCGTGTGCCGAGCGACGAGATCGACGGCGCTTGGATCGCCGACACGGTCGACGAGGTCGCGGGCGCGATCCTGGCGCAGGACTTCGAGCCGACCCCGTCGCACACCGCGTGCTCGATGTGCGACTTCCGGATCGCGTGCCCGGCGTCCGAGCGCTGAGCGCCGCCGCGCGTGCGGCGGCCGCCGGGTGACGTCCGGCACACCGCCGCCGGACGGATCTCGTCAAGCTGCCCGTATGAGCGACATCCTGATCTCCACCATGAACGACCTGCCGGGCTACGAGGTCGTCGAGGTGCACGGCGAGTGCTACGGCCTCATCGTCCGCGCGCGCAACGCGTTCTCGAACATCGGCGCAGGTCTTCGCACGATCGTCGGCGGCGAGGCAAGGGGCTACACGAAGCTGTTGTCCGACAGCCGCGACCAGGCGGTCGAGCGCCTCACCGAGGCCGCTCGAGCGCGGGGCGCGAACGCCGTCCTGGCGATGCGCTTCGACTGCAACGAGATCGGCGACATCATGAGCGAGGTCGCCGCCTACGGTACGGCCGTGACCGTGCGCAAGCGGGCGTAGTGGTCGTGGAGGGCATCCGCCGCGCGATGCCGGTCGTGCACACCGACGACCCGGCCGGCACGCGCGCGTTCTACGTCGACCTGCTCGGCTTTCGCGTCGCGATGGAGCAGGACGGCCTGCTGATGCTGTGCTCGCCGAGCGTGCCGACGACGCAGCTGATCGTCGCCTGGGAGAGCGCGACGCCGATGGATCCCTCGGTGTTGCGCATCGACATCTCGGTCGAGGTCGCCGACGTCGACGCCGTGCATGCCGACGCGCAGGCCCGCGGCGCGGACATCGTCTACCCGCTCACCGACGAGCCGTGGGGCATCCGCCGCTTCTTCGTGCGCGAGCCGAGCGGGACGGTCGTCAACGTCGCCAGCCACGTCGCGTAGCGATGACGGAACGCGCGGCCGCGTCGCCGCGGGCGCCCGCGGCCCGGACCCGGGTGCGTGCCGCGCTCGCGCGGCAGGCGCCGGACCGGGAGCGCTGCGACGTGTCGCGCGACCGAGTGGCGCTTCGCCGGTCAGGACGAGCTCGAGACCCGACCGCTGCCTCGACCTCGACCGTCCATGACGGCGAATGCCGCGCCGCGGCGACGTAGGCTCGACGGCGTACCCGCGATGAACGATCCTGACCCCAACGCGCCGCTCGAGCAGTTGTACCGCGCGGCGGCGGGCGGCGGGGATCGGGTGCCGTGGGACCGCCGCGCGCCACATCCGCTGCTCGAGCGCTGGGACGGCGATCTCGCGGGCGCGGGGCGGCGCGCGCTCGTCATCGGCAGCGGCCTGGGCACCGATGCGGAGTTCCTCGCCGCGCGCGGCTTCGACGTCGTCGGCTTCGACGCCTCGGCGACCGCGCTCGCGCTCTGCCGCGAGCGCTTCCCGGATTCCGTCGTCGACTACCGCGTCGCCGATTTGCTCGACCTTCCCGCGGCGTGGGAGCGAGCCTTCGGCTTCGTCTTGGAGAGCCTCACGGTGCAATCGATGGCGCCGCGCGACCACGCGGCGGCGACGACCCGCGTCGCCCGCACGGTCGCCCCCGGCGGCACGCTGTTGGTCATCGCGACCGCTCGCCACGACGACGTCGTGCCCGATGGGCCGCCCTGGCCTCTCACGCGCGCCGAGGTCGAGGCGTTCGCGGGCGCCAACCTGCGCACGGTGCTCGTCGAGGACGTCCGCGAGGACGGCGTCCCGCCGCGCTGGCGGGCCGAGTTCCGGTGCTGATGGCGCTGACGCGGCGCGCGCTCCTGGGCTGCTGCACGCTCGCCATCCCGCTGCTCGCCACGGCGCCCGTCGCTCGCGAACACCGCTCGCACGGCCCGACGATCGAGCCCGCGAGCCTGAGGCTCCGCGGCGACGCCGTCGCGTGGATCGACGCCGCCGGGTCGCACACGGCGCCCGTACCCGGCTGAGCGGCCGCTCGGTGGCTTCGGCTGCTGCGTGCCGCTCGCCCCGAACCACGCCACCGCGCCCCTGCCCGCGCGCACAGCGGGTGCTCCGACACTCGGCGAGCCGGGCGTGACGGGCGTCGGCTCGCCGCCACGACCCGGCGCCCGCGGCTGCGGTCAGCGCTCGGGACCCTGCTGGCGCAGGAAGCGCTGGAACTCGGAGGCGATCGCGTCGCCGGATGGCAGGTCGCCGGGGCCGAGCGAGCTCGTGTCCTGGCCGGCGGCCTCCTCCAACCGCTCGACGAACGCCTGCACCTCGGGGTCGGACTGCACCGCGCGCGAGACCTGGCGCTCGTAGTCGCCGGTCGCGTTCTCGAGATCGGTCGCGTCGACCGACACCGCCACGAGGCTCTCGATCTTGCGCACGAGCGCGAGCGCGGCCTTCGGGTTCGGTGCCGCGGCGACGTAGTGCGGCACGGTCGCCCACAGGCTCGCGGACGGGATGCCGGCCTCGGCGCACGCGGTGTGCAGCACGCCGACGATCCCGGTCGGCCCCTCGTACGTCGTCTCCGGCACGCCGAGCTTCTCGACGAGCGCCTCGTCGGACGCCAGGCCCGTGATCGCGACGGGATGCGAATGCGGCACGTCCGCGAGCAGCGCGCCCAACGTCACGATCAGCTGCGTGCCGAGCGCCTCGGCGAGGTCGATGATGTGCTGGCAGAACGACTTCCAGCGCATCGAGGGCTCGGGTCCCTGGACGAGGATCAGGTCGCGCGGAGCGCGCGGCACGCGCGCAGCGAAGATCTCGATCCCCGGCCATGTGATCTCCGGCCTGCGGTCCTCGGTGAAGCCGATCTGCGGGCGCGTGGACTGGAAGTCGTAGAAGTCCTCGGGGTCGATCCGGGCGAAGCGCTCGGCCTTCAGCGACTCGCCGATGAAGGTCAGCGCGGCCGACGCGGCATCGCCGGCGTCGTTCCAACCACTGAACGCGCAGACGATCGCCGGGGCGCGGAGGCCATCGGGACGACTCTCCCAGATCAGAGGCTGCATCCGATTGACGGTACATCATGGGCAGATGCCGCCGGCCACCTTTTCGATGCGATGACGATCGCGACGCTACGCGCCGGCGAGGAGGTCGAAGGGGTCTTCGCATGCACGCGCAAGGACCGCCTCCTGTCGCGCGGCGGCACGCCCTACCTCGCCGTCGAGCTGCGCGATCGCACCGGTGCCGTGCAGGGCCGCGCGTTCCGCGACGCCGACGTCCTCGCCGGCCGCTTCGAGCGCGGCGATCTCGTGCGCGTCGCCGGTCGCGTCGAGCGCTTCCGCGACGAGCTGCAGCTGGACCTGCGCACGATCGGTCGCGCACCCGACGGCGAGGCCGACCCGGCGTCGTTCCTGCCCGTCGCCTACCGCGACCTGGACGAGCTCGACGGCTTCCTCGAGCACCTCGCGCGCGAGGTCCACGACCCCGGCCTGAAGGCGCTGCTCGATGCGCTGCTGTCCGACGCCGCGCTGCGCGAGCAGTGGCGCCGCGCGCCCTGCACCCGCAACGGCCATCACGCCTACCTCGGCGGGCTGCTCGAGCACACGGTCGCCGTCGGGACGCTCGCCCTCGACGCCTGCCAACTGCACCCGCGGCTGGACTCCGACCTGCTGATCTGCGCCGCGCTCGTCCACGACATCGGCAAGACGCGCGAGTTCACCTACGGCGCCGAGATCGGCGTCACGGAGGCGGGCCGACTGCTCGGCCACGTCGAGCTCGGGCTCGCGCTGCTGCGCGACCGCGCCGCGCTCCTCGGCAAGCAGCTCGACAACGCTCGCTTCATCGCGCTCGCACACTGCGTGCTCTGCCATCACGGCGCCGACGCCGCCCCGAGTCGCCGCTTCGGCTCGGCGGAGGCGCTCGCGCTGCACCGCCTCAACGCGCTCGACGCGTCGGTCAAGGAGGCGCTGGAGCACGGCCTCAAGCCGTAGAGCCGTCCTCCTCGCGCAGCGCTCGGCGCACGAGCTGCGCGGCGACGAACAGGATCAGCAGCGCGAAGCCGATCTCGAGCACGCGCTGCGGCACGGCGTTCGCGACGACCGCGCCGCCCGCGGCCCCCGCCGCCGCCAGCACGCCGAGCGCGATCGCCGTGCGCACGTCGACGTTGCCGTGGCCGTGCTGGCGCCATGCGCCGACGAGCGCGACCGGGATGATGGCCAGCAGCGACGTCGCCTCCGCGTCGACCTGGCCGAGCCCGAGGCCGAGCATCAGCGCCGGTACGAACAGCGCGCCGCCGCCGACGCCGAGCAGCCCGGCGATCACGCCGGCCGCGAGCCCGATGAGCATCGCCTCGATCACTTCGCCAGCAGGTCGATCGCGAGCGCCACGAGGAGCGCGGCGAAGACCAGCGAGATCGTGCGCGTGGAGATCCGCGGCTGCAGTCGGGTGCCGCCGATGACGCCCGCGACCGCGGGCACGCCGACGAGCACGCCGTCGCGCAGGTGGACGTTGCCGTACGCGCCGTTCACCGCCGTCGCCACCGTCGCGATGATCACGATCGCCGCGAGCGACGTGCCGGTCGCCTCGCGCTCGCCGAATCCCAGCCACAGCACGAGCAGCGGCACGATCACGACCCCGCCGCCGACGCCGAACATGCCGCTGAAGAGCCCGGCGGCCGTCCCGATGGCCGCGAGCGTCAGCGTCCGGCGCGACCGCATGGCGGCATACTAGAAGCCATGTCAGCCGCCGCCACGCTTGCCGAGGCGCTCGCGCCGCTGCGTGCCGATCCCGCGCGCGCGGCCATCCTGCTCGACATCGACGGCACGCTCGCGCCGATCGTCCGGCACGCCGACGACGCGCACGTCCCCGAGCCGACGCGCGCGCAGCTGATCGCCGTCGCCAAGCGCTACGGCCTCGTCGGCTGCATCAGCGGCCGGCAGGCCTCGACGGCTCGCCGGATCGTCGCGCTCGGCTCGATCGCCTACGTCGGCAACCACGGCTCCGAGATGCTCGCCCCGGGCGGCAACGGCGTCGAGATCGATCCCGAGATCACCGCGCACGAGGAGGCCGTGCGGAGCTTCGCCCGCGGCGTCTGGACACCCGAGCTGCAGCGCCTGCGCGTGCGCGCCGAGGACAAGCAGGCGATCGCCGCCTACCACTGGCGTGGCGCCCCCGACGAGGGTGCGGCCGAGGAGGCCGTGCGTGCCATCGCCGAGCGCGCCGTCGCCGCGGGGCTCTTCATCCAATGGGGGCGCAAGGTGCTCGAGGTCCGCCCGCCGGTCGAGATGAACAAGGGTCGCGGCGTGCGGCGGCTGCTGGCGGGCAAGGGCTTCGCGGCCGGGCTGTATGTCGGCGACGATCGCACCGACCTCGACGCCTTCGACGGCCTGCACGCGCTCGTCGAGGAGGGCGAGCTCGAGGTCGCGGTCTGCGCCGGCGTGAGGTCCGACGAGACCCCGCCCGAGCTCGAGCAGGCGTCGGACCTGCTCGTCGACGGCCCGGTCGGGGTACGCGCGCTGCTGACGGCGCTGCTGCCCTAGCGGTCCGGACTTGCGCTTCGTCGACTTCCTCCGCTCGGCCGTCCTGCTGTGTGCGGGCTCGGCGACCGCGCTCGCGGCCGTGACCGTCCTGTCGGCGGGGTCCAGTCCGACGGGCGACACGCTCGTGCTGGTCATCGCCGCCTGGTGGCTGGTCGCGTCGATGATCGGCGCATGGCTGGGTCGCCAGGCGCAGACGAACTCGCCCATCGCGCGGCTGCTCGCGGCCGCGAGGTCGACGAGCTCGCTGCCCGAGCAGCGCCCGGGCGCGCTGCTGCTGAACCGCATGTGGCCGCTGCTGCTGTCGACGCTCCTCGCGCTCGGGCTCGGGCTGATCGCGCCGCAGGTGCCGGGGATCGCGACCGGCTTCGCGATCGTCGGCGCGCTCGCGTGGCGCCGGCAGGAGGCCGCCGTCTCGGCGATCGAGGAGCGCGACGGCGTCGCCTTCTACGTCGAGCCGACGTCGCCGCTGAAGCCGATGAAGCTGGTCCGCGCGCCCGGCTTCCGGCGCGAACTCGCGTCCGTCAACGGCACACCGGGCTGAGCCCCGCCACTTTCGCGGTCGGGCCGCGTTGCAGGTCGCATGCTGCGCACCCCCCTCGTCCTCGCCGCGATCGCCGCGACCCTGGCACGGACGGCGATCGGCGAGCCGCTCGCGCAGGCGGCGGCGCACAGGCACCAGACGGCGTGCCAGCGGCTGAAGGGCGCCGACCGGGCGCCGGCCGCGAGCGTCAGGCTCGTCAAGCGCCGCAACGGCGACGGCGGCACGGACCTGCTCGGCTGCGTCCTGCCGGCGGGGCGCGTGCGCACGATCGCCTCCAGCGAGCACGCGGATACCGCGAACTACGACTACGCGATCGACCGCGTGGCGGGGCGGATCGTGATGCTGACGCTCAGCGGCGGCAACCAGTACGCCTACGACATGCGCACCGTGGTCCGCGATCTGCGCGGCGGCCACTCCTACGAGATCGCCCACATGTGCTCGCCGACCGGCGGCGGCGACTGCGCCACGGGCGGATCGACGGTCGCGTCGGCGGCGTTCATCACGAACGCCGGCCGAACGGTCGCGGCGATCGTCCCGGCCCCGGACGCGCAGCCGACCGCCACCGGTCCGGTGACGATCGCGGGCTTCGATCCGCGCGGCACGCGCAGGGATCTCGACACGGGCTCGGGCGCGGACCTGCCCCCGTCCTCGCTCGCGCTGGCCGGCAACGTCGCCTCGTGGACGAATGCCGGCACGCCGCGCATGGCGGACCTCAGCGCAGCACGCTGACGAGCCCGACGAGCAGCGGTGCGAGCACGAGCGCCGGCAGGAAGTTGCCGACCTTCACGTCCTTGAGCTCGAGCAGCTTCAGCGAGATCCCGATGATGAGCACGCCGCCGGCCGAGGTCATCGCGTCGAGCGCCTCGCCCTGCAGCGCGCCGTCGAACAGGCCGGCGCCGAGCGTCAGCGCTCCCTGCACGACGAGCACGGTGACCGCCGCATAGGCGACGCCGACCCCGAGCGTCGAGGCCAGCGCGATCGACGCGAAACCGTCGAGCAGCGACTTCGTCGCGAGCGGCTCGATGTTGCCGCGCAAGCCGTCCTCGAACGAGCCGATCACGGTCAGCGGGCCGACGCAGAACAGCAGGCTGGCCGTGAAGAACGCCTCGCTCACCGTCGACGTCGATCCGTCGTCGCGCTGCACGCGCGCCTGCAGCCGGTCGCCGAGCCGCGCGAGCCGGCCCTCGATGTCGAGCGCCTCGCCGGCGAGGCCGCCGAGCAGCACCGCGCCGAGGACGTAGAGCGGGCTCGTCGCGCGCCAGGCGAGCGCGAGGTCGATCCCGACGACCGCGGTGACGAGCCCGAGCCCCGCGAGCACCCGCTGCTGCAGCCCCGGCGCCAACCGACCACCGACGGCCACGCCGATCGCGGTCCCGGCGAGCACGGCCCCGACGTTGATGAACGTGCCCAGCATGCGATGCGGGAGGATGCCAGGCCGATGCCCGCGGTCGACATCCTGCTCGTCTCGCTCGGCTCGACGGCCGGACTGCGCGCCGCCGAGGCCGAGCTGGCCGGGTCGCTACGCCGCGCGGGTGCGAGCGTCGAGGTCGTGACGGCGACGGCGCCCGGCGAGGTGCGCACCTATGCGCGCACGGACCTGCGCTGGGCGCGCGCCGCTCGGGTTGCTGCCGTCGCGGGGATCGCCGCGCACGACCCGCGCGCGGTCGTGTACTCGACGGTCACCGCCGCGCTGCTGTGGCCGCGCCCCGGAGCGATCCGCTACGACGCGCCGGCCGCGGCGAACCGGCCCGGCCGCCACGGCGTCTGGCAGCGCCCGCTCGAGCGCCGTCGGCTGCGCGCGGCGACGCTGCTCGTGGCGCAGGACCCGGGCACGCTCGACGAGTCGCCGCGACCACACGCCGAGGCCGTGATCGTCCGGATCCCCGTCGAGCCCTCCGCCTCCGTCGCCGTGCCCGCCGCCGAGCGTGACATCGCCGCCATCACCTACGCCGCCAACCCGCACAAGAAGGGCCTCGATCGCGTGCTGGCGGCATGGGCGCGCGCCCGTCGCGAGGGCGAGGAGCTCGTCGTCGCGGGCACCGGCACGCGCATCGACGCGCCCGGCGTCCGCGCGGTCGGCCAGCTCGAGCCCGCGGCCTATCGCGCGCTGCTGCGTCGCACCCGCGTCTTCGTCTGCGCGCCGCGGCGCGAGGACTACGGGATCGCGCAGCTCGAGGCGCTCTCCGACGGCTGCGTGCTGGTCACGAACGCGGCGCCCGGGCCGTACGCCGCGCTGCCGCTCGCCCGCGCGCTGGACGGAGAGCTCGTCGTCGAGCACCCCGGCGCGCTCGGCGCGGCGCTGCGCCTCGCGCTCGACACGCCGCAGCCCGACTACGCCGCCCGCGCGCTCGCCGCGCTCGCGCCGTTTCGCCGCGCGGCCGTCGACGTCGTCGTGCGCGAGCAGCTGCTGCCGCGGCTGCTGCGCTGAGGACGGCGCGGTCGTCAGGCCTGCGCCCGCTTGCGCAGTGTCGCGAACTCCGCCCACGGCCGCGTGTTCGCGACGTCGGCCGCGGTCAGCCACGCCCGCCGCGCGGTCGCGACGCCCCAGCGCACGTGCTGCAGGCGCTCGGCGCCGTGGGCGTCGGAGTCGATCAGGATCTTCACGCCCGCCTGCGCCGCCGCCCGCGCGTGGACGTCGTTGAGGTCGCGCCGGTCGGGCGCGGAGTTGATCTCGAGCATCGTGCCCGTGCGCGTGGCGGCCTCGATCACCGCGTCGATGTCGAGCGCGTAGGGCTGGCGCGACGTGATCTTGCGCCCGGTGGGATGGCCGATCGCGTCGATCCACGGATGCTCGATCGCGGCGACCATGCGCTTGGTCATCTCGGGTCCCGGCATCCCGAACGACGTGTGCACGGACGCGATCACCCAGCCCAGGCGCGACAGCAGCTCGTCGTCGTAGTCCGGCGATCCGTCGGGCAGGATGTTCGTCTCGGTCCCCACGAGCACCTCGATGCCGTCGACGTGCTCGTTGACCGCGGCGACGCGCTCGATCTGGCGTTCGAGCTCGTCGGGCGAGACGTGGTCGCCGAAGCCGTGGGTCGCGGAGTGGTCGGTGATCGCGATGTACTCATAGCCGCGCCGCAGCGCCGCGCGCGCCATCTCCTCGATCGTGTTGCGCCCGTCCGACGCGACGGTGTGCATGTGCAGGTCGCCGCGCAGGTCGCCGACCTCGACCAGGCGCGGTGCGACGAAGTCGGGGGCGAGCTCGCCGCGGTTCTCGCGCAGCTCGGGAGCGGGGAAGGTCAGGCCCAGGCGCTCGTAGACCTCCTCCTCCGTCGCGCAGCGCAGCGTCTCGCCGGTCTCGTCGTCGAGGATCCCGTACTCGCTCACGTGCAGTCCGCGCCGCACCGCGGCCTCGCGCAGCGCGACGTTGTGCGCCTGCGAGCCCGTGAAGTGCTGCAGGAGGTTGCCGAAGCTGTCCGGCTCGACGACGCGCAGGTCGACCGGCAGGCCGGTGTGCGTGCGTCCGCGCGCGGCGTTGCGGTTCGGCGCCGACGCGGATTCGATCAGCTCGAGCTCGCCGAGCGCGCGCACCAGCGCGGCCGGGTCCGAGGCCGTCGCGATGATGTCGAGGTCCTTGACGGAGTCGGCCTGGCGGCGCGCCGAGCCGGCGAGCTCGACGCGCTCGGAGGCGGGGTGCGCGCGCAGCGCCGCGACGATCTGCTCGCCGATCTCGACCGCGCGGCTCAGCAGGACGCGCTGCGCCGGCCGCTCGCCGATCCCGGCGTCGATCGAGCTCAGCACCGATGCCTCGAACTTCGGTCCGAAGCCCTTCGCCGTGCGCAGCCGCTGGCCCTCGGCGGCCGCCCGCAGCGCCGCCAGCGAGTCGATCTGCAGCTCGTCGAAGAGCTTGCGCGCGCGCTTGGGCCCGAGCCCGGGCAGGCGCGTCATCTCGAGCAGGCCGGCCGGGTACTTCGCGCGCAGCTTCTCGGCCGCGGGGATCGTGCCCGTGTCGAGCAGCGCGACGAGCTTCTCCTCGAGCGTCTTGCCGATCCCCGGCAGCGAGGTCACCGTGCCCTGGCGCGTGAGCGACGCGACCGAGACCGTCGCGTCGCGCGCCGCCTTCGCCGCCGAGCGGTACGCGAGCACGCGGTGCACGATCGCCCCGTCGAGCTCGTAGAGGTCCGCGAGCTCGTCGAACGCCGCGGCGATCTGGAGATTGGATGGGTCGGCGGCCACCGGTCCGTAGGGTACGCGCGGCCGATGTCCGGACACGCCTGGCTCATCCTTCCCACGTACGACGAGGCCGAGAACGTCGAGGCGATCGTCCGCGCCGCGCTGAGCGTGCTCGAGCGCGCGGCGCCCGGGGCGCACCGCATCCTGATCGTCGACGACGGCTCGCCGGACGGCACCGGCGCGATCGCCGACCGCCTCGCCGGCGAGCACGAGGCCGTCGAGGTCCTGCACCGGACCGTGCGCGAGGGGCTCGGACCGGCGTACCTGGCCGGCTTCGCCCGCGCGCTGGACGGCGGCGCCGCCCTCGTGCTCGAGATGGACGCCGACTTCTCCCACGACCCCGGCGACCTCGCGCGCCTGCTCGCGGCCGCGCAGGACGCCGACGTCGTGCTCGGCTCGCGCTACGTCGCCGGCGGCGGGGTGTCGGACTGGGGCCTCGTCCGGCGGATCGTCAGCCGCGGGGGCTCGTGGTACGCGCGCCGCGTGCTGTCGCTCGACGTCCGCGACCTCACCGGCGGCTTCAAGTGCTTTCGCCGCGAGGTGCTCGAGGCGATCGACCTGCCGACGATCCGCTCGCGCGGCTACGCGTTCCAGGTCGAGCTCACCCACCGCGCCGCTCGCGCCGGCTTTCGCGTCGTCGAGCTGCCGATCGTCTTTCGCGATCGCCAGCGCGGAAGCTCGAAGATGACCTGGCGGATCGCCGCCGAGGCGGCGGTGCTCGTGCCGCAACTGCGCTTCCGGCCGGCTCGCACATCCGGCCAGCCCTAGCCGGGTCGGGGCGAGCGCGGGACCCGCCTGCCGATGCGGGTCCGGTGCACGCATCCGATCTCGTGCTCGTGCGGGGCATCGCCCACACGCGCGAGACGCTGGGGCTCTGGAACGACCGGCCGTGGCCGGTGCTGCGCCGGTGGTTCGCCGGTTCGCTCGGGTTCGCCGCCCTGCTGCTGTTCGCGGTGTGGGTCATCGCGACGCGCGCGCGGCCGGACGCCACGCCGTTCGTCCTCCCGGGCCTGCACACGCCTCCCAGCGTCGATCAGGTCGGCGAGGTCGTCTACCGCAACATGCTCGTCCTGGCGTTGCACGCGATGGCCTGCGTCGCGGGCTTCATCGCCGGCAGCGCGCTGCCGCTCGAGGCCGAGCGCTATGGCGGCGCCTGGCGCTGGGTGCACGACAAGGCCGGCCCGCTGGCGATCGCGTTCGTCTCGTGCGCGACGGCGTTCTCGCTGCTGACGCAGTCCTACGCGCTCGGTCGCGCGACGAGCACGCTCGCGGCCCAGCTGCACCTGCCGCCCGCCGTGCTGCTGCTCGGCCTGTTGCCGCACGCGCTGCTCGAGCTGGTCGCGCTGTTCCTGCCGCTGGCGGCGTGGATCATCGCGAGCCGGCGGGGGGACTGGCACGAGCTGCTGGCCGCGACGTTCGTAACGGTCATGATCGCCGTGCCGATGCTCGTGGTCGCGGCGTTCGTCGAGGTCTACGTCAGTCCGGGCCTGCTGCGCGCCCTTGCCGGGTGAGCGACTCGCTTCACTTTGTATAGTGGTGTCTCCAACCTTCGAAGGAGTTCGAGACATGGCGAAGCTGGCAGAGGTCACCGACAACAACTTCCAGGCCGAGGTGCTCGAGAACGACGGCCCCGTGCTCGTCGACTTCTGGGCCGAGTGGTGCGGCCCGTGCCGTGCCGTCGCCCCCGTGCTGGAGGAGATCGCGGCCGAGCACGACGACCTGCGGATCGTGAAGCTCAACGTGGACGACAACCAGCAGACGGCCGCCCACTACCAGGTGCTGTCGATCCCGACGATGATCCTCTTCAAGAACGGCGTCGAGGCCAAGAAGATCATCGGCTCGTACCCCAAGAAGAAGCTGCTCGAGCAGCTCGACCTCGTGCCCGCCGGCTGATCGCGGCCGGCGCCGGGCGCGATAGCTGACCGGAGGCTCAGCTGCGCGCGACGGCGATCCGCAGCTCGCGACCCTCGATGCGCGCGACCTCGCCGTGCCCGGCGCCGTCGAAGTGCACGCTGGTCGCGAGCACCTCGCCGGCGAGGTAGCGCTCGTGGGCGCGGGCGGCGGCGAGCAGCTCCTCGTCGCCGCCGAGCGTCAGCACGATCCGGTCGGTGATCTTCAGGCCCGCATCGCGGCGCGCGTTCTGCACGGCGTGCACGACCTCGCGCGCGAGGCCCTCGCGCAGCAGGCCGTCGTCGAGCTTCAGTTCCAGCGCCACGGCGTGCGAGCCCTCGCGCTCGAGCTGGTAGCCCTCCAGGGGCGCCATCACGAGCTGGATGTCGTCGATGCCGACCGCGTGGTCGCGCCCGTCGATCGCGATGCCGACCGCACGCCCCGCGCGCAGCACCTCCGCGGCATGTGACGCGTCCAGCGCGGCGACCGCCGCCGCGACCTGCGGCATCGCCTTGCCGAAGCGCGGCCCGAGCGTGCGGTAGTTGGGCTTCAGCGCGTAGGAGCCGAGCTCGGAGGTCTCGGACACGAAGCGCAGCGCCTTGACGTTGAGCTCCTCGCGCACGACGTCGGCGAGCCGCTCGATCGCCTCGCGCTCGGGCCCGGCCGCGACGACCACGGCCTCGTGCAGCGGCTGGCGCACCTTGAGCTTCGCCGCGCCGCGCGCCGCCAGGCCCAGCCGCACGGTCTCCCGCGCGATCGCCATCGACGCCTCGAGGTCCAGGTCGCGCACCGCCGGTGCCGGCCAGTCGGTCGCGTGGACGCTGCACTGCGCCCCGTCGAGGTTGTCGTAGATCTCGTCGGCGACGAACGGGACGAACGGCGCCAGCAGCTGCGACACCGTCACGAGGCAGTGGCGCAGCGTGTCGTGCGCCGCGCCGTCGCCGTCCCAGAAGCGCCGCCGCGAGCGCCGCACGTACCAATTGGAGAGGTCGTCGACGAACGCCACGATCGCCCGCCCGCCCGTCGTCGCGTCGTAGGCGTCCAGGCGCTCGGTGACGATCTCGATCGTCTCGCTGAGGCGCGACAGCACCCAGCGGTCGAGGTCGGTCTGGGGCGCGTCCGCGAGCGCCGGCGCCGGCTCGTACAGCGTCGAGAACGCATAGGTATTCCACAGCTGTCGCAGGAACAGCCGCACGCCCTCGCCGATCGCCTCGAGCGAGAACAGGTAGCCGTCCCACGGCTGCTTGGACGTGAAGAAGTACCAGCGCAGCGCGTCGGCGCCGAAGCGCTCGAGCACCTCGTCGGGCGCGACGACGTTGCCCTTGGACTTCGACATCTTCTGCCCCTGCGCGTCGAGGATCAGCCCGAGGCAGACGACGTGGTCGTACGGCTTGTCGCCGCCGCGCAGCAGCGTCGAGACCGCCAGCAGCGAGTAGAACCAGCCGCGCGTCTGGTCCAGCGCCTCGCAGATGAAGTCCGCGGGGTACAGCTCGTCGAGCGCGAGCTCTCCCGCGAACGGCTCGTGGCGCTGCGCGAACGGCATCGCGCCCGAGTCGAACCACACGTCGATGACCTCCGGCACGCGCGTCGCGACGCCGTCGCACTCCGCGCACGCGAACGTGACGTCGTCGACGTACGGGCGGTGCGGATCCTCGAGCAGGACGCCGGAGCGCTCGGCGAGCTCGGCGAAGGACCCGATCACCGTGACGTGTCCCTGCTCGCAGCGCCACACCGGCAGCGGCGTGCCCCAGTAACGCTCGCGCGACAGCGCCCAGTCGACGTTGTTCTCCAGCCAGCGGCCGAAGCGCCCCTGCTTGATGTGCTCGGGGTGCCAGGTGACCTGCTCGTTGGCCGCCAGCAGCTCGTCGTGCAGCGCCGTCGTCTTGATGTACCACGACGGCTTGGCGTAGTAGAGCAGCGGCGTCGCGCAGCGCCAGCAGTGCGGGTAGGAGTGCTCGTAGAGCTCGGAGCGCAGCAGTCGCCCGTGCCTGCGCAGGTCCTCGACGAGATCCGTGTCGGCGTCCTTGACGAAGCGCCCTGCGTAGCGGCCGATGCGCTCGTCGTAGGTGCCGTCGGGCAGGACCGGGTTGACGACCGTCAGGCCGTACTGCGCGCCGAGGCGGAAGTCGTCCTCGCCGAAGGCGATCGCGGTGTGGACCAGGCCCGTGCCGTCCTCGGCCGTGACGAAGTCCGCGAGCAGCACGGTGTGCCCGCGCTCGCCGTACGCGCTGCCCGGGATGTAGTGAAACGGCGGCTCGTAGCGCACGCCGTCGATCGCGGCGCCCGGGAAGCGCTCGAGGATCTGCACGCCGGCCGGGTCGCCGAGCACCTTCTCGACGAGCGCCTCGGCGATCACGACCGGCGCGTCGAGCGGGCCGGTCTTCGCGCGCACGTAGACGAGCTCGGGATCGACCGCGACCGCGGCGTTGGAGACGAGCGTCCAGGGCGTCGTCGTCCAGATCAGCAGCTCGTCGCCGGCCTGCAGCGGCCCGCCGTCGCGCGCGACCTTGAAGCGCACGTAGACGGATGGGTCCTCGACGTCCTGGTAGCCGAGCGCGACCTCGTGGCTGGAGAGCGCGGTGCCGCAGCGCGGGCAGTACGGCACGACCTTGTGGCCCTCGTACAGCAGGCCCTGGTCGGCGATCTGCCGCAGCGCCCACCAGACCGACTCGACGTACGTGGCGTCGAGCGTGCGGTACGCGGCGTCGAGGTCGAGCCACAGGCCGATGCGCTCCGTGAGCGCGTTCCAGTCCTCGAGGAACGCGAACACCGACGCGCGGCACCTCGCGTTGAACTCGGCGATGCCGTACTCCTCGATCTGCTCCTTCGAGGAGATCCCGAGCTGCTTCTCGACGGCGATCTCGACCGGCAGCCCGTGGCAGTCCCAGCCGCCGCGGCGCTCGACGTAATAGCCGCGCATCGTGCGGTAGCGGGGGAAGATGTCCTTGAACGAGCGGGCCAGGACGTGGTGCACCCCCGGGGGCCCGTTGGCGGTCGGCGGACCCTCCCAGAAGACCCACGGCGGGGCCCCCTCGCGGCGGCGCAGCGACTCCTTGAAGACGTCGCGCTCGCGCCAGCGCTCGAGCACCTCGTGCTCGAGCTCGGGAAACGACTGCTGGGGGTCGACGGGGCGGCGCGCCATTGGGTCAGGAGTGTAGGAAGACCCGCCTCAGCACGGACCCGAGCGAGCGATCGTCGTGGACGGGCGCCGCCGGCCGAGGCCGGGACGGTGCGCGGCGCGGGCCGTCCCCGCGGGAGGGCGGGGGTCGAGGCGCGCCGAGCGCGCCGCTCAGGCCGCCAGCTTGCGGCAGATCTGTGCCAGCGACCGCTTCTCCGCCTCGTCGAGCACGGCGAACGCCTGGGCGACGCGCACGCTGTGCTCGGGGAACAGGCGGTCGACGATCTCGCTGCCCTGAGCTGTGATCGCCACCGTTGCGGCCCTGCGATCGGTCACGAGCCGGCGGCGATCGACGAGACCGCGATGCTCGAGCGTCGTCACGACCTCGGTCGCGTTCGCCTTGGACGTGCGAAGCCGCGCGCGAAGGACCCGCAGCTCGAGCTCGCCACCCGCGGTCGTCAGGATCACCAGGAGGGAGAAACCGGTGGCCGACAGTCCTTCGCGCTCGAGATCGGCGCTGAGCCTGCGCCGGACGGATGCCTCCGCGCGCAGCAGGGACTCGAGGGCACGATGAGCCAGCGGGTCCCCGGGCACGAGCGTCATTCTGGTTCGCCACCGTACCGCCGCCGCCGGACGGCTCGGCGTCGGCGGTGGGCGCGGCGAACCATCCGCCGATCCGTCCTCGCGGCGCTACAGGACGCGAGCCAGCGCGGGACGCGAGCCGACGGCGTTCGCGCGCGCGTTCAACCGTGCCAGCAGCAGGTCGCGCGCGCCGATCGCGCTCGTCCCCAGGCGCGGCACCGCGACGGCGTCGCCGTCGTCGAGCGCGCCGCGGAAGTCCAGCACGTCGACGGGCTCGGCGGTGCGCCGCGACTGGTAGGCGATCCGCGCCAGCGCGTCGAGCCACGCCCGCCGGCCGGTGAGCACGACGAGGTGCGGGCTCAGCGCGCGCAGCACGTGCGCGAGCCGGCTGGCGTCGAGGTCGGCGGTCAGCATCAACGTGCGCACGCCGGCGCGTCGCAGGCACAGCTCGAGCGACTGCGCGTGCAGCGCGTCGATGTCCCAGCAGGCGCTCGCGTCGAAGATGATCACGCTCTCCGTGCGGGTGGGCGGCGGAGCGACGCGCTTGGCGGCGGCGAGCCAGCCGCCGGCCCAGCGGCAGGCGAAGCCGAGCTCGGCCGACGGCAGCTCGCCGGGACCTGCGCCGAGCCCGTCGATCGCGGGCAGCAGCACCTCCTCGACCGTGCGCTCGACCGACCGCACGGCCAGGCTCTCCTCGAGGATGCGGTCGGCCTCGAGCTCCTCGAAGCGCCGCAGCGCGGAGCGCAGCCGCGCGGGCGACGAGGGGCCACAGCCGCGTTCGCGCGCGATCGAGATCGCCGAGGAGACGTTGTGGGTCTCCTCGAAGGCCTGGCGCAGCGCCTCGATCTCGGCGAGGTCGAACTGGCGGTGCCCGCCCGAGGTGCGATGCGGCGTGGGATAGCCGAAGCGGCGCTCCCAGGACCGCAACGTGTTCGGGCTGACGCCCAACATGGCCGCGGCGGCATGGGTGCGTAGAACACTCATCGGGTTAGGGCGCTCGTCCGCGGCGGTGGCTCTCTCGGACGGGAGGACGCCGCGCCGTACGCGCGTGTCCCAAGAGTACGGCGTTTCAGTCCATCAGGACGAGCAATGCGGCGTGCGGTGGTCCGCAGGGCCCGATCCGGGCGCGGTAGCGCACGCCGAACTCCTGGCGGGGCCGGACGATCGCGGTGCGCGGCTCGCCCAGGCCGGATGCCGCGTCGACGAGCAGGACGAGCAGGTTCTCGGCGCTCGGCGCGTTGGCGTCGGCCGGCACGAGGAAGTCCGCGACGTGGCGGTTGACCGCCTGCGTCTCGTCGGTCTCGAGCAGCTCCTCGGCCCGTGCCGAGACCGCGCAGACCGACAGCGAGGAGTCGATCACGAGAAACGGCTCGGCGACGAGCGGCGCGACGTCGGGCGGCGCCTGCAGCACGAGCCCGAGGCCGCAGTGACCGCACACCCGCGAGCTCGCGGCCTCGCGCGCCGTGGCGGGCGGGATGGCGCAGTGGCCGCAGAAGGAGACGAGGGCCAGCCCGCGCTCGTCGACGACGGCGGGGCGAACGGCGTGCAGGCGCCTCATGCCTGCGCCTCCCGAGCGATCGGCGAAGCGGAGTGCAGCGGACGCGCGACGGCGGCGTCGGCGAAGCGCTCGTCGCGGCGGTCGTCGAGCACCGCGAGCAGCTGGCGCTGCGCGCCGAACGGCGTGTCCGGCAGCGTGCGAGCCCCCGCGGCGCTGCGGACCTTCGCGCCGGGTCGGGTGCGCCGGAAGAGCCCCGTCGGCAGCTGGCCGGACGCCGCCCGCACGCGATAGGCCCAGTGCGCGACCTCGTCGTCGGACGCGTGCGCACCGGCGATGACGAGCGCGTCCGGAGAAAGCGACGCGACGACGTCGCCGAGCCCGGCGACGCTCGAGACCGGAAGCGCGAGGACGCGCGCGCCGGCGCGGCCGCAGAACAGCTCGAACGCGCGCATCGCGAGCGCGTCGGGATCGAGCTCATCGCGGTTCGCGTCGCCGACCAGGATCGCGAGCGGGCGCGAGGGCGGGGGCGCGAGCCGCTGCGCGCGGCGCAGCCAGCCGTCCGCCCAGCGGGCCGCGAACGCCCAGGGCGCGCTGTCGCGGCCGAAGCGCAGCCGGAGCTCGTCGAGCGACGGGAGCAGGACCTCCTCGACGGACCGCTCGACCGAGCGCAGCGCGAGCGCGCACTCCATCGCGGTGTCGGCGCGGTCGAGTTCGAAGCTCGTCAGCGCGCCGACGAGCGTGTGCGTGTCGGTGCTGAGCGCCTCGCGGGCACGGCTGACCGCGGAGGAGATCGACAGACCCTGCTGGAGGGCATCGCGCAGCGCGGCGACCTCACCATGCGTGTAGAGGCGGTGACGACCCGCCGAACGCTGTGGCTTGGGGTAGCCGAAGCGCCGCTCCCACGCCCGCAACGTGTTCGGGCTGACGTTGAGCAGCGACGCCGCCTCGCTGGTCTTGAGGGTCCGCATCCCGAACATGATCGGCGCAACGCCGTCGGGTTGCAAACGTCGCTGCGCGAAGTCGGCACCTTGGCGACCGAAACCTGGGCACTTACGTTGCCAACCGTCACGCGGTCGCCGCACGTCGCCGCTCGTCGTGGGCTCGCGAGGCAGACGGGCGCTGCGCGCCGGGCGCCCCGCGCCGATGGCGCCCGGCGATGGCAGCGGGAGCGGGAGCGGGAGCGGTCACTTATATTAGGTGAAATGACACATACCTTCACCTCCAACGCACACGCCGGCCCGCGCGTCAATAGCCCGGTGGCCAAATGGACAAATGTTCATGTTTCGCGGGCGAAGTTCGGGCATTTGTAACGGTACAAGTGACCTTCTTGAGATGTTCGTCCATAAACGTTTTCGTTCACGAAGTTACTCGGCTACGGTGGCCTCCCGTTCACCACCCGGAGGTTCCAAATGTCAAGCTTCAAGCTCCGCGCGTACCCGTTCATGATCGCCGCCATCACCGTGATCGCCGCCACCGGTGGGGCCTGGCGCACGACCTGATTCGCCGCGCGTGAGGCGACCGTTGCGAGGAGGCCGTAGGGTTTCCCCGTGACGGTCGCACCCGCCTCGACGCATCGCCGGGCGGCTGTCGCGGCCGCGCTCGCCCTGCTGACCGGCTCGCTGCCGGTCCTGATGGTCTCCCCGCACGAGGACTTCCGCTCACCGCTCGTGTACGTGCTCGCCGCCGCCGCGATCGTCAGCGTGCTCGGCGCCTCGAAATGGGAGGGCTCGCTGCAGATCTCCGCGGCCTTCGTCTGCTTCATGCTGGCAGTAGCGTTCGTCGGGCCGATCGGAGCGTTCGCGGTCTCGGTGGCGGCCGAGATCGGCGCCTGGGCGATCCAGCGCTACCGGATCCTCGTGCTGCCGGTGAACCTCGCCGCGGCAGCCGTGCCGAGCATGCTCGCGGGCCTCGCGTTCGACGCGCTGGCGGGAGGGCACGAGGACGGCGGCAGCGGGGACATCGCGGCGCTTGCCCTCGTCGCGGTCGGCTTCCTCGCACTGAACTTCGTGCTGCTGCGCTCGTTCGTCGTGCTCGTCGACGGCGGCCGCCTGCGCGAAGCGCTGCATCACCCGCGCGAGCTGCTGCCGTCGCTCGCGCTGACGGTCGGGCTGACGCTCGCGATCGCCGGCGTCAGCGCGCGCTTCAACCTCGCCGCGAGCCTGTTCGTCGTGCTCATCATCGTCGCGTTCAACTACATGTCGCGGCTCGTCGTGATCGCGCGCCAGCGTGCCGGTCAGTACGCGGCGCTGTCGTGGGGGGTGCTGTCGGCGCTCGTGCGCTCGCTCGACCGCCGCGACGGCCGCACGGCGCGCCACAGCGCGGCGGTCGCCGCGTTCGCGCGCGACATCGCGCTGCAGAGCGGGATGGGCAAGCGCGAGGCGGAGCTCGCGCACACCGCCGGCCTGCTGCACGACATCGGGCGCTTCGCGCTGCCCGATCGCGTCATGGAGCGCCACGGCACGCTGACCGAGGACGACTGGGCGGCGATCAAGCAACACCCCGAGCTCGGCGCCGACATGCTGCGCGACCTCGGCGTCTACGGGCCCGTCGCGCAGATCGTGCGGGCGCACCACGAGCGCGTCGACGGGCGTGGCTATCCCGATCGGCTGAAGGGCGACGAGATCCCCGAGGTCGCGCGCATCGTCGCGGTCGCCGAGGTCTACGACACGCTGACCGCGCAGGACACCTACCGCGACCGCATGACGTCCTTCCAGGCGATGACCGAGCTGCGCCGCGTCGCCGGGCGCCAGCTGGACGCGCGCTTCGTCGAGGCGCTCGCGACGCTGCTCACCGGCCGCGGCCTGGACTACCGCCACGCCGACACGGCGGACTTCGACTCCGAGCTGGCGATCCACAGCCGCATCGCCGACTCGGTCTCGACGGACTCCGTCGCCGGGTCGGGCCTCGGCGCCACCGCCGGCGACCCGCCCGTGACCCCGTGAGGGCGCGCGCGGCGGTCGCGCTGGGGGTGCTGGTGCTCGCCGGCTGCGGATCGCAGGCGCCCAAGCCGGTCCCGGCCGCGTGCTTCGGCGCGCCCGCACCGATCGTCGCCGCGCTACGCCGCGCGCCGGGGCCGGTGACGCTCACCGGCGCGACGCGCCTGTCGGACTGCGTGCGGCTGGCGCGCAGCGACAGCGACCTGCAGGGGCTGGGGCTGTCGCTGACCGCGGTCGCCGACCAGCTGCGCGCCCGCGCATCGAGCGACCCGGCGGCCGCGCTGCAGCTCGGCTACCTCGCCGGCGCGGTCCACCGCGGCGCGGCCACGACGCCCGGCCTGTCCGCGCAGCTCGCGCGCCGGATCGAGGAGGAGGCGGCGCCCGACCCCGGCACCGCGGCGGCGGTGCGCGCGGCGCTCGCGCGCGGAGGCCGCCTCGGCCGGGCCGGCGGATGAAGCTGCGGCTGTATCACCATCGCGACGGCGCGCGGATCGCCTACCGCGAGGCCGGCGTCGGGCCGAGCCTGTGCCTCGTGCACAGCGCGGCGCTCTCGCACCGCGAGTTCGCCCCGATCGTCGAGCACCTCACCGACCGCTTCCGGCTCGTGCTACCCGACCTGCCGCTGCACGGCGACTCCGAGGACCGCCCGCGCCACCCGTACACGATCGACTGGCTCGCCGAGGTGATGGCGGAGTTCTGCCGCGAGACCTGCGGCACGCACCCCATGGTCGGCGGCCACGGCGCGGGCGCCGAGATCCTGCTGCGCGCCGCCGTCACCGGGCAGCTCGCGCCGGCGCGGCTCGTGCTCATGCCCAACCGCCTGCACCGCCCGCCGGAGCGCTCGCGCGTGCCGGTGCCGGTACGCGTGCTCGGCCCGCTCGCGTCGCTGCCCGGCCTCGATCGCGCGGCCGCGCGCACGGTCCGGCTCGCCTACCGCCCCGAGCACGGGATGAAGCTCACCGCGCGCGGCAACCCGGCCGCCCGCGACCTCGTGCGCCACGCGACGGCCGACGTCGCGGGGAACTCGAACCTCGCGCGCTCGTGGTCGCGCTGGGTGCGCCGCTGGCCGGCGGGCGCGCAGACCGACCTGCTCGAGGCGTATCCGCGGCTGCACTCGCCGGTCCTGCTGCTGTGGGCCGACCGCGACCGCTACCACCCGCTGAGCGGCGCCGAGGAGGCGTACGACCTGCTGCCCGAGGCGCTGCTGCGCGTCCTGCCGGGGACCGGCTTCCTGATCGCCTACGACGACCCGGTCGGCGTCGCGCGCGAGCTCACCGCGTTCTGCGGCTGAGGCGGCTCAGCTCACTTGGGGATGCCGATGCGGTCCGGCGGCCAGTACGTGACGACCGCCTTGCCGATGATCCACGCGCGCGGGACCGGACCCCAGTAGCGGCTGTCGTCGGACTCGCCGCGGTTGTCGCCCATCAGGAAGTACGAGCCGGCCGGCACCGTGATCGCGCGCAGGTTGCAGTCGGCGTCGTCGCAGGTCGCCGCGAACGGCTCCTTCGCGGCGACGCCGTTGCGGATGACGTGGCCGTGGCGGACCTCGATGCGATCGCCGGGCAGCCCCACGACGCGCTTGACGAACGTGTCCGACGCCTGCGTCGCCGTCGGCTTGGAGCACGACTGGCCGATGCCCGGACCGCTGTCGTACGAAGGGCCCTGCCCGGGGACGCCGCACTGCGCGGAGTCGTCGTCGCTGCCGCCGGGCGGGTGGAAGACCGTGACGTCGCCGAGCTTGGGGTTCGATCCGAGCGTGTGCGAGAAGCGGTCGACGAGGATCCGCTGGCCGACCTTCAGCGTCGGCAGCATCGACGGCGACGGGATCACGTAG
>DASXCR010000269.1:0-5637 GCA_036491075.1 Solirubrobacteraceae bacterium
AAGAAGCGCGCCGCGACGGCGTAGCGGACGCGCTCGCTCGCAGGTGGCGGGTCGCGGTCGCGGGCAGCGCGTGCTGCCGCGGGCTCACGGCGGAGCGGCCTGCGGGCGCCGCGCGGCGGCCCGCGCGCCGGGCGGCGGTGCGGTCTCCAGACGCGCGAGCATCCGCGTCTCGCGCGGGAGCAGCCCGAGCGCGAGCGCGGCGAACCCGACGATCGCCCCGCCGAGCAGCAGCTCGCTCGCGCCGACCGCGTCGGCGACCGGCCCCGCGAGGATGTAGCCCAGCGGCATCAGGCCGAACGAGACCGCCCAGTCGTAGGACGTCACGCGCGACAGCTTGTCGGGCGGGATCCGCTCCGCGAGTGCCGTGAGCCAGAGGACGTCGAACAGCGCGGTGCCGGCACCGCCGGCGACCATCGCGACGAGCACGACGGCGAGCGGAGCGCCGGCCGGGTACAGCGCGCAGCCGACGGGCAGCAGCAGGATCAGCGCCATCGCCCGGCGCATCGGGAAGCGCGGCCGCCAGCGGATGGCCACGAACGTCGCCGCGATCGTCCCCACGCCGAACGCGGCGAGGACGTAGCCGAAGACCGCGACGTCGCCGTAGCGCTCGCGTGCGACGACGGGCCCGACGACGTAGAGCGGCGCCACCATGACGAACAGCGCGACGCTGAACGCCGCGAGCGTCGCCCACACCCACGCGCGCGAGCGGACCTCCTCGAAGCCGGCGACGATGTCGGCCCACACCGACGCGGCGGGCGGGGCGGTCGCGGGCGCGGCGGGTGTCGTGGCGGCGGGCGCGGTCGTCGGCGCGCCGACGAGCCCGCGCGCTCGCGGTCGGATGCGCACGAGCAGCGCCGCGCTGACGGCGAACGTCACGGCGTCCAGCCCGAACGCGGCGGCCGGGCCGAGGCCGAGCACGAGCAGCGTCGCGAGTGCCGGGCCGGCGAACTCGGCGAGGTTGTCGGACATCCCGCGCAGCGCGCTGGCCTCCTGGATCTCGGGCTCGGGCACGGTCTGCGGCAGCAGGGCGGTCACGGCGGGGCGGTAGAACGCCTCGGCGGTCGCGAACAGCACCCCGATCGCGACGATCTGCCAGATCCGCGCCTCGCGCGTCACGACGAGCACCGCGAGCAGGGCGTGCAGCGCGCAGCGCACGACGTCGGTCACCACGACGACGAGATGGCGCGGCAGCCGGTCCGCGAGGACCCCGCCGACCAGCAGGAAGACGATCAGCGGCAGGCTGTACGCGGCCAGCACGATGCCGACGTCGGTCGCGCTGCCTGTCAGCCCGATGACGTACAGCGCGAGCGCGACGCGGACGATCCGATCGCCGATCGCGCTCGCGGCGTTGCCGATCCACAGCAGGCGGAAGTCGCGGTGGCGCAGGACGCGCAGGAGATCGCGGAGGCCGGGCATCTCGTGTCAGCGTGACACGCGCCGCCTCATCTGCGGGGGGAGTCGAACCGCCCGAGCCACACCGCCTCGTGGCCCAGACGTGCGGACGTGCGGCTACTTCCGTTCGGCGGCGCGGAGCGCGACGCGCTTGGCGTGCTCGCGAGCCTCCCACTCCTTCGCGACCTGGCAGACGGAGATCGCCCACGAGCGGCCGAGGTACAGGCGGCGGACGTTCATCGCGAGGTAGGGGACCACGAGGACGATCAGCAGGATCAGGGCACCGTTCATGGTGGTCTCTACGTGAGAGCGGTCGGGGCGGATGCCCCACTTGCGTGTCGGCGGCGGTCACGGTTGACATGTCGCCGACCGACGGCCACAATTGTGGCCATGTCGACCGAGCCTCTGCGCGCAGTGCGCGACCATCTATCCGAAGTCGTCGATCGCGTCGAGCACGAGCACGAGCGCGTGATCATCACGCGCAACGGTCGCGACGCGGCAGTGATCGTCAGCCCCGACGATCTCGCCGAGCTCGAGGAGCGGCTCTCCGTGCTGAGCGACGCCGACGCCTTGCGAGACATCCGCGAGGCCGATGCTGCGTATGCCAGCGGCGATGTCTTGCGCGGCGTGGACGCCGTCCGGCATCTTGGTCGGTGAACCCGAGCGGGGAGTACGAGCTCGTCCTCACGCCGCCCGCTCGCCGGGCGCTGACGGATCGCCTCCCCGAAGCAGTGGCAACCGCAGTCATCAACTTCCTCACGACGGCGCTCGTCCGCGAACCGCGACGCGTCGGCAAGCCGCTCCGTGGCGAGCTCGCCGGGATCTGGGCCGCGCGACGAGGCAGCTACCGCGTCCTCTACCGAGTCCGCGAGGACACCCGGGAGGTCATCGTCGTTCGCGTCGAGCACCGCCGGGACGTTTACCGTCCACTCTGAAACGAGCTCGGCGACGTCACGCGCCAACCGGGAGCTAGAAGTACGTGGCTTGCAGCCGCGGCCAGAGCTCGGCGTCGTGGCCGGCGATGACGACCGTGTCGGGGTGCTCGCCGGCGTGCGCGCGGATCTGCGCGAGCGAGTGGCGGTAGCGCTCGGCATCGGCGCAGAAGATCGGCACGAGGTCGTCGTCGATCGTGCGCCTCGTGTAGGCGGCGTCCCCGGTCAGCAGCAGCTCGCGACCCTCGAGCGCGAGCAGTAGCGACTGATGACCGAGCGTGTGGCCCGGTGTCGCGAGCAGGCGCACCGAGCCGTCCCCGAAGAGGTCGAGCGTGCGCTCGAAGGCGCCGTGCGGGCCGGCGACCGCCGAGGCGTAGTCGATCGTGCTCCAGTGCAGCGGCTGGTCGTAGTGCTCGCGGCGATAGCCCTCCGCGAAGCCGCCCGCGCTCGCCGCGTCCCACTCGGCGCCGTCGACGACGAACGTCGCCTGCGGGAACTGGACCGCGCCGCTGGCGTGGTCGTTGTGCAGGTGGGTCATGACGACGAGCCCGATCTGCGCCGGATCGATCCCACGGGCACGCAGCTGCTGCGGCGCCGACTCGCCCGGCGCCTGGCGTGCCGGCAGCACGAACGCCTGGCGGCGCCCGAGGCTCGTGCGCGGGTCGTCCTGCGCCGAGGCGTGAAAGCCCGTGTCGACGAGCAGCCGCCCCGCCGTCGGATGCTCGACGAGGAAGACCGGCACCGGCACCCAGCCCCAGCGCGACCTCGGGACCGTGGGACCCATCGCGCGCAGCTGCGAGAGCCGCCCGCTCGGGCGGTCGAAGGCACGCGGCGGCAGCAGCACCTCGCCGCAGCGCAGCGGGCTCACGCGCACGGTCGCGCCGGCGCTTGCGCCGGGCAGCGGCAGGGTGAGGGGAGTGGGCTTCGTCGCGATCGCCACCGGGCGGCGCAGCGTATCCGCCGCCGCTGCGGCGCTCGCGCCGGCCGCGCGCGGATAGCCTGCGCACGGATGCCAGAGCACGCTCCCACGTCCGGCTGGCGAGGCCCCCTGCGCCTCGCCGTGGCGATCTTCGTCGCCGGCCTGCTCGTCGTCTGGCTGATCACGCCGATCGGCGATGCGTGCCCCGATCTCGGCACGCTCCCGGCGGGCAGCAGCGCGAGCTCGTCGCCGTCGTTCTCACCGCCGCTGACGCGGACGTGCACGTACGTGACGGGCGGGATCAAGGCGACGACCCGCTACGTGCCGGTGCTCGACTGGATCGTGCTGGCGCTCGTGGCCGCGGTCGCGGCGGGGATCGCGAACATGCTCTCGCCGGCACGGCGCCGCGGGGCGAGCGGCGGCGGGCGGATCGCGCGCGAGCCTCGCCCGGCGCGCGAGCCCCGTCCGGCCCGACCCAAGCGCGCCGCACGGCCCGACCGTTCGACGGACACGCGTGGCGGTCGCGAGGAGGGCGCGGTCCGGGCTTCGGAGCCTCGAGCTTCCAAGCCCCAAGCGCCTCCCGACCCGCAGCCGCGCCCGTCGCGCGCTCGCGCGCCGCGCGGGCAGCCCGCAGCCGGCGCCACGGAGCGCGACGCCGCCGAGCGCGAGCGGGCGCGCCGCGAGCGCGCCGAGCGCGCCCGCCGCGGCCGCTGAGCTCACCGCCGGGGTCAGCCCTTCACCAGCGTCAGCGTCCTCACGCTGCCGTTGCGCGCGAGGTCCTTGCCGTAGGAGAGCGTCGCGCGGACTCTGGCCTTCGGATAGCCGGCGACGCTCACATGCGGCGTCGAGCTGTAGCCCGCGCCGGCCTCGACGATCCGCACCGAGACGACCTTGCCGGCGCGCACCACGGCCCGCGCGGTCGCCGCGGTCTGCGGCCATGTCCCGCCCGCCGCGCCGTCGAAGCGGTAGTGGTCAGACGCGGCGTCGAGCGCCTCGTTGGTGACGCCGTAGGGGGCGAGCACCTTCAGCAGCGCCGCCTTGTTGCGCAGCACCTGCGCCGGATCGGGCTGCGAGCCGGCGGGCGCCGGGGTGACGCCGGAGAACGCCGTCCGAAAGACCGACGTCGGCACGCCGAGTGTCGCCGCGACGAGCACGACCGGCCGCCCGCCGTCACGGGAGTCGGTCTCGTGTCCGCCGCTGAGGCGAACCGTGGCGGTGCGGCGCGTGGCCGCCGTGCTGCCCTGGGTGCCGGCGACGAGCGACAGCCCGCCGATCGCGACGACGGCCGTCGAGGCCAATCTCAATCGTGTACGTGGGGCGGTGGGCTGCATGGGACTTCCTCCTCGCCCTGGGTGAGTGCTGCGACGAGGCGGATCGTGGAGGCCCTTGCTGGGAGCCGGCCGTGCGTCGTGCGAGCCCGCGGTGAGACCGTGCGGCTACGTCGCCCAGGGCACTTCGACCGAGTGCTCGTCCGCGGTGTCGCGGGCGACGACGTACTCGGCCTCCTGCTCCTCGGAGGGGTTCTCCAGCAGGTGCGTCTCACGCGGCGGCACGTAGACCATGTCGCCCCGCTCGAGGCTCACCGCGTGCTCGAGGCCCTCGCCCCAGCGCATGTTCAGCTGGCCGGAGAGCAGGTAGAGCGCCGACTCGCAGTCGGCGTGGTAGTGGGGCATCGACTGCGCCCCGGCGGGGACGCGGAAGACGCCCATGTAGATGTTCTCCGCGCCGGTCGTCGTCGGCGAGACCTCGGCGGCGCCGCCCATGCCGAAGGGCGATCTGCGCTCGGCTCGGGACTTGACGACCTTCATGGTCGCGGAGCCTACTCCTAGATCCGATTGTCGGAAACCCGCAGATCGGAATTCGTCATATCCGGCGCGTCCGTCGAGCGACGCCCCCCGAATGCCGTCGCCGACCCGCGCCGGCGCCCGACTCCGGTCAGGTCGTCATGCCCGTGAACTGCCCGCCGGTGACGTTCAGCGTCTGCCCGTGGACGTAGTTCGACCACGGCGAGCAGAGGAAGAACACGCCGCCCGCGGCCTCGACCGCCGTCCCCGGCCGGCCGAGCGGGATGACGTACGACGACATCTCGCGCAGCTGCTGCGGGATCCCGAGCTGGACGGTCTCGCCGGCGATCTGCATCGTGTTGTCGCCGTCCTTGGCGGCCGTCAGGCGCGTGTCGATGAAGCCGAACGCGACCGCGTTGACGTTGATCTTGAACTGGCCCCACTCCTTCGCCAGCGTCTTCGTCAACCCGACGACCGCGGCCTTGCCCGCCGCGTAGTTCGCCTGGCCGGCGTTGCCCATCGTGCCGGAGATCGAGGACACGTTGACGATCTTGCGAAACACCTCGACGCCCTGCTCGCGCTCGGCCTTCGCCGGCTCGCGCAGGTGCGG
>DASXCR010000270.1:0-3627 GCA_036491075.1 Solirubrobacteraceae bacterium
CACCGACCCCGCATCCGGCGCCCGAATCCCACCCAGCATCGACAACAACGTCGTCTTCCCCGCACCATTCGGACCGATGATCGCCAACAACTCACCACGCGCCACCTCAAAGCTCACATCGCGCACCGCGCGCCGCTCACCAAAGCTCTTGGCCACCCCCGAGACCACCAACGACGGCGCCTCGGGCGCCGCCGCGTCGGTTGCTGCTGCGGCCACGAGCTACTTCGACTTCTTCAGCTCGTTGCGGATGGCCTCGCCCAGCGCGTTCAGCGAGAGCTGCAGGTCCGCGTAGCGGCCCAGCTGCGTCGGTGCGCTGATGCTCTCCGGCGAGCCGACGTCCGAGATCGTGATCGTCGCGTCGAGCGTCGCGCCGGTCATCCCGCCGAGCAGCTTGCGATCGCGTTTGGCGACGACGAGCTTGCCGACGAGGTGCGCCTTGCGCAGGACGTGGTCGGACTTGGCGATGTAGACCTCGCCCTTGGCGACCTTCGTCGAGCGCACGAGGGCGGCGCGCGCCTTCGGCCCGACCGCCGTCGGCAGGCCGACGGCCTCGGTGACGTGCAGCAGCGTGAGCATGTGCACGAGCCGCGCGACGTCGACGAAGAAGCGGTCGGGCTGGAGCTCGGCCGTGATCTCCTGCGTGCTCTCGCCCGCGACCGAGGAGTCGCCGACGAGCAGCGCGTTCTTCTGCCAGATCTGCGGGTTGATGTGGAACATCGCCGCGGCCTTGAGCAGCCCGTTCTTGCGATCCGCCGCGGGCGCGACGAGCTTCTGCGAGATCGAGTCGGGCAGCTTGTAGCCGGTGTCGCCGAGCTTGATGAAGCCCTTGCTGTTCGCGACGACGAGCGTCCCGCCGATCGCGTGGTCGTTCAGCGTCAGCCCGACGTCCATGTTGATGTCCGGCGCGGTGGCGCCGTCGGGCAGGTTGTACATGCCGTCGGCGGTGAGCTCCGAGGTGCCCTTGTAGCGCGGGATCCCCTTGACGTCGACGTCGATCGTGCCGTCGACGCGCGCGGAGTCGGCCTTCGAGTTGGGCCCGATCGCCTGGGCGATGAGCTTCTCTGCCGCCGCGTGGCTCTTGGCCTTGTCCGCGGGGGACGACCCACCGCCGCCGCCCGACGACGAGCCGCCACCGCAGGCGGCCAGCGTGGCCGCACCGATCAGCGCCACGAGTACGGCGGCCTTCGAACGCATGTGCCCAGTCATCGTCACGGCTCCCCTCAAGCGGATGACCCGCGCGCCATCTTACGCAGGTCCATGGCCTCATCGTAGGTGTCAGGGTCGACGCCGTGCTCCAGCGCCACCTCGCGCAGCATCCGACCGGAGGCCGCAGCCTCCTTGACGATCGCCGCGCCCTTGTCGTAGCCGATGTACGGGTTGAGCGCGGTCGCGGCCGCCAGCGTCGACTGCGACGAGCGCTCGCAGCCCTCGCGATTGGCCTCGATCCCCGCGACGCAGCGCGTGGCGAGCAGCCCGCACGACGTCGTCAGGAGGTGGATCGAGCCGAGCAGGTTGCGCGCGATCAGCGGGATCCGCACGTTGAGCTCGAAGTTGCCCTGCAGCCCGCCGATCGTGATCGCGGTGTCGTTGCCGATCACCTGCGCGCCGACCTGCAGCACGACCTCCGCGATCACCGGGTTGACCTTGCCCGGCATGATCGAGGAGCCCTTCTGCAGCTCGGGCAGGAAGATCTCCCCGATTCCCGCGCGCGGGCCCGAGCCCATCAGCGCGAGGTCCATCGCGATCTTCGTCAGCGAGACGGCGATGACCTTCAGCGCACCGGACAGCTCGACGAGCGCGTCGCGGTTGGCCTGGGCCTCGAACGGGTCCTCCGGCGCGGCGATCTCCAGGCCGCTGCGCTCCGTGAGCAGCGCCCGCACGCGCGCCGCGAACTCGGGGTGCGTGTTGAGGCCGTTGCCGACCGCGGTGCCGCCGAGCGGGATCTGGGCGACCTGTGGGAGCGCGTTGCGCACGCGACGGGCGCCGAGGCGGATCTGCGCGGCGTAGCCGGCGAACTCCTGGCCGAGCGTGACCGGCACGGCATCCATGAGGTGTGTGCGGCCCGCCTTGACGACGTCCTCGAACTCGACCGCCTTGGCCGCGAACGCCGCCTCGAGGCGCTCGAGCGCGGGCAGCAGCCGTTGCGTCGCCTCGTCGAGCGCGGCGAGGTGGACGGCGCTGGGGAAGACGTCGTTGGAGGACTGGCCCATGTTCACGTGGTCGTTGGGGTGCGCGCCCTCGCCGGCGAGGTTCGCGATGACCTCGTTGGCGTTCATGTTCGTCGACGTGCCCGAACCGGTCTGGAAGACGTCGATCGGGAACTGCTCGTCGTGCTCGCCCGCCGCGACGGCGTCGGCCGCGGTCGCGATGCGCTCGGCGAGCTCGGCGTCGAGCTTGCCCAGCTCGGCGTTGGCGCGCGCCGACGCGCCCTTGATCGCGGCCAGCCAGCGCACCACGGAGACGGGGACGCGCTCTCCCGAGACGGGGAAGTTCTCGACCGCCTTCGTCGTCTCGCCACCCCACAGCTGTCCGTCGCCCACCGTGATCTCCCTCGCGCTCGCGCTTGTACGGCAACCGATTGCAGGCAACGGTATCTGGCCGGCCACCCGGCGAGCGCGGTGGTGGCGATCTGTACCCTCGCTGCTGTGGCCATCACACGGCGTTCGGCGCCTCGCAAGGGCAGATCCAAGCGCCGGCCGGGTTCCAAGGTCGAGCTCGTCCTGATCGTCGCGGGCGCGCTGTTCTTCGCGCTGGCGATCCAGGCGTTCGCCGTCAAGCCGTACGTCATCCCGTCGCCGTCGATGCTGCCGACGCTGAAGGTCGGCCAGCGCATCCTCGTCGACCGCTTCTCGCACACGCTCGGGTCGAACCCCAAGCTCGGCGACGTCACGGTGTTCCACCCGCCCCGCGGCAGCGACGACGACGGCGCGGGGCAGTGCGGCATCCCCGGTCAGGGCCCGTCGTACAACAGCGGTCCCGGGATCGGCCAGTCGTGCTCCAAGCCGACGGCGGCGCAGGCGTCCGACACGTTCGTCAAGCGCGTCGTCGGCCTGCCCGGCGATCGCATCGAGGTCCGCCGCGGCCACGTCATCCGCAACGGGGTCCCCGCGAAGGAGCCGTTCGCGGCGACGTGCGACGACGCCGACTGCAACCTGCGCGCGATCACGGTGCCGGCCGCCTCGTACTTCCTCATGGGCGACAACCGCGGCGAGTCCGACGACAGCCGCTACTGGGGGCCGGTCCCGCGCGCGTGGATCATCGGCAAGGCGATCATCACGTACTGGCCGCCGGACCGCATCGGCATCCCCAAGTAGGCGAGAGCCGCCTCAGCCGCAGAACGCGGTGAGCTCGCGCGCGACGCCGACCGGGTCGTCGTAGGCGATCAAGAAGCCGGTCCCCGGCAGGACGCGCAGCAGTGCCTCGGGCAGCAGGTCGCACGCCTCCTCGGCGCCGCTCAGCGGGTGGTAGCGATCGCGGTCGGCCCACAGCAGCAGGACGGGCGAGTGCAGCCGCGGATAGGCCTCGAGCAGGTCGGTCTGCGCGCCGGTGGGCCAGCGGCGCACCCAGCGCGACCACGAGCGCGCGAGGTTCGAGTTGCCCGCGACGTCCGCTGTCGCGTGGCGCACG
>DASXCR010000271.1:0-12369 GCA_036491075.1 Solirubrobacteraceae bacterium
CGCGGCCGGCTCGTCGCCAACGCGGTCACGCTCGAGGGCGAGCAGGCCCTGACCGTGGCGCGCGGCGCGTACGGGGGCGAGCTCGCGCGCATCGAGATCGCGCACGCGGAGGCGCTCGGCGCCTTCACCGGCTGGCGCGCGCAGCGGCCGGTCGTGCAGTGGACGGCGCACAAGCCGTGACCGTCCACTTCATCGGCGCGGGCCCCGGCGCACCCGACCTGCTGACGCTGCGCGCGCAGCGGCTGATCGCATCCAGCCCGGTCTGCCTCTACGCCGGCGCGCTCGTGCCACAGGAGATCGTCGGACACGCGCCGGCGCAGGCACGCGTCGTCGACACCCGGAACCTCACGCTCGACGAGATCGTCGCGGAGCTCCAGGCAGCGCACGGCGCCGGCCACGACGTCGCGCGCCTGCACTCCGGCGACGTGTCGATCTTCAGCGCATGCGCCGAGCAGATGCGTCGCCTCGACGCGCTCGAGATCGGTTGGGACGTGACGCCGGGCGTGCCCGCGTTCGCCGCGGCGGCGGCGGCGCTGCGCCGCGAGCTGACCGTTCCCGGCGTCGCGCAGACGGTGATCCTCACGCGCCACGGGCGCCGCGCGTCGGCGATGCCCGCCGGCGAGCGGCTCGCCGACCTCGCGAGCCACGCGACGACGCTCGTCGTCCACCTCGGCGCGCAGGCGATCGACGAGATCGTCGCGACCCTCAGCCCGCACTACGGGTCCGACTGCCCCGCGGCCGTCGTCGCGCGGGCGAGCTGGCCGGACGAGATCGTGCTGACCGGCACCCTCGCGACGATCGCCGGCATGGTCGCCGCGGCCGGCGTCGAGCGGACTGCGACGATCCTCGTCGGTCCCGCGCTCGCGCCGCACGGCTTCCGCGACAGCCACCTCTACTCCCGCGACCGCGACCGCGACCGCGAGCACGACCCCGCCGCCGACCGCTCAGCCTGATCGCACGGCCGAGCACGCGCTCACCACTCGAAGCGCTCCTCCTCCTTGCGCGGGTGCTCCTCCTGCTTGACGCACAGCGCGCACATGACCCGCGCGCCGTCCTCGATCGAGTCCTCGCCCTTGTCGTCGACGTAGTGATGGCGCCGCTCGCCCTCGAACCACACGTGCCCGCAGTGCGAGCAGGGGATGCTGTTCGGGTGCGGCCGCTGGCCGAGGTCCCCGCCGGGGGTCATCGGCTCGACGACGCGCGCGCCGCGCCCTGGCGCGGGGACAGGTGTCCCATCGCGACCTTGTAGGCGATCGTGTCGATGTAGTCGCCGCCGGCGCCGTCGCGCGTGCGCTTGGACGCCTGCTCGGGCGTGACCGCGAGGTCGGCGAGCTCGCGCGCCTTCTCGGGATCGAAGCAGCGCGCCTGCAGCCAGCGCGCGGTCATCTCGTCGTCGAACGCGGCGGCCGTCCAGGCGCCCGCCGCAACGGCCGGATCCTCACCGCGGTCGGCAAGCTCTCCGTAGCGCCGGATCGTGTCGACGCTTGTCCTGGCTGCTCCCCAATGCATGGCGCTCACCTCCTGAAGTTCGTGACAGCCGTTGTACACGATCGGCGCGCACGGGACCGCCCGGCGTCGTGCGGGCGTGCCACAGTTGGTCCGTGCGCATCGCGATCCTGGGGCCGCTGGAGGTCGAGAACGGCGATGGGCCGGCACAGGTCGGCGGCGGTCGGCTGCGCGCGCTGCTCACCCGGCTCACGCTCGATGCGGGGCGCGTCGTGTCGGCCACCGCGCTCGCGGAGGCCGTCTGGGACGACGAGCAGCCCGCCGACGAGCTGCACGCGCTGCAGTCGCTCGTCTCGCGCCTGCGCCGCAGCCTCGGCGACGGCGCGCTCGTCGCACAGGCGTCCGGCGGCTACCGGCTCGCGCTCGATCCCGAGCACGTCGACGCGCTGCGCTTCGAACGCCTCGCCGCGGCCGGCGCGGCGGCCCTGCGCGTCGGGGAGCACGAGCGCGCGACGGCCACGCTGCGCGAGGCGCTCGCGCTGTGGCGCGGGCCCGCGCTGGCCGGGCTCGCCGGCGAGCGGCGCTTCGCTGCGACGGCCGCGGCGCGCCTGGACGACCTGCGCCTGACCGCGGTCGCCGACCGCGTCGACGCCGACCTCGCCCTCGGCCGCGCGGCCGGCCTGGTCCCCGAGCTCGAGCAGCTCGTCGCGAGCAACCCGTTGCACGAGCGCCTGGCGGCGCAGCTCGTCGCCGCGCTGTACGCCGCCGGCCGCCAGTCCGACGCGCTCGCCGCGTACGAGCGCGTGCGGGCGCGACTCGACGAGGAGCTCGGGGTGACGCCGTCGCGCTACCTGCTGGACGCGCACATGGCCGTCCTGCGCGGCGACGAGCCCGAGCACGCCCCGGCGTCCGGGTCCCGGCCTGCACCCGTCGCCGGCGCCCGCGTGCCGACCCCGGCCCGCCCGCCGCGGCGCAGCAACCTGCGCGCCGCCCTGACGAGCTTCGTCGGACGCGAGGCGGAGCGCGAGCGCATCGGCGGGCTGCTCGCCGCCCACCGCCTCGTGACGCTCGTCGGGCCGGGCGGCGCCGGCAAGACGCGCCTCGCGAGCGAGCTCGCCGCGAGTCGCGTCGCCGACGTCGCCGGTGGCGTCTGGCTCGTCGAGCTCGCGCCGCTGTCGGACGGCGACGATCTCGTCCCCGCGCTGCTCGCGGTGCTCGGCTCGCGTGAGGCGAAGCTGCTCGAGTACAGCGCCGCCGGCACGCCGGCCGGCGCGCGCGACGGCTTCGAGCGCGTCACGGACGCGCTCGAGCTGCGCGACACGCTGCTGATCATGGACAACTGCGAGCATCTCGTCGCGAGCGCGGCGGCGCTCGTCGCGCGTCTGCTCGCCCACTGCCCTCGCCTGCGGGTGCTCGCGACGAGCCGCGAGCCGCTCGGGATCGACGGCGAGCACCTCGCGATCGTGCCGCCGCTCGGCCTGCCCGACCAGGGGCAGGATCCGGCGACCGCGCTGCAGCACCCGGCCGTCCAGCTGTTCGCCGACCGCGCCGCCGCCGCATCGGCGGGCTTCGCGATCGACGACGACACCGTCGGCTCGGTGATCGAGATCTGCCGGCGCCTGGACGGGTTGCCGCTCGCGATCGAGCTCGCCGCGGCGCGCCTGCGCTCGCTCCCCGTCGCCCAGATCGCCGCGCGGCTCGATGACCGCTTCCGCCTGCTGACCGGCGGCAGCCGCACCGCGCTCGAGCGCCAGCGCACGCTGCGCGCCGTCGTGGACTGGAGCTGGGGCCTGCTGACCGAGCCCGAGCGCCTGCTCGCGCAGCGGATCGCGGTCTTCCCGGCCGGCGTCACGCCCCAGACGGCGAGCGCCGTCTGCGCCGGCGACGGCGTCGAGCGCGACGACGTGCTCGACCTGCTCGGCGCGCTCGTCGACCGCTCGCTGCTCGTGCTCGCCGCGTCGTCGTCGGAGTTGGATCCCGTCACGCCGCGCTACCGGATGCTGGAGACGCTGCGTGAGTACGGCATCGAGCGCCTCGGCGAGCAGGGCGATCTCGGTCGCATGCGCACCGCGCACGCGCACTACTTCGCCGACCTCGTCGACGAGGCCGACAGCCACCTGCGCGGATCCGACCAGGTGCGCTGGTACCAGCGACTGACCGCCGAGCGCGACAACGTCCACGCCGCGCTGCGCTGGATCTGCGATGAGGGCGACGCGCGACGCGCCCTCCACATGGCGGTCTCGCTGGGCTGGTTCTGGACGCTGTCGGCGAGCTCCGACGAGGGGATCGCGTCGTTGCGGATGGCGATCGCCGTGCCCGGCGAGGCCGACCCGGTCGACCGCATCGTCGCCGAGAACGTCGTGCGTCTGACCGACCTGCTGCACACGCCCGACATCGGCGAGGACGGCGACCTCGACGACGGCGAGGATCGCTGGGGAATGGGCGCCGTGCTGGACCGCCTCGACGCGCTCGACGTCTCCTCGCGGCCGCTGCTCGTCGCGTCGCGGCCGGTGCTGGCCTGGCTCTTCGGGCGCGCCGAGCGCGCCGAGGGCCTGCTCGCCGAGTCGGCCGACCATCCCGACCCGTGGGTTCGCGCGACCGTCCCGCTGATCCTCGCCGAGGTCGCCGAGAACAACGGCGAGATCGAGAAGATGCGTCCGCACCTCGACGAGGCGCTCGCCGCGTTCCGCGAGGTCGGCGACCGCTGGGCGATGTCGATCACGCTGTCCTCGCTCGGCTGGCTGCGCACGCTCGAGGGCGACCTCGACGGCGGCGCCGACGCGCTGCTCGAGGCGCAGCGCATCCTCGCCGAGCTCGACGCGGCCGGCGACGGGCGCATGTTCCAGCTGCGCCTCGCCGACATCCGCGCGCGCCAGGGGGATTTCGAGGCCGCGCGCGCACACGCGCAGATCCTGCTCGACGAGAGCGAGGGCAACGGCGAGGCGATGGGGATGGCGCTCAGCGCGCTGTCGCGGATCGCGTGGGAGACCGGCGACGAGGCGGAGGCGCTCGCGCTCGCCAGCCGCGCCGTCGAGGCGCTCGGCGCGCTCAACGACCGCCGGCCCGACCGCCGCCACGCGCGGGCCGTCGTGTGTGGCCTGGCGGCCGGGATCGAGCACGCCTGCGGCGGCGACCCGGAGCACGCGGCGATGCTCCTGCGCCTCGCCTACGTCGACGCGGTCGCCTCGAAGGACATGCCGATCCTCGCGTCGGTCGGCGTCGTGGCCGCCTGCGCCGCACACGACGCAGGCCGGCCGGTCGAGGCCGCCGAGCGCCTCGCGGCGGCCGCCGCGGTGCGCGGCACCGACGACCCGACCGACACGCAGATCGCCCGCATCACCCGCGAGCTGCGCGCCGCGCTCGGCGACGCCGGCTTCGACGCCGCGTGGGAGCGCGGCCGCGGGCTCGAGCGCGAGGCGGCGATCGCCCGGCTCGCGCCCGTGACGGACGATCCGATCTAGACCATCCGCCGGCGGTAGGCGCGCAGCGCCAGCGGGACGAAGACCGCCAGCAGGATCGCCATCCACAGAAACGTCCACAGCACGTCGGTCGTCGCGGAGCCGCCGAGCAGCAGGTGGCGCGTGGCCCCGACGAGGTGCGTCAGCGGGTTGAAGTGC
This sequence comes from Solirubrobacteraceae bacterium, assembly GCA_036491075.1. Classification (GTDB taxonomy): domain Bacteria; phylum Actinomycetota; class Thermoleophilia; order Solirubrobacterales; family Solirubrobacteraceae; genus CADCVQ01. The sequence goes on from DASXCR010000271.1 coordinate 5,064, forward strand.
ACGAACGTCTGCATCCAGCCCGGCAGCGTGCTCGTCTGCACGAACGTGTTGCTCGCGAAGCTCATCGGCAGGACGGCGAGGATCATGATTCCCTGGACCGCGCCCGGCGTGCGGCTGATCATGCCGAGCCACACCGACGCCCAGCACAGGCACAGCGCGAAGCCGATCGAAAGCAGCCCCGCGGCGAGCACCGACAGCACGCCCGTCTGCGCGCGGAAGCCGAGCACGTAGCCGAAGCCGATCGTGATCGCGAACAGGATCACGTAGCGCACGACGTCCGCGAGGACGGTGCCGATCAGCGGCACCGAGCGCGAGATCGGCAGGCTGCGGAAGCGGTCGAAGATGCCCTTCGAGACGTCGTTGTTGAGGTTCACGCCGATCGCGACGCCCGCCATCGCGATCGACTGCCCGAGGATCCCGGGCAGCAGGTACTGCAGGTAGGCGTGCTGGGAGCCGTGGGCGATCGCGCCGCCGAACACGTACGTGAACAGCACGAGGAAGATCGCCGGCTGGACCGTGACGTCGATCAGCGCCTCCGGCGTCTGGCGCGTGTTGATGAGGCTGCGCTTGGCCAGCACGAGGCTGTGGCGCAGCAGCCGCCAGCGCCGGCGCGGCTGGGGCTTGGCAGCGGCGAGGGCGCCCGCCGGCCCGGCGGCGGTCGCCGTCGCGGCCGTCGCGCTCGCGCTCCCGGCGTCCGCCGGGCGCTCGAAGGTGGTCGTGCTCGTGCTCATGCCGCCAGCTCCTTGATCTCGGCGTCGTCGGTGACGCGGCCGGTGAGGGTGAAGAAGACCTCGTCGAGGCTCGGCAGCTTCAGCGACAGCTCCGTGACCGCGATCCCGCGCTCCTGCAGGCGTGCGACGAGCGCCGACAGCGCCGCGTCGTCGCGGACGGGCGCGCTGACCGCGCCCTGCACGGGCGGCTCGGGCCGCATGCCGGCGATCTCGCCGAGCAGCCCCACGACCTCGTCGAGGCGCGCCGCGTCGGTCGGGCGGACCGTCAGCGTCTGGCCGCCGACGATCCGCTTGAGGCCGTCGGGCGTGTCGTGGGCGATGACGCGACCGTGGTCGAAGACCGTGATCTCGTCGGCGAGCGCGTCGGCCTCGTCGAGGTACTGCGTCGTCAGCAGCACCGTCGAGCCCTCGGTGACGAGGCGCCGGATGACGCCCCACATGTCCTCGCGCTTGCTCGGATCCAGGCCCGTCGTGGGCTCGTCGAGGAAGATCACCTCGGGGCGCCCGACGAGGCTCGCCGCGAGGTCGAGGCGGCGGCGCATCCCGCCGGAGTAGGTCTTCGCCGTGCGGTCGGCGGCGTCGGCGAGGTCGAACCACGCGATCAGCTCGCGGGCGCGAGCGCGGGCGTCGCGCCGGCTCATGTCGAGCAGCTGCCCGATCATGACGAGGTTCTGGGTGCCGCTCAGCGTCTCGTCGACGGAGGCGAACTGCCCGGTCAGGCCGATCCGCTCGCGGACCGCGGCGGGGTGCCGGCCGACGTCATGGCCGGCGACGCGGGCGCTGCCCTCGTCGGGCTTCACGAGCGTTGCGAGGACGCGGACGGCGGTCGTCTTGCCGGCGCCGTTGGGGCCCAGCACGCCGAGCACCGACCCGCGCCGCGCGACGAGGTCGACGCCGTCCAGCGCCTGGGTGGCGCCGTAGCGCTTGCGAAGCCCGCGCGCCTCGATCGCGTACTCGGTGGCGGATGGGGTGGAGGTCGAGTTCATGGCCGCCAGCCTGCGGGTGTGCGCTCGCAGCCCGCTCGCAGACGGCTCACAGCTCCTGCGAGCGGCTGTGAGCGTGGGTTACGTGGCCGGTGGCGCCGCGGCCTGCGCCTCGTACTGCGACGGCGCGAACTTCGTCCCGACCGCCCAGCCCGCGCCTTCGAGCACGCGGTCATAGCGCCGGCGCGGCACGCCGTGGACCGCGGCCCCGTGCGGTTCGAAGACGAGGTGCACGGCGGGGCGCGGCATGACCTGCGAGCGGTACGGCTCATGCCCGCGCAGGTCCCAGGACACGATCCAGTGGCTGTCGACGGCGCGCGCGAGGTCGGCCGGCGGCGCACGCCGTTGCAGCGGAAGACCCGATCGAGGGCGGCCGGTCGCAGGATGCCGCGCGTGTCCATCGGGTTGTCGCATTCTTCCAAGACCGCGTGGGCCTTCGCGGGTAGGTTCGAAGCATGACCACACAACACACGACGACGAACCTCGACGACATCAAGGACCTCGCCCCCGAGCATGGCATGGGCGAGATCGGCGAGGCGCGATTCGCGCGCACGGCGCTCGGCGCCGAGAAGATCGGCCTCGCCAACTACCGCATGAACGCCGGCCGCCGGCTCGGCTTCGGCCATCGTCACGGGGAGGTCGAGGAGATCTACCTGATCCTCGCAGGCTCGGGGCGCTTCAAGATCGAGGACGAGATCATCGAGGTCGGCGCGCGCGACGTCGTCTACTGCCCGCCATCGGCGATGCGCGAGTGGGAGGCGGGCCCCGACGGCATGGAGATCGTCGCGTTCGGCGGCCACGCGGAGGGCGAGGCCGAGATGCAGAAGGACTGGTGGACCTCGGACTGAAGCTCCGCGGACGAGGGGGGTGTCGTCCTACTGGGGTCAGGGCCCAGTGGATCGACACACCCTCGATCGCATCGGCTCACGCGGCGCTCGTCGGCTCCGTGACGAGCGACCCCGGGGTCTGCGGGAAGGCGGGCCCAGCCAGCTGCTCGTCGAGCCCGAGCCCGAGGTCCGGCGTCCACCACGCCCACTCGCCGGCGACGTGCAGCGCGATCGGCAGCAGCACGAGCCGCACGAGCGTCGCGTCGATCACGACCGCGATCGCGAGGCCGACCCCGAACTGGCGCAGGCTGGCGACGTCGGCCATCCCGAAGGCGAGGAACACGCCGAGCATGCTCAGCGCCGCGCCGGTGACGACGCGCGCCGTCCTCGCGAGCCCGACCTGCACGGCGCGGGCGGCGTCGCCCGTGCGCTGCCACTCCTCGCGCACGCGGCTGACGATGAACACCTGGTAATCGATCGACAGCGCGAACACGACCCCGAAGATCGCGGTCACGGCGACCGCGTCGATCTGGCCGGGGCCGCCGAGCAGCGGCGCATGGCCCTGGAACAGCAGCGCGAGCAGGCCGAGCGTCGCGCCGACCGCGAGCAGGTTCAGGACGATGCCGATGAACGGCACGACGATCGACCGCAGCAGGAACGCCAGCAGCAGGCCGGTCACGAGCACGAGCACGAGCACGATCAGCGGCAGCCGGCTCGCCGACTCGGAGTCGTAGTCCGACAGCACGGCGGCGGGGCCGCCGACGGCCGACCGCGCCCCGAGCTTCTTGGCGAGCGTCGCCGAGATCGCCTTCAGACGCTCATAGAGCGCCTGGGTCCGCGGGTCGGCGGCGGGGTAGCGCGGCACGACCACGATCTGCGCGCCCTGGCCGCCGTGGTCGACGTTGACGCCGAACGGCGTGCCGTTCTTGCCGCTCTCCAGGGCCGCCAGCAGGAAGTAGCCCGAGTCGAAGAAGCTCGCGTTCGCGTTCTGCGGCGCCGCGCTCTTCGTGCCGGAGCCGGCCCCGCCGTCGAGCCCGCGGACCGCGCCGCGGGCGTCGCTGAGGCCGCGCGCGAGCTCGCCGGTGCGCTGCTCGCCGGTGCGCACGCCGTCGGCCACGCTCTGCACGCCGGAGCTGACCTCGCTGAGTGCGCTGTCGATCTTTCCCGCGCCGCCATCCAGCTGCGACAGCGACGCGACGAGCGAGCCGCTGCCCTTCGCGAGCTGGTCGACCGTGCCGCCGAGGCCGCGCAGGCGGTTGGCGATGAGCTGCGCGCCCTCGGCCAGCGTGCCGACCGACGAGGCGAGGCTCGCCGCCTTGCTCGTCGGCGTCGCGTTCGCGATCGCGCCGGCGTACTCGGCGTCCTGGCCGAGCTTCGTGATCGAGTCATCCAGGGCGCCGCCGTCGTCGGCCGCGAGCGCGGCGCGTGCCTGGCGCAGCGCGAGGTGCGCGCGGACCGTGGAGGCGCTGAGGCCGGTCAGCGAACGGTCCGCGTTGGCGAGGATCGTGTCGGCCTGGCTCTGCTGTGCGCGCACGCCGGTCTGCACGCTCGTCAGCGTGCTCGCGCGCTGGCGCAGGCGCGTCTGCAGGTCACGAGCGCTCGACGCGATCTGCGCGAGGCTCGAGCTGAGCTCGCGGGCGTTCGTGCGCACGTTGCGCACGCCGCCGACCGCGGCCGCGGACTGCGTCGAGAGGCCGCTCGCGCCGCGCCTGGCGGCCGCGAGGCTCGACGCGAGCTTGCGGGCGCCGCTGCCGGCGCCGCTGAGGCCGTTGCGCAGCTTGCCGACGCCGCCCTGGACGTTGCGCGAGCCGGAGGCGAGCTTGCTCGCGGACGCGTTCGCGCTCGACAGCGAGCTGCGCAGCGAGTCGGCGCCGTCGGCGGCCGAGTCGACGCCGGACCCGAGCTTGTGCAGGCGCCCGCTCGTCTTGGCGGTCCCGCGCTGCGCGGCGAGCGCGCGGCGCCCGGCGCTGCGCAGGCGCGCCGCCGAGCGGGCGATCGTGCCCGGCCCGAGGACGGCGCGCACCGCGGGATCGCGGGCGATCTTGTGCTGCACGCGCTCGAGCTCGGCGAGTCGCGCCGGCGTCGTGACCGCGCCGCTGCGCACCACGGAGACGAGCTCGAACGGCTCGGTCCAGCCCGATCCCATCGCCTTGGCGACGGTGTCGTACTGGGCGCGCGCGCCGCTCGACGAGGGCAGCGACTGCGCGGCGGGGGCGCCGGTCTTCAGGCCGAGGACAGGGATGCTCGCGACGAGCAGCACGACCACGGCGACGATCCCGAGGACGGGGCGGCGCGTGGCCGCATGGGCCAGGCGGGCTCCGATCGCCGTGCCGCCGGTGGCGGCGGGCAGCGCGCCCAGCTCGAGCCACGGGCCGGCGAGGACGAGCACCGCGGGGACCACGAGCATCGCGCTGCCGGCCGCCAGCAGCGCGACGACGCTGACGCCGAGCGCGGCGGCGAGCAGGGCGGTGCCGGGCGAGAGCGCGGCCGCGACGCTCATCGCCACGACGATCGCGGCGGCGGCGGCGCCGACGGTGCGGGTCGTCGGTGCGGCGGTGCGTCCGACCGCCGTCTCGATGTCCACGTGCGGGTCGTCGGCGAGCTCGTCGCGCAGCCGCGAGACGAACAGCAGCGAGTAGTCGACCGCGAGCGCGAGCCCGACCATGCACGAGATCGCGAGCGCGAACGCGTCGAGGGGGACGAGCCCGGCGAGCAGCGCGAGCGCGCCTGTTGACGCGGCGATCGTCGCGGCGCCGAAGCCGGCGGGGATCGCCGCGGCCAGCGGCGAGCGGAAGACGAGCAGCAGCGCGATCAGCAGCAGCGGCAGGGCGATCAGCTCGGCGCGGTGCACGGCGGACAGCGACGAGCGCGTGCCGTCGCGCGTGAGCAGGGGCAGGCCGGTGACGGTCGGCTGGACGGGCTTCGAGATCGCCTTGTCTGCGAGGCGCTCGACGCCCGCGCTGCGCGACGCGATCTGCGCCGTCGTGCCGGAGACCGAGACGAGCAGCAGCGCGCGGTCGGCGGACGGCCGCAGGGCCGTGCGACCGGACGACGTGGTCCACGGGCTGAGCACGCGCAGGCCCGGCCGCTTGGAGAGGCGCGTGGCGAGCGCCTTGCCCTGCGTCTTGACCTCGGCGCGCGGACCGCGCAACAGCACGGGGATCGTCGCCGAGTCGCCGAAGTTGCCGCCGATCAGAGCACGGGCCCGCGAGGACTCGGAGCTCGAGACCTGCAGCCCGCTCGCCGACAGCTTGCCGTCGATCCCGAGGCCGACGGCGCCCAGCGCGGCGACGATGGCCAGCCAGGTCGCGAGGACGGCCCACGGGTGGGTCATGGCGAGGCGTGTGAGCACGGGCGCGGGCCGGCCGCGACCCCCGTTTGGCGGCTGCATCTGAGATCCCCCTAGTGGACAATCGATCGACAGCCGGTGCTGCCGTGTGCTAGCTCATCGGCCGCCGAGAGTGCGGGCTTGAGCGCTGTCGCGCAGATGCTCGCCGTGGCGGCCGGCTACGCGTCGGGGTGCGCGATCTCGCCCTCCGCGCCCCCGGCGCCGGCGCCGGGGGCGGCGGCATGCCAGGCTCTCGACACCGGTCCTTCGCAAAGCGGCGCTACCTCGTCGTCCCCGCGCCGTTTGCGCGTACATGACCAAGAGAACCGCAGTCACTGCCATCGCGCTCAGCGCGGCCACCATGCTCACGACCGGTGCGCAGGCGCGCGAGGTCGGCCACCGCGGAACGCTGCGCGTCTGCGCCGGCGGCTGGGTCGAGAAGGCCCCGGCGCATCGTCCGATCGCGCCCGCCTATGCCGGCGACCGCTTCACCATCGCCCGGCCGAAGCTCGCGGTGGTGCACCACTCCGACGGCCGGGTCGAGCGCTTCGCGCGGGGACGACTCACCCGTCGCGATGCGAAGTCCCACCAGGTCTACCGTTACGAGGGATGGATCTCGACGCGGATCCTCACGGGCGGGAGCTCCTGCCCCTGAGGGCACGTCACGCGCCGCAGTGCCGGCGGGCACGCTCGTGCCTGGCCTCCTGACCGGCGCGTGGCCGATCCCGGTCCATGTCTCTCCTCGCGCCGGTTGCCGCGTGCGCGGTGGCGAGGGCGGCGCACGCGATCGCCACGAGTGCGCCGAGCCCGACGAACGCGGCCGCGAGCGGCTCGTAGCCGCTGGACGGGGGATCCGCCGCGGTGAAGAGCCGGTAGAAGAGCATGCCCGCGCCGCTGAGCGCGACCAGCGCCACGCCGCGCGCGAGCACATCCGCACGCCGCGCTCGCCCGAGCAGGGCCGCGGCGGCGAGGACGATCGCGAGCGCGGCCGCCACGACGAGGTAGACGTCGAAGCGCTGGAAGACCTGCCACCCCGTGTCGGTGTAGCCGCGGCCCTCGTCGGAGGCGCCATACCACGGCAGCCAGAGTGCGACGAGCAGGACGGTCCCCGAGACGCCGAGCAGTCTCGCGGCGGTCCCCGCGGTCAGCGCGACCCGCGCGGCACTCCAGCCGCCCGCGGCGCACACCAGGGCGCTCGCCGGCACGTACAGGCCCAACGCGCTCGCGCTCGCGCTGACCGAGCAGCCGTCGAAGTGCGGCGTGTCCTGGAATGCGATGCGACAGAGATGCACGACGCCCAGCACGTCGACGAGGACGCCGAAGCACGCCAGCAGCGCCACCGTCCAGCACCCCCGCGAGCAGCGCCGCGGCGACGACCGCGAGCGCGACGATCGCCGCGCCCTCGCCGTCGGAGAACGCCGTCGCGAACCGCAGGTC
>DASXCR010000272.1:0-10567 GCA_036491075.1 Solirubrobacteraceae bacterium
GGGGCGGCCGCGGCCGGGGACAAGCTGTCGTGCGGTGCCACCCCCTCAGGGGTGACGCGTACCCGCCTGCGCCGGCGGCGGACCGCCGGGGCCGGGGCCGGGCCCGTGGCCGGGCCCGCCGGCTGGCTTGAAGCTCGCGTCGCCGGCGTGCACGTCGACGCCGTCGGAGGACTGCGAGACGCCGATGTGGTCGCCGACGGCGAGGTCGCCGATCGCCGCGGTCTTGCCGTCGCGCTCGATCGTCGCGGCGGCCGGGATCGTGATCGTCACGTCCTTGTAGCTCACGCTGCCGATCGCCTCGGCGATCGTGACGTCGCTGCCCGAGATCGACTTGATCGTGCCGTGGTCCTCGGTCTGCGTGATGAAGGCGTCGCCTGCCTTGTTCAGCACGACATCCTCCGAGTGCACGGCGCGACCGCCTGGGCCCCCTGGGCCGCCGCCCGGATGGCCGGCATGGTTCTTCGCGGTGGCGGTCTTCGCGGCGCTCTTCGTCTTGCTCGTGCTCGGGGCGGCGGCCGAGCCGGCTATGCCGCCCGCGGCGCCGATGGCCGCGCACGCCACGAGGGCGGTGGCGGCGCGCGTCCGATTGGAGAACTTCATATGGGGTGCTCCTCCGTTCGCTTGCATGACCGGACCAGATCCTTCGATCCGGGACCTGCGACGAGGCTGCTCGCCGCAGGTGGGAGGAGCGCATGAGGAAGCTGAGTCTTCGCTGAGAGTTGCGCCCGGCCCTGGCGAGGTGTCGAATCCGTCAGATCGCGTTCGTCGTATCTGCATGGGCCGGAAAACGCCGGCTCGCAACCCCACCACCACGAGGTGCCAGATGCCCCAGTACATGCTCCTGATCTACTCCCCCGGTCGCACCCCCGAGCAGGCCGAGGCCGAGGGCCCGCAGTGGTTCGCCTACACGCAGGAGCTGATCGCCTCCGGCGCGATGAAGGCCGGCGACGCGCTCGAGGGCACCGAGACGGCGACGACCGTGCGCGTGCGCGGCGGAGAGACGGTCATCACGGACGGCCCGTTCGCAGAGACCAAGGAGGCGCTCGCCGGCTACTACCTCGTCGACGTCACCGACCTCGACGCGGCGCTCGCCTGGGCGGCGAAGATCCCGAACGTCGGCTACGGCTCGATCGAGGTGCGCCCGGTCATGGTCCTCCCCAACATGCCCGACGCGTGAGGTCCCCGAGCACCGCGGCCGCGGAGGCGGCCTTTCGCGACGAGCGTGCCGCGGTGCTCGCGACCCTGATCCGCCAGCTCGGCGACTTCCAGCTCGCCGAGGACGCCCTGCAGGACGCGTTCGCCGCGGCGATCGTCGCGTGGGAGCGCGACGGCGTGCCGCGGCGACCGGGAGCGTGGATCACGACCACGGCACGGCGCCGCGCGATCGACCGGCTGCGCCGCGATCGCGTGCTCGCCGACCGGATCGAGCGCCTCGGCGTGCTCGCGCAGCTGCAGTCCCCCGACGCCGGCGACCCGAGCGTCGACGACGCGCTGCCCTCCGCGCTCGGCGACGACCGCCTGCGGCTGATCTTCACCTGCTGTCATCCCGCGCTCGCGATGGCGGCGCGGATCGCGCTCACGCTGCGCTCGCTCGGCGGGTTGACGACGGGCGAGATCGCGCGGGCGTTCCTCGTCGAGGAGACCGCGATGGCACAGCGGATCGTGCGCGCGAAGCGCAAGATCGCGACGGCGAGGATCCCGTACCGGATCCCGCTCGACGAGGAGCTGCCCGACCGCCTGGCCGGGGTGCTGAGCGTCGTCTACCTGATCTTCAACGAGGGCTGGAGCGCGTCGGCGGGCGACCGCCTCGTGCGCGGCGAGCTGTGCGCGGAGGCGATCCGCCTCGGGCGCCTGCTCGTGCGGCTGATGCCCGACGACCCCGAGGTCGCGGGGCTGCTCGCGCTCATGCTGCTGCACGACTCGCGCCGCGACGCGCGCGTCGACGAGCACGGCGACCTCGTCGCACTCGACGACCAGGACCGCGCGCACTGGGACCGCGGCCGGATCCGCGAGGGCACCGTGCTGCTCGAGGCGGCGCTGCGCCGGCGCCGGCCGGGCCGCTACCAGCTACAGGCCGCGATCGCGGCGCTGCACGCCGGCGCGCCGGCGCCCGGCGAGACCGACCATGCGCAGATCGCGGATCTCTACGGCGCGCTCGCGCGGCTGTCGCCGTCGCCGGTGATCGACGTCAACCAAGCGGTCGCGCTCGGCCGCGCCGGCCGAGCGGGCGAGGGCCTCGCGCTGCTCACGCCCCTGCTCGGCGACGAGGCGCTCGGACGCTACGTCCCGCTGCACGCCGCCCACGCGGACCTGCTCGAGCGCACCGGCGACCGCGCCGCCGCGGCGCGCGCCTACGCGACCGCCGCGGGCTGCGCCGACAACGAGGTCGCGCGGGCCGAGCTGCTGCGCCGCGCCGCGCGGCTGGGTGCGGCGAGCTGAGGCGACGATGTAGCGTGCTCGGGATGCTCTTCCGACTCGCCTGCAGTCCCGGAAACCTCGACGGCACCCCCGACGGCTGGGTCGGCACGATGCTCGAGGAGGGCGAACTCGCGCTGCTCGTCGACGACGGTGGGCTGGACGCGATCTCGCGGGTCGCGCACGGCCTCGATCTCGTCACCGTGCCGCTGCTGCGCAGCGAGGATGGCGCCGCGCTCCAGGAGCGGACGGTCATGCGCTACGCCGGCTCCAAGCCCCTGATCTGGGTCGCTGCGGCGTTCGGCGACGCGACCACCTCGTGGGCGCGTGACCGCGGGCCGATGACGCTGCTCGTCCAGACCGGCGCGCCGCTGTCCGAAGAGGAGCGCAAGCGCGTCGAGCGCTTCGTCACGATCCTCGGCCGCCAGGCCGAGTAGCGCCTCCGCGCGGCGCCAGCGCCGCGCCCGCGAAGGGTCCCTACAGGTTGCGCAGGGCGGTGAAGAAGCTCGGCGACGGCGGGATCAGGACGAGATCGTCGTCGCCGTCGCGCGGGTGCACCGCGACATCGACCTTCGCGCCGACGACGAAGCCGTTGCGACGATGCCCGCCGACCTCGGTGCGGCGCGTCATCGCGGCGGTCGACACCCACAGGTCGGTCGCCGCGGAGTCGAGCATGATCCCCACGAGCGGGTTCGTGCAGCGCGGGCACTCGTACAGCGTCAGGCCGTCGAAGTCCTCGTCGAGGTCCATCTCGTCCAGGCGTTGATCGAGGCCGCAGGTGCAGGTCAGCAGGAAGTCGCCGTCGGAGATCTCGGGCACGATCTCCTCGGCGACGAAGGCGTCGGCGAAGCGCATGCGGCTAGCCTAACCGCCATGGCCACGAGCCCCGCGAGCGACCTCGATCCGATCGCGCTGCTCGACGAGGCGCCCGAGGACGAGTTCGCGCTGCTGGAGCTGCGGATCGACTGGCCGCACGACCTCGACGTCCAGCCGAAGAAGCTGCGGCTGTGGCTGCGCTGCTTCGCGCTGACCGGCGACCCGCTCGCCTGGATCGCAGACCGCGACGAGGCCTGGGCCGCGACGACGCTCACCCAGGACGTGCTCGAGATCGACGTCTACATCCTGCTGCCGGCGCTGCGTCGCGAGCTCGAGGCCACCGGCGGCGACCTCGGCGCAGCCGTGGGCCGCTGGGTCGGCCCGGCGATGCTCGCGAGCCTGAAGTACGAGCTCGTGCTCGCGACCGGCGAGTACTACGACCGTGCCGTCGCCGGCACGATGCCGCGCCTGCTCGCCGACGCCGGCGGCAGCCGGGGCGACTTCGGGACGCCGCAGGTGTACGCGATCGGACCGTGGGGGCCGCTCGGCCTCGGCGCGCTGCAGGACCTCGTCCAGGAGACGTTCGGCGCGGTCGACCTCGATCGCAGCAAGGTCCACCTCGACCCGGTGCAGCCGCCGCATGCGGACTGCGCCGCCTGCGAGGGCAAGAGCTTCGAGTTCCCGGCGGGCCTCGAGGAGGCGAGCGCGGGGTTCTGCGGCACGCACCGCTCCGAGGCCACGGCGATCAACACCGCGCGCCTCGCGCACGCGTGGGAGTCCAATCCCGCCGGCTGGCGAGCGATCGACAAGGCGGCGATGCGGATCAACAAGCAGCCCGATCCGACGTTCGCGCCACAGCCGCCGCGGATCGTCGGCGACGCGCCGTCCCGCAACGACCCCTGTCCCTGCGGCAGCGGCAAGAAGTACAAGCGCTGTCACGGCGCGTAGGCGCCGGCGCGCGGCCGCCCGAGGGACGGTCCGCCGGGCGCGAGCCGGGCGAACCGTCCGTGAGGCGAGGGCGCTAGCGGTGCGCGCGCGTCTTGGCCTTGCTCTTCTTCTTCTTCTTGGTCTTCTTCGCCTTCTTGGCCTTCTTGGTGGTCGTCGCCTTGGCGGCGGGCGGCGTCGGCTTGTCGAGCGTGTCGCCGTCGGTGTAGCTCGGTGCCGGCCCGTTGCAGTTCTTCGGCAGGATGGCGCTCACGACGGTCGTCAGGGTGTTGCCCAGCTCGAGTCCCTGACCGGGGCCCCCGCCCTCGCTGGCGTTGCACTCCGGACCGGCCGAACCGGCCACGACCTGGCCGAGGAGCCCGCCGACGCCGTTGTAGGCGGAGGCGCCCGGAGCCATCGCCAGCGGCGTGGCGAGGGCGATGACGCCGGCTGCGATGCCGAGGCCACGGCGCGTGCGCGTGCGCTTGAAGCGGGTGGTGGTGTTGCTCATATGAAGGGTCCCCTTGCGTGTGGTCCGCGGTGGCCGCGGTGTGGTTGGCCGCCGGCGCCCCCGCGCCCGCGTTCTGGCTTGTCCGACTGACCTCGTCGGAACACCGTTCGCAGAGCGAACGTACATGTTCAGATGCCAAGCTTCCCGGAACGCGGCGTCCGGCGCAACACCGATCGTGCCCGATCGCACACAATCTCGGGCCAGACTGCGGCTGCCCGAAGACTCCATCCGCCGCGGGAGCCACGTTTTGAGATCTCGGGCAGCGAACGCCGCCGCGGACCGAGGTCTTTCGTGCGCGGGTCCGGGAGGCAGTGCAGCGGTCCGCCCAGGCCCTCGCGGCGCGTCCCGCTCAGCCCAGGCCCTTGCGGGCGAGCTCCGCGCGGGCGACGTCGGACTTCTCGAGGCCCTCCGGCACGAGCGCTCCCAGCACGGCCGGCGTCTTGGAGAACTGCACGTCGCGGTAGTCGACGACCTCGACCAGATTGCCCCACGGGTCGGCGAAGCGCAGCCCGCGACCGTCCGCCACCTCCACGCCCGCGCCGGCGAGCGCGGCGCGCAAGGCCTCCTTGTCGTCGACGACGAGGCCGAAGTGCCGGCCCTCGTCGCGACCCTGACGGCGGCCGGAGCTGAGCGCGAGGAACTGGTCGCCGAGGTCGATCCACGCCATCGTCGGATGCCTGCCGCGCAGCTCGAAGTCGAGGAAGCGCGCGTACCACGCGATCGCCTCGTCGACGTCGCCGACCTCGAGGGCGACGTGGTTGATCCCGATCGCTCGCGCCATCGCGCAAGCGTACGCCCGTAGAGTCCAGCGCATGGCAGTAGACGCACGGGCACAGCGGATCGACGACTCGATCCTCGACGCGATCGGCCGCACGCCCCTCGTGCGGCTGTCTCGGCTGGCCGCGGGCCTCATGCCGCAGGTCGTCGCGAAGGTCGAGTACCTCAACCCCGGCGGCTCGATCAAGGACCGCGTCGCGGTCGCGATGATCGAGGCGGCCGAGCGCGACGGCTCGCTGCGGCCGGGCGGCACGATCGTCGAGCCGACCTCGGGCAACACCGGCACGGGGCTCGCGATCGCGGCGCGGCTGAAGGGCTACCGGGTGATCGCGGTCATGCCCGACAAGCAGTCCAAGGAGAAGATGGACCTCCTGCGCGCCTACGGCGCCGAGGTCGTCGTGACGCCGACCGAGGTGTCGCCGGAGTCTCCGGAGTCCTACTACAAGGTCGCCGATCGGCTGGCCGAGGAGATCCCGGGCGGCTTCCAGCCCAACCAGTACGCGAACGACGCGAACCCGACGGCGCACTACGCGACGACCGGCCCCGAGATCTGGGAGCAGACCGGCGGCGCGATCACCCACCTCGTCGCCGGCGTCGGCACGGGCGGCACGATCACGGGGACCGGCCGCTACCTGAAGGAGCGCAACCCGAGCATCCAGGTCGTCGGGGCGGACCCGGCGGGCTCGATCTACACCGCGGGCGAGGAGCCGCCGAGGTCCTACCTGCTCGAGGGCGTCGGCGAGGACTTCTGGCCGGCCACGTTCGACCCGTCGATCGTCGACCGCTACGTGACCGTGTCCGACCGCGACTCGTTCCTCATGACGCGGCGCCTGGCGATGAAGGAGGGCCTGCTGACCGGAGGCTCGTGTGGGCTGGCCTGCGTCGCGGCGCTCGAGGTCGCCCGCGGGATCGACGACCCGGACGCGCTCGTCGTCGTGATCCTTCCCGACGGCGGGCGCTCGTACCTGTCGAAGGTCTACAGCGACGACTGGATGACGCAGCACGGCTTCATCGAGCGCTCGGAGAACGTCACGGTCGCCGACGTGCTCGCGCGCAAGCAGGCGGGCGGCGACATCCCCGATCTGCTGACGATCGGCGCGCACGACGTCGTCCGCGACGCCGTCGCGCTGCTGCACCGCCATCGCGTCTCGCAGCTGCCGGTCGTCTCCGCGCACGACGACTCGGCGGTCGTCGGCTCGATCTCCGAGCGCGGCCTGCTGCGCCACGTCATCGAGGACCCGGCGCTGCTCGGCGCGACCGTCGTCGACGTGATGAGTGCGCCATTTCCCGCGGTCGCTGCGTCGGACCTGATCGAGGAGGCCGTGGCGCTGCTCGCGGGCGATCGCGAGGCGCTGCTCGTCACGCTCGACGGACGCCCGAGCGGAATCCTCACCCGCGCCGACCTGCTCGAGGCGCTCGCGCGATGACCTCGACGAGCACCCCAGCCCCAGCCAACCGCCCGACCGAGGTCCGCCCATGAGCAAGGTCCCCCGCGACGCCGCGTTCGCCACCCGCGTCGTCCACGCCGGCCTGGATCCCGACCCGCACTACGGCTCGGTGATCCCCGCGATCCACCAGACCTCGACGTTCGCCCAAAGCGCGCCGGGAGCGTTCCTCGAGGAGTACGACTACGCACGCTCGGCGAACCCGACGCGCGCCGCGCTCGAGACGGCGCTCGGCGAGCTCGAGGGCGGCTCGGCGAGCGCGTTCTCCAGCGGGATGGCGGCAACGCACGCGCTGATCACGACGGTCGCGCGAGCGGGCGACCACATCGTGATACCGGCCGACCTCTACGGCGGGACCTACCGGCTCGTCGACAAGGTGCTCGCGGGCTGGGGCCTGCGCTACACGATGGTCGACCAGACCGACCTCGACGCGCTCGCGGCCGCGGTGCGCGACGACACGCGACTGATCTGGGTCGAGACGCCGACGAACCCGCTCCTGAACGTCGTCGACGTCGCGGGCGTCGTGGCGCGCCGGCGCGGCGCGCTCGTCGCCGTCGACAACACGTTCGCGACGCCGGTCAACCAGCTGCCGCTGCAGCTCGGCGCCGACGCCGTCGTGCACTCGACGACGAAGTACCTCGGTGGCCACAGCGACACGGTCGGCGGCGCGGTGATCGTGCGCGACGGCGACCTGCACGAGCGCGTGCGCTTCGTGCAGAACGCGGTCGGCGCCGTGCCCGGCCCGATGGACTGCTTCCTCGTGCACCGCGGCCTGCGCACCCTGCACGTGCGGATGCGCGCGCACTCGGAGAACGGCGCCGCGGTCAGCGCAGCCCTGCGCGAGGCCGAGGGCGTCTACGACGTGCACTGGCCGGGCTTCGGTGGAATGGTCTCCTTCCGCCACCCCGACGCCGTCGCGATCGCGAGCTCGACGCACGTCTTCACGCTGGCCGAGTCCCTCGGCGGCGTCGAGTCGCTGATCGAGGTCCCGCAGGCGATGACGCACCAGTCCGTCGAGGACTCCGACGCCGCCGTGCCCGCCGACCTCGTGCGGCTGTCGTGCGGGATCGAGGCGGCGGCGGACCTCGTCTCGGATCTGCGTCGGGCGCTCGCCGCCGCCCGCTCGGCCGCGACGGCGGCGCGCAGCGCCTGACGCCGGACGCGGTGCGGTGCGGTGCGGTGCGGTCGGGTGCGCCGCGTGCCAAGAAATCACCCGGCCGGCCGCCCGGTCGCGTAGCTTGCGCGGATGCGACGCGCCCTGCTCGCCCTCGCCGCGATCGTCATCGTCGTGCTCGTCGCCGGCCAGCTCGTGCTGCCGTCGCTCGCCGCCAGGCACCTGCGCTCCCAGCTGCAGGACCACGGCACGCAGGTCGAGGTCAAGGTCTCCGCGTTTCCGGCGGTCAAGCTGCTGTGGGGGCACGCCGACAAGGTGACGATCACGCTCGCCGACTACGACCTCGGGGCCGATGACTCGGGCGACGGCGGCGACTCGCTCGGCGACCTGCTCGCGCAGACGAAGGCGACCCGAAAGCTCGACGTCCGTGTCGGCGTGCTCGACGACCGCCTGCTGCACATCCGCGACGTGCGGCTGCACAAGGACCGCGACGCGCTCGTGGCGCAGGTCGCGCTGCGCCAGGCCGACGTCGACGCCGCGCTGCCCGCGCACCTGCACGTCAGCGAGAACTCCGACGGCGACGGGCTGTCGGTGCGCGGCACGACGAGCGTCTTCGGCGAGAGCATCGATGCGACCGCGAGCGTCGACGTCGACGACGACGGGGGCATCGAGCTGAGCCCCGAGGATCTCGGCGACCTCGGCGGCCTCGCCTCGTTCACGGTCTTCTCCGACAAGCGGATCGCGGTCGAGTCGATCGGCTCGCACCGGACGTCCGACGGGTTCGCGGTCACGGCACGCGGCCGCCTGCGCTGAGCGCGGCGCTCAGGAGTCGCGGCGCAGCAGGAAGAAGATCCCGGTGAAGAAGACGCCGACGAAGACGATCAGCGCGAGGTCGACGCGCGCCGGCGCGATCGCGAAGTAGCTGTCGCCGAACTTCGAGACCTTGGCGAACGCCGGGCTCGCGGCGATGCGACCGTTGAGGTGGATCGACGATCCCAGCCCCGCATAGGACCACTTCGCCACGATCGCGTTCGACAGCGCGGCGAGCGGCGCGCTCATCGTCGCCACCGGCACGATCGACCCGCCGAAGAACAGCTGCGGGACGAGCACGAGCGGAATGAAGCTCGTCGCCTGGTCCTGCGTGCGCACGGCGGCCGACATCAGCAGGCCCATCCCCACCGAGGCGAAGCCCGTGAGCACGATCAGCACGGCCATCGCGACGTACGCGCCGGTCGGCTCGTGCAGCGGCTGGAAGAAGAACACGATCGCCGCGAGCACGAGCGTCTGGACCGCCGCCAGCGTGAACAGCACCGCCGCCTTGGACAGCAGGTAGGCGCCGGTGCGTACCCCGACCGCCGCCTCGCGGACGAACACCGATTTCTCCTTGATGATCTCGCGCGCGCCGTCGATCGACCCGAACCAGACGACGATCGTCGTGATCAGGAACAGCACGGTGACCGAGTCGTCGGCGTCGCTGTGCGCGAAGACCTTCTTCTTGTAGAGGCCGACGATCGCCAGCGCGAGGAGCGGCACCTGCGCCATCAGGATGATGAGGTTGCGGCGATCGCGGCTGAAGAGGCGCACGTAGCGATGCGTCAGGACGTAGGCCTGACGCATCAGCGCGCCCTGGCGCCGGCGCGCCGACGGCGACGACGACGACGCGGGCGGTCGCGGCGCCTGCTCGGGGACGACGGCCTGCATGCCGAGCTGGGCGCGCTTGCGCTGCCATTCCTCGGCGGGGCGGCGGTCGAGTTGGGCGTAGATCTCGTCGAAGCTGTCGGCCTCGAAGAACGTCATCGCCTCGGCCGGCGGACCGTCGAAGCACAGCCGTCCGCCGCGGCCCATGACGAGGATCCGCGTGCACAGCCCGAGGCTCTTCGTGGCGTGCGTGACGACGACGACCGCGCGCGAGTGGTCGGCGAGCCCGCGCAGCAGCTCCATCATCCGCGTCTCGAGGCCCGGGTCCAGGCCCGTCGTCGGCTCGTCGAGGAACAGCAGGTCGGGGCGGCCGATGATGCCCAGGCCCAGGTCGACCCGGCGACGCTGCCCGCCGGACAGCGTCCCGATCCTGGCGGACGCCTCGGCGGCGAGGCCGATCACGTCCAGGACCTCCGGCACGGGCAGCGGCCGCGGATACAGCCCGGCGTACAGCCGGAGAGCCTCGGCGACGCTCAGCTGCGGGTCGACGCTGGCCGATTGCAGCACGACGCCGAGGCGGGCTCGCCAGGCGCGGCCCGGCCGGCCACCCCTGCCCGGCCAGCCGCCTGGCCGACGGCCTGGCCGTGGGTCGGCCCCGAGCACCCGGACCGTGCCGGAGCTCGGCCGCAGCAGCCCGGTCAGGATCTCGATGATCGTGGTCTTGCCGGCGCCGTTGGGGCCGAGCAGGGCGGTGACTTGCCCAGCCCCCGCCTCGAAGCTGACGTCCCGTACCGCGGTGCAGCTCCCGTAGCACTTCACCAGGCGCTCGACGGCGATGGCGCTCACTGCCAGCGCCCGCCGTTGCCCCGCCCGGCGTCGCGGCCGATGCCTCCGCCGGGCCGCCCGCGCCTGCCCGCGCCGGCGGCG
>DASXCR010000273.1:0-7238 GCA_036491075.1 Solirubrobacteraceae bacterium
TGCCCCGAGGCCTTCGAGGCCGGGATCAGCGAGCCCGGGCTGATGCGCCGCCAGCTGGAGACCTTCGCGCGGATGCCGTTCTGCTTGCCCTCCTCGCCGAGGTAGGAGCCCCACTCCCAGGCGGCGATCGTGACGTCGACGGGCGCCTCGAGCGGGTTCAGGCCCATCTGCCCGTAGCCGCGGTACATGATCGGCCGCACGTAGCACGAGCGCAGGCCGTTGCGGGCGATCAGCTCGTTCGTCGCGGTGCGCAGCGACTCGATGTCGTACGGGACCGGCATGTAGTAGAGCTCGGCAGAGCGGTGCAGGCGCCGCAGGTGCTCGCGGTGGCGGAAGACCGCGGGGCCGCAGGACTCGGTGTCGTAGGCGCGGATGCCCTCGAAGACGCCCGTCCCGTAGTGCAGCCCGTGCGTGAGGACGTGGACCTTGGCGTCCTCCCATGCGACGAACTCACCATTCATCCAGATGAGGTCGGCTTGCTTCACGTCGAGCTCCTAGCGGTTGTCTGCGAGCGGCCGGCGGGCGTTGGCCGGAGTTCGATTCTAGGGCGATGGCGAGCCCGAGGCGAGCACTGGACGGATCTATCCGCGCCCGAGCTCGTCGATGACCGCGCGCGTCGCCTCGGTCGTCGTCGCGTCGCCGCCGAGATCGCGGGTGCGCAGGCCGGCTTCGAGCGCGCGGTCGACCGCCGCCTCGATCGCCGCGCCGTCCGCGTCGCGGCCGAGGCCGTGGCGCAGCATGAGCGCGACGGAGAGGAACATCGCGAGCGGGTTGGCGGCGCCCGTGCCGGCGATGTCGGGCGCGGAGCCGTGGACCGGCTCGAACAGGCCGGGCGTGCCGGATTCGCCGAGGCTCGCGCTCGGCAGCATCCCGATCGAGCCGGTGATCATCGCGGCCTCGTCGGAGAGGATGTCGCCGAACAGGTTCTCGGTGACGATGACGTCGAAGTCGGCGGGCCGCGCGACGAGCTGCATCGCGGCGTTGTCGACGAGCACGTCGGTCAGCTCGATGTCGTTGTAGCGGGCCTTGTGGACGACGTGGACGACCTCGCGCCACTGCCGCGACGTCTCGAGCACGTTCGCCTTGTCGACGCTGGCGACCTTCTTGCGTCGCAGGCGGGCGGCGTCGAAGGCGACGTGGGCGATGCGATCGACCTCCTCGACGGTGTAGAGGCAGAGATCGGAGGCACTGCGCGCGGTGCGCGTCTTCTCGCCGAAGTAGATGCCCCCGGTCAGCTCGCGGACGACGAGCAGGTCCGTGCCCTCGATGCGCTCGCGCTTGAGCGGGCTCGCGTCGTACAGCGCGGGCACGGGCCGGACGGGGCGCAGGTTCGCGTACAGGCCGAGGCCCTTGCGCAGGCCGAGCAGGCCCTGCTCTGGGCGCGGCGCGTTGGGGTCGGTGGTGTCCCACTTCGGGCCGCCGACCGCGGCGAGCAGGACGGCGTCGGCCTGCGCGCAGGCGGCGAGCGTCTCGTCGGTGAGCGCCGTGCCGTGGACGTCGATCGCGGCGCCGCCGAAGACGTGCTCCTCGAACGTGAAGTCCTCGCTGATCGTGCGCAGCAGCTCGAGTGCGGGCGCCATGATCTCGGGGCCGATCCCGTCGCCGGGCAGGGTGATGATCTTGGGCATGGCGGTGAGGCTATTTGAGCGCCTCAGCCGACGGTGCCCGCACGCACCGCGACGATGTTCAGGCGCACGTAGTCGAGCACGGGCTGCTCGCCCAGCCGCGCCATGACGGCGTCGACGAAGCGCTCGTGCTCGCCCGTGGCGAGGCGCTCGAGGTGCGGCCCGAGGCAGACCGTCTGCACGAACGCACGCGGCTCGTCGGGCGTCACCGGCCACGGCTGCAGCCAGCAGCGCACGTCCCGCAAGCCGGCGGCGCGCAGGCGCTCCTCGGTGATCTTCGGAGCAGCGAAGTTCCACGGCATCGGCCAGCCGTCGAAGCGATCGCCGAGGCCGACGTCGTCCGCGGCTCGCAGCGCGGCCTCGTGCACGGCCGCGACGTTGCCCTCTCCCCCGCATTGCACGCTCATCCGGGCGCCCGGCGCCATCGCGGCGGCGAGCGACGCGAACAGCGCCTCGTGGTCGGGGATCCAGTGAAACGTCGCGTTCGAGAACACGGCGTCGACCCGCTCGCCGGGCTCGAGGCGCAGGGTCGCGAGGTCGCCGCTGCGCACGTCGGCCGCCGCACCGGCGAGCTCGGTGCGCGCGCGAGCGACCATCTCGGGCGAGGCGTCGACGCCGATGACGCGGCCGCGCGGCAGCCGGTCCAGCAGCAGCCGGGTCACGCGGCCCGAGCCGCAGCCCGCGTCGAGCACGGTCTCGTCGCCGCGCAGCTGCAGCCGGTCGATGACCGCCGCCGACCACGCCACCTGCGGCCCGGACACGCGGTGATAGGCCGCGGCGTCCCAGTCGCGCGCGACGCCGCTCACAACGCGGTGGTGTCGGGGCCCGACCGCTCGACCTCGCGCTCGTAGGCGGAGATCGCGTCCTCCTGCGCGAGCGTCATCGCGATGTCATCGAGGCCGTTGAGCAGCCGGTGCTTGATCTCGGGGTCGATCTGAAACGACGCGCTGCCGCCGTCCCAGCGGACCTCCTGCGCCTCGAGGTCGACCTCGGCCTGGCCGGCGCCCATCAGCGCGCGCACGTCGTCCTCGCCGATCGCGATCGGCAGCAGCCCGATCTTCGTGCAGTTGGACTTGAAGATGTCGGCGAACGACGGCGCCACGACGGCCCGGAAGCCGTAGTCCTCCAGGGCCCACGGCGCGTGCTCGCGCGAGGAGCCGCAGCCGAAGTTGCGGCCCGTCACGAGGATCGGGTTGCGCGGCAGGCTCCAGTCGGGCTCCTTCGCCCAGTCGTAGAACAGGAACTCGCCGAAGCCCGTGCGCTCGACGCGCTTGAGGAACTGCTTGGGGATGATCTGGTCGGTGTCGACATCGGCGCGGTCCAGCACGGACACGCCCCCTTCGAACTTCACGATCGGCTCCATTGCGCTCTCAGCTCCACTCTCTGATGTCGACGAAACGGCCCTCGATGGCGGCCGCGGCGGCCATCTGGGGCGAGACGAGGTGGGTGCGCCCGCCGCGTCCCTGACGGCCCTCGAAGTTGCGGTTGGACGTCGACGCGCAGCGCTCGCCTGGCTCGAGCGTGTCGGGGTTCATGCCGAGGCACATCGAGCAGCCGGCGCCGCGCCAGTCGAAGCCGGCGGCGCGGAAGATCTCGTCGAGGCCCTCGCGCTCGGCCTCGAGCTTGACCTGCTGGGAGCCCGGCACGACCATCGCGTGCACCGACGACGCGACCGTGCGCCCGCGCACGACCTCGGCGGCGACGCGCAGGTCGCCGATGCGGCTGTTCGTGCACGAGCCGATGAAGACGCGGTCCAGCGCGATCTCCTGGATCGGCGTGCCGGCGCGCAGGTCCATGTATGCGAGCGCGCGCTCGTGCCCCTCGGTCGTCGGCTCCGGCACGGCGTCGGCGACGCCGGCGACCATGTCGGGCGCGGTCCCCCACGTCACCTGCGGGCTGATCGCGCTCGCGTCGACCGTGATCTCACGATCGAACGTCGCGCCCTCGTCGGTCTTCAGCGCGCGCCACGCGTCCGGGATCTCGATGCCGGCCCTCTCCGTGACCCACGCGAAGGTCGTCTCGTCGGGAGCGATCATGCCCGCGCGCCCGCCGCCCTCGATCGTCATGTTGCAGACGGTCATCCGGCCCTCCATGCTCAGCGCCTCGATCGCCTGACCGGCGAACTCGACGACGTGACCGGCAGCGCCGTCGACGCCCATCTGGCCGATCGTCGCGAGGATCAGGTCCTTCGCCGTGACGCCGAAGCCGAGCTCGCCCGTGTAGCGGATCCGCATCGACTTCGGCTTCGGCGCGACGAGGCACTGCGTCGCGAGCACGTGCTCGACCTCGCTCGTGCCGATGCCGAAGGCGAGCGCTCCGAACGCGCCGTGCGTCGCGGTGTGGCTGTCGCCGCAGACGATCGTCATGCCCGGCTGCGTGACCCCGAGCTCCGGCCCGATGACGTGGACGATGCCCTGCCTGTCGGAGCCCAGCGAGTAGATCGGCACGCCGAACTCCGCGCAGTTGCGCTCGAGCGTCTGGACCTGGACACGGCTGAGCTCGTCCTTGATGCGAGCCGCGGTCGGCGTGTCGTCGGTCGGCACGTTGTGGTCGGCCGTCGCGAGCGTGCGGTCGGGCCGGCGCAGCTTGCGGCCGGCGAGCCGCAGCCCGTCGAACGCCTGCGGGCTCGTCACCTCGTGGACGAGGTGCAGGTCGATCCAGAGCAGGCCCGGCGCGACCTCGTGGGATGCCCAGATCTTGTGAAACAGCGTCGTCGGTGCGGTCATGGCGTCAGCTCCTGCGTAGGCCGGCGGAGACGACGGCGAGCAGGATCGCGTCGTCGGAACCGGGGTTCTCGAAGTGGTGGGAGAGGTCGGCGTCGAACGTGACGCAGTCCCCGGCGGCGAGCTCGTGGCGCTCGCCCTCGACCTGCAGGACGACGCCGCCCTCCAGGACGAGCGCGGTCTCGCGGCTGCCGGGCTCGTGCATCGGCGGGTCGCCGGGGCCGCCCGTCTTGGCGCTCGGCTTCAGGACGTGGCGCGAGAGCTCCGCGCGCTGGCCGGGCAGCGGCGGCGTGAGGATCTCGGCCTGATGGCCCGAGGCGGGGTCGCTCGTGCCGGGACGGCGGTCGCAGGCGCGGACGATCGCGACCGTGCCGCCCTCGTCGAGGCGCAGCAGCTGCGAGAGCTTGAGGTCCAGGCCCGCGGCGATCCGGGTGGCGACCGCGAGCGTCGGGCTCGTCTCGCCGCGCTCGACCTGGCTGAGCATCGGCGCGCTGACGCCGCAGCGGTCGGCGAGGTCGCGCAGGCTCAGCTCCATCGCATCGCGCAGCGCACGGATGCGGGGGCCGATCGGCGGTGGGTGCTCGATCGTCGTCGCCACCGGCTGTACGTTATCACGTACGTTTGTATGCGACGGCCGTGTCGCGGCGGCCGGGGCCGTCAGGCCGGGGTAGACCGCCGAGCGCGCCCAGGAGCCCGGTACGATTCGGCCGTGTGAGCGAGCCCTTCACCGTCCCGGACGTGCTCGTCCTCGCGAGCGGAGGGACGCTGGGCGAGGCGTGGATGAGCGGGCTGCTGGCGGGCATCGAGGACGCCACGGGCCACGACTTCCGCGCGACCGAGTCGCTGGTGGGTACCTCGGCGGGGTCGCTGGTCGCCGCCGCGCTCGTCGCCGGCGAGCGGCCGCGGCGGCCCAGGCCACGGGCGCCGGACGTGCGCGCGCTCACGTCCGGTGCGCAGGAGCCGGCGGGCGACGTCGCGGCGGGGGGCGGCGCGGCGCAGGTCGCCGGACCGTGGCTCGGAGCGTCGCGCAGGACGCTGCAGGGCGTCGCGCGCGAGGCGGCGCGCCTGGCCGGCGTCGCCGCGACGCCGCTGGCGCCGATGGCGCTCGCGATCGGATCGAACGGCAGCAACGCGCTGCGGGCGGCGCTGCTCAGCCGGGCGTCGGGAACCGATCGCTCGCTGAGCGCGGTGCACGATGGCGTCGACCTCGCGGGCGCGCGCTTCGACGGGCGGCTGCGCGTGGTGGCCGTCGACCGCGAGACCGGGCGGCGGGTCGTGTTCGGCGCTCCCGGCGCGCCCGATGCCACGGTCGCTCAGGCGGTGCAGGCGTCGTGCTCGGTCCCGTGGATCTTCGCCCCGGTGCGGATCGACGGGCGCGAGTACGTCGACGGCGCGGTCTGGAGCAACACGAACCTCGACATCGCGCCGGCCGCGCGCCTGACGCAGGTCCTCTGCCTGAATCCGATCGCGAGCCTCGACATCGCGATCGCCTCGCCCTTCGGTCTGCTGCGGGCGATCGCGGGGAGCACCGCGGCGCTCGAGACGCTGACGCTGCGAAACCGCGGGGCGAAGGTGCGGACGATCGGCCCCGCGCAGGCGATCGCGCGGGTCATGGGACCGAACCTCATGGACGCCGGCCGGCGCGACGCGGTGCTCGCCGGCGGCTACGCGCAGGGTCTCGAGCTCGCCGGCGCCTGACGCGCCGCGCGCGACCGCGCGCGCACCGTGCGCTATAGAAGGTCGGATGAGCGGCGACGTCAGGACCGGGCAGGCGCCGCTGGAGCACTGGTATGAGCTCGCCACGGCCGAGCTCGAGGACTCGGCGCACCTGCGCCGGCGGGTGGCCGAGCAGGTCGCCGCGCCCGCCGTCGAGCTGTGGCTCGTGCGACACGGTGAGACGACGACGAACGCGGCCGGTCTGTTCACCGGGACCACCGACGCGCCGCTCACGGTGCGTGGCCGCCTGCAGGCACAGGACGCCGGCCGCCGGATCGCCGGGCGGACGTTCGACATCGGCTTCACCTCGAACCTCACGCGCAGCATCGAGACGCTCGCCCTCGCCGCCCGCGCCGGCGGGCTCGAGGTCCCGTGCATCGCGCAGGACGCGCGGCTCGCCGAGCGCTCCTACGGCGAGCTCGAGCGCACCCCGATCCGCCCGCGCGACCCGCGCCTGGCCGTCGACCTCTCGCTCGAGCCGCCGGGCGGCGAGAGCTACGTCGCCCTGACGCGCCGCTGCCTGTCGTTCCTGCTCGACGTCCGCCGGCTCGCCGCTCGGCTGCGACATCCCCTCACCGTGATCGTCAGCACGCACATGGGGCCGCTGCGCGTGCTGACCTCGATCCTCGACGAGACCACCGACCCCGTCGTCGTGCGTGGGCTGATGTTCGACAACGGCGCCGTCGTGCAGCGCGCGTTGCGCACGCTGGCCTGGCCGGCGTTCGCCGGCGGCCTGCCGGAGCCCGAGGCCCCCGCGCCGGTGGACGGCTAGCCCGGCGTCGCGGACGGCTCCGCGAGCCGGTCCTCGTCGCCCGCCGGGAGCGGACCGGCGGCGGGCAGCGCGAGCCGGAACGTCGTCGGGGCACCCGGATCGAGGGTCAGCGAGCCCTCCATCCGCAGCGCGAGCCCGCGGGCGATCGCCAAGCCGAGGCCAAAGCCGCCGCGCGCGCGACCGTGACGGACCGCGCTGCCGCGCTCGAAGCGCGCGAACATGCGCTCGCGGTCGGCCGGCCCGATCCCCGGCCCCTCGTCGCGGACGACGACATGCGCGCGCTCGCCTGCGCCGGCCACGACCTCGACGGCGATCGCGCCGCCCGCCGGGCCGTGGGCGAGCGCGTTGTCGATGAGGATTCGCAGGATCCGGACCGTCGCGACCGGGTCGGCGAGCGCCCAG